>JAYTUG010000528.1:0-4019 GCA_043744695.1 Gemmataceae bacterium
GAACGGCGTTGAAGCGCTTATCCTCCAGAATTCGGACGATTTTCCTCAAGGCCAACTTGTGTCACGACAGAGGATGCTGGGAATAAGACAATCAGCGCCAGCTTGTGCGCCGTCGCCGTGATCGCCTTGGGCGCGCCCAGCCGCGACCGCTGACGACGCAGGTACGACCCCAGATAACTGTGGCTCCGCATCAGGCTCCACGCCGCCAGCCGCAACGCCGTCGCGAAGTTGCCCGGGTGTTGCGTCTTGAATGTGCCGAACCGCTCTTATGATTTCCTGACCTGAGACAAAAACTCCCCGGGCTGGCAATTCGGGGCACTTTCACGATGCAGTTGCCCGTTCCATCTGCGGCTCAGACCTTCCCATCCCGAGCGATCAGTTCGTTGATTCGCTTGGCGAACGAACTCGCATCGAGAACCTTCGAGCCCTCGGCGATCACGGCCTGCTCGTAGAGCAGCCGCACGTACGATTCGAGGCGCGGGTCCGAGGCGTTGCCGGCGTGGAGGTCGCGAATGGCCGACACCGCGGGATTGTCCGGGTTCAGTTCCAGGATGCGTTTCGAACCGCCTTCGCCGCGGCCGAACCGCTCCATGATTCGTTCCATATGGGCGCTCATCGCCTCGGCATCGGCCACGAGGCACGACGCACTTTCGGTCAGCCGCTTCGTCAGCCTGACGTCTGAAACCTCGGGCACCTTCTCCTTGAAGACCCCAATCACCGCCGCGAAGCGTTCCTTCAACTCGGGAGGAATCTCGGCATCGGTAGCGGCCTCGGAGCGGTCCGCGGCCTGAAGTCGCTTGCCCTTGTATTCGCCGAGTTGGGGCAGCGCGAACTCGTCGACCGGATCGGCGAGCAAGAGTACGTCCTGCCCGCGTGCCTTGAACGATTCGAGGTAAGGTGAACGGCGCAATTGCTCGATCGTGTCGCCGATGAGGAAGTGAATCTCCTTTTGATCCTCCGGCATCTTCTCGACGTATTCGGCGAACGTCGTGTACTTCCCGGGTTCCGTGTTCGCGGAATCGAAGAGCAGCAGGTCGGCGATCTTGTCCCGATTCGCCCAATCGCGGGTGAGCCCCTCCTTGAGTACCGGCCCGAGCCCCTTGTAGAAGGCGAGGTACTTCTCGAACTCGACGTTCTTCATTCCCGCGAGCGTGTCGAGGATGTTCTTGACCACGCTCTTTTGTATTTTCTCGAGCAGCGGGTTCGATTGCAGAATCTCGCGCGACACGTTCAGCGGCAGGTCGGAGGAATCGACCACGCCCTTCACGAACCGCAGGTAGAACGGCAGCAGTTGCTCGCATCGCTCCATGATGAGCACGCGCTGCACGTAGAGCTTCAGCCCGGTCGTCGGCTCTTCCCAATCCATGCTCATGGGCTTGTGAGCCGGGATGAAGCAGAGCACCTTGAACTCGGACTTCCCTTCCGTGGAATAGTGAATGGTCGCGCCTGCCGCGTCGGAATCGTGGCTGATTTGCTTGTAAAATTCGTCGTATTCCTCGGGCTTCACTTCGGATTTGTTCCGCAGCCAAATCGCCTTGCGGCTATTGAGCGTCACTTCCTTCGTTTCCTTCTTACCCTCGATTTCCTCTTCCTCGTCCATCACGACGGGGTGTTCGATGAAGTCCGAGAACTTCTTGACGAGCGAGCGCAGCTTCCAGGAGTCGAGGAAGTCTTTGGCGTCTTCCTTCAGGTGCAAGGTGACGTCGGTGCCGCGGGTGGCCTTCTCTTGCGGCTCGACGGTGTAGGCACCCTGGCCATCCGATTCCCAGAAGGTGGCCGTTGGTAGTCCGCTCCCTCCGGGAGCGGCTTCCGCACTCGGCGAGTGCGGGCTACCAATCGACGGTCCGCGGGTGAGCACGCTCACCTTGTCCGCGACCATGAACGCGGAGTAGAAGCCGACGCCAAACTGCCCGATGAGCCCCGGAGCTTCGCCCGTTTTGCCGGCTTGCTTGGCCGCTTCGAGGAAGGCTTTCGTGCCGGACTGCGCGACGGTGCCGAGGTGGTCGATGACTTCTTGGCGCGACATGCCGATGCCGTTGTCCGAGATCGTGAGCGCGTTCGCGTCCTTGTTGGGGGCGATCTTGATCTTCCAATCGGTGTTGCCTTCGAGCCGCTCGGCATTGGCGAGCGAGTCGAACCGCACCTTGTTGATCGCATCCGATGCGTTCGAGATCAGTTCGCGGAGGAAGATCTCGCGGTCGGAATACAGCGAGTGCGTGATGAGGTGGAGGAGTTGTTTGAGTTCGGCTTTGAATTCGAGCGTTTCAGCAGGCATCGACGGGGCTCCAAGGTTCGAAATCGAGCGAGCCCGTGAAAAGGGGTGGGCTTCGATGGGTCCATTTTAGGGACTCACCCTCCTTCGCCTCGGTTTTTCCACGTCCCTTGTTTCCCGCAGCGCTTCGGGTAGAACAGCGAAACGTTTTCCTCTGGACACCGTGGAGGTATTGCCGTGTTCCGCATTCGTCTGGGCGTCGCCGCCCTTCTCGCCGTGGCCATGGTGGCCACCGTCACCGCTCAAGATAAGTCCAAGTTCGAACTGAAACTGGAGAAGGACAAAGCCTTCTACCAGATGATGCGGACCGACGTGACGCAGGTCATCAAGGTCCAAGGCCAAGACCTGACCCAGAAGCAGGACAGCACGTTCTACTTCAAGTGGACGCCCGAGAAGCAAGAGGGCGACAAGTGGACCCTCAAGCAGAAGATCGAAGGGCTCAAGATGTCGATCGACATCTCGGGCAACCCGATCTCCTACGACTCGACGAAGAAGGATCAGGCGGGCTCGGCCGGCAACCCCGGGCTCATGGACTTCTTCAAGAACCTCGAAGGGGCCGAGTTCAACGTCACGTTGAACACCAAAGACTGGAAAATCGAGAAGGTGGACGGCAAGGACGACTTCATCAAGAAGCTCGGGGCCGGCAACGCCCAAATGGATAGCCTGCTCAAGAAGATCATGACCGACGACGCACTCAAGCAGATGGCCGACCCGACTTACAATCTGATCCCGGACGCGCCGAAGGCCGTCAAAGAAACGTGGGAAAAGAAGCAGACCCTCGGCCTCGGGCCCATCGGCTCCTACGAAGTGACCTACAAGTTCACTTCCATGGGCAAGGACGCGGCGAAGAAGCACCTCGACCGCATCGACGTGGTTACGACCTTGACCTACAAACCGCCGACCGAGAACACGGACGGACTGCTCTTCAAGATCAAGGACGGCAAGATGGAATCGAAGCCGCTCGATCAAGGCCAGCAGAGCTACGTGCTGTACAACCCAGTCACGGGCCGCGTCGAGGAAGCCAAGATCTTCCTCAAGCTCCGCGGGGATCTGACCGTGACCATCGGCGGCACCGACACCAAGGTGGAACTCGACCAGACTCAAACCACGAGCATCGAAGGCTCGAACGAGACGTTCCTGAAGGCAGAAGCCCCGCCGGTGCCACCGAAGAAGTAACGCGGTCGCTCATTTAGCCGCCGGCTTGCCGGCGGTCTGCATTGGCGAACGATCCCATGAAGATCGCCGTACTCGGTTCCCAGGGTCAACTCGGCCGCGATCTCACCCCGCGACTCGCGGGTGAGGTCGTACCACTCACGCGGGCCGACATCGACCTCGCGAAGCCCGGCAGCATTTCTTCGACACTTCGGTCGCTTCGACCCGACGTACTGATCAACTGTGCCGCGTACAACTTCGTCGATCTGGCGGAAGCGGAGCCCGATGCCGCCTTCGCGGTCAATGCCTGGGGCGTGCGGGCGCTCGCCCTGGCTTGCCGCGAGGGGAACTGCAAGCTCGTCCACTTCAGCACCGATTACGCGTTCGGCCTCGACGCCTCTCGAACCGCACCCTTCGCAGCGACGGATGCTCCTGGCCCCGTGAGCGTCTACGGTATTAGCAAGTTGGCGGGCGAATATGTGGCACTCGCGGCCGATCCCGGCAACCTCGTGATTCGCACTTGCGGCCTGTATGGCGTTTGGGGCTCGGGCGGGAAGGGCGGCAACTTCGTCGAAACCATGCTCCGCATGGCGGG
>JAYTUG010000529.1:0-15840 GCA_043744695.1 Gemmataceae bacterium
ACTTCTATGTGGTCACTCTCGACCTCACCTCGTGTTTCCACCGTGTGGAAGCCCTCATCCGGAGGTCGATCTGGGAAACTCCAAGAATGGTTGGCACACCCGTAGGGGGTGAGTCCGTCGGTCGAGTATCGCTTCGGCCGCGAGGTCGCCGCTTCGCACCGCTCCTTCCATCGTCGCGGGCCAACCGGTTGCGGTCCAATCGCCGGCGAGTACGAGATTGCGAACGGGCGAGGCTTGAAGCGGTCGCCAGCGGTCCACGCCGGGCACGGCGCTGAACGTCGCCGTGCGTTCGGTCACGACTTTCGAGCGAAGCAGACTCGCCGCGCGAGTCGCGGGGAAGAGGGTGCCGAGTTCCTCCACGATTCGATGCGTGAGTTCCTCGCGGCTGAGTTCGGACACCGACCGCGCGGCACTGATCACGACCTGAACGTAATGCTCGCCGGGCAGCACCTCGCCTCGATTGAACGCCCAGTGCCCGAGACAATCGACGAGCACCGCGTGCGGAATCGTCATGACGGGCCGGTCGAACCAGAGATGAACGCTCGCGATGGGCGAGGGCGCGAGGTGCTGAAGGTTCGCGAAGTAGGGCAACGCAGCCAGTTCCTCCGGCAACAGATCGAGGACGCGCTCGAAGGGCACCGCCAGCACGAACCAATCGGCGGCGAGGGCGGTGCCATCGCGAAGCACGACCTCCGAGACAATTCCACCGTGGAGTTGAAGCTTGCGGACGGCCGCGTTCTCGCGGAGTTCCACGCCCTGCTTCGAGAGCCAGCCGCGGAGTTCCTCGCCGTAGAATCGTCCGAGCGGCACGGTCGGCACGTGAACCACGAAGCCCTCGCGCGTTCGCATGAAGCCTTCGACGAACACCTTGCGAGCGTACTTGAAACCGAGCCGATCGATGGATTCGTTCAAGGCGCTCACGAGAACCGTGGCCCAGAATCGGTCGATGGTTCGCGCGTTTTGCCGGTGCGACTTCAACCAGTTGAGGAGTGGCGGGTCGGCGTCGGGCCGCTCGCGGAGCATGGCGAGGAGCCCCCACGCCACGCGGAGTTTATCGAGCGGCGTGAGGTAGTGCGCGCCGAGCAGTGCCCGCCCGAGGTGGAACGGAGCCGGCCACGGGTCGGCCTTGAAGACACTCGTTCGGCGATCCGCCGTGACGAAATGCAGCTTGGGTTGCGGCGCGAGAAAGCCATCGATCCCGACCGTGCGGCAGAAGCGATCGAAGCTCGTGCAGCATCCCATCGTCACGTGCTGGCAGGCATCGACGAGTTGGCCCGTGCTCGGATCGGTGAAGGAACTGGCCCGTCCGCCGAGGCGCTGCCGCGATTCGAGAATCGCGACGTGGAACCCGCGCGGAGCCAGGGCTGCGGCGGCTGCAAGCCCTGCGAGCCCGCCACCAATTACGACCACGCGTTCGTTCACAACCAACCCCACTTCACCGGCCACGCCGAGAGAAAGATCAACCCCTTGTGCCAGCGCGGCACCCGCACGCGCCGCTCGAACACCGCCTCGGGTCGTCTCGCAATCGCTTCCAGCAGCGCCCGGTAGCTGCCGCTCATGACGCGGAAGATGGCACGGCCTTCGGTTGAGAGCAGGCCATCGAGTGCCGCCGCCTTCTTGTAGTAACCGCGAGCGCGTTCGATTTGAAACTGCATCAAGTCGCGACGGTTCGGGAACCGCTCGCGATCTTCGCGCGGGACATAGTCGCGCCCGCGATCGGCGTCTTCACCCAGGTCGCGAACGATGTTCGTGAGTTGAAAGGCGATCCCCGCGGCCTTCGCGGGCACGTCGGAATCGGCGAAGGACGCACCGGGCTTGAGCCCCCAGATCCGCACGCAGGCCAGACCCACTGCCGAAGCCACGCGATAACAGTACGGTTCGAGTTGTTCGAACGTCTCGAATCGGAGCGGTTCGAGGTCCATCTCGACGCCGTCGATCACGTCGTAGAGGTACCGCGTGGGAATCGCGAAGCGTCGAACGGTGTCTTGAAGTGCAGCGTGAATGGGATGCGAATAGTTGCCGGACAGCGTCGGGTCGAGCGATTTGCGCCAGGCGGTAAGTGCTTCGCGCCGGGCCTGCGGTTCGCCGGGTTCATCCGCGATGTCGTCGGAGATCCGGGAGAAGGCGTAGAGCGCATCCATCGCACGGCGTTTGTCCGAGCTGAGCAGTCGAAACGCCAGTGGAAAGGAACTGTTCGCGCGGCGAGTGACGGCACGGCACGCGGCATAGGATTGTTCGAGCATCATTGCCCGAGGTTAACGCGAACCTTCTGGCCCACGCGGAGCGGCGGCATGCCGGCCGGGCTCGAGTTCTCCACCACGATGATCGCTTCGAGCACGCGGGTATCGCTCGGCACCATGCTGTCGCCGTTGGAACGCTTGAACAGGAAGGTGTCGCCGATGCGTTCGACCTTCCCCTTGTACGTGATCTTGGGATCGGTGTTGTCGTAAATCGTGACTTCTTTGCCGATCTTGTCGCGGCCCACGCGATGGGCGAAGTCCGCCTCGATCTCGGCCCGCACGATGCGCGGTCCGGCGGGAACGAGGATCACGGCGGGCGTGCGGGTGCTGATGCCGATGGTCTCGCCGAGCCCGCAATTCACGCGTTCGATTGTACCGGGCATCATGGTGCGGATCGTGCAGAGGTCGATCGCGGTGCGGGCTTCGTCCACCAGAGCTTCATAGCGCCGCACTTCAGCCAGGGCGATGGCGATCACCGCACCCACGTCGGCCGACTCCAAGCCCTTCAGGACTTCTTCTTCCGCTCGAAGTTCCAGGACGGCCGTTCGCCAGGCCGTCTCGATCTTGAAGAACTCCGGATCGTTCTTCAGTAGCTCTTTGATCCGAGCCTCGGGTTCCGATTTGTGCAGGTCTCGGAAGTTGGCTTCATAAACTTCGTAGCCTCGATACGTGCGGGCCTTTCGATCGGTCGCGACGTCGATCTTCAGTTTCTGTCCATCGATGCTGGTTTTGTGCTGGGCCTGTTTCGCCGTGGCTACGCGGACGTTGGCCACGGCGACATCGACGGCGCGCTGGGCATCGGTGAGCTTGGCTTCGAGCATCTGCGTGTTGAACTTGTAGAGCGGGTCGCCGACGGTGATCTTCCCGCCGAAGAGCCGATACTCGCGGAGCTTTACTTCCTGGCCGGGCTCGACAAACACCTTCACGATCTGGCCCGATTGCAACACCGGAGGTAGGAAGAACCCGATGGGCGAAGGGTTGCTATCCACGGTGCCGAGGACGACCGGCCCGGAGCCATCCTTGCCATTGGTTGGTCCGGGGGGCTTGGCTGCTTCCGTGGTGGCACCGCCGGCTCCGTGCGTGAGCAATCGCGCTCCGAGCAGGCTGCCGATGACCAGCAATCCGCCGAGGACGAAGAGCAGCGGCTTGATCTTTCGCAACATGAGGCACCCTCTTTCGCTGTTGTTGGTCATTCGTTCTTGGTTCTTGGTCGTCTGCGCCTCGCGGCGTCACAGCCAGGAGAGAACCAGTAATGAGAATGAATAACGAATAACCATCAACTAATGACCCATAGCAGCCAACGGTCGCTGTTCCAGGTGGCCGTCTTCCAAATGGTAATAGACGTCCACGTAGGGAAGCAAGCGATGATCGTGCGAGACGACCAGAATCGACGCGCCGCGTTCGTGCGCCGCGTCCCGCAACAGTTCCATCACCTTCTGCCCGTTCTCCCAATCCAATGCACTCGTCGGTTCGTCCGCGAACATAAAGCTCGGGTTCTTGACGAGCGCTCGGCCGATGGCGACTCGCTGCTTCTCGCCGCCGGAAAGGTAGGCCGGCTTCTTGTGGCGATTGGGTGCGAGCCCGAGCCGTTCGAGCATCGCGTCCGCCTGCCGCTTAGCTTCCCACGTGCCGGCGTACCCGCCCCACTTGAGGACGATCTCGAGTTGTTGCCTCGCGGTGAGGGCCGGGAATAGATTGTATCCTTGAAAGACGAATCCGGTCGTGCGAAGTCGGAAATCCTCGCGCTGCTTCGCCGTCATCGCCCACACGTCGCGAAGTTCGCCGCGATCCTCGGCCAGAACCTGACCCGAGTCGGGTTCGAGCAATCCGGAGGCGATGGCAAGCAACGTCGATTTGCCGCTGCCGGACGGACCCATCAGCAGAGACAATTGCCCCGGCTGGAGATCGATCGACACGTCGTCGAGCGCGATGCGGCGCTTCGCCCCATCACCGAAAGTCTTGGTGATGTGGACGCCTCTTAGCGCGGGTGTTGTTAAGGTCGCTGTCATGTCTCTCAGGTCAGTTCAGATGGGCGTTGTTAGTTATTGGTTGCTCGTTATTTGGGCTTCTTTGGGCCGATCGACTTCATGTCGTTTTGGTTATGGGGTTGCTCGTTATTTGGGCTGCTTTGGACCGATCGACTTCATGTAGGCGTTCAGCTTCGGACCGAGTTTATCGAGAACTGCCTGAAGCTCAGCGGTCTGCTCCACCTTCAGGAGCTTGCGCTTGAACGCGCGGCGCAACCAGTGCTGGGTTTCGTACAGCGAACCTCTGGCGATTCCCACAAAGCGTCGATTGTCGTTGAAGGTCGGCCTTCCCGTCCCCTCGGCGATGTTCGCACCGACGCTGTCGGCGGAGCGGATCAACTGCTTACCGACCGTGTCGCGGGCCAGGATGCTCCACCCGTTCACAATGTCCCAGATCGAATCTCCAAGCTTCTCGGAGAGCTTGTAGACATCGAGATCCTGGAAGCGAATGAACGCCATGATCGAAATCTCCGCGTGCCAATGCCGACCAATAACCAACAACAAATAACAAACAACTAGCGAAGCAGGTCCATCGGTTCGATCTTGCGAACGCTTCGCATGGCGAACAGTCCGGAGCCGAGGGCCATGACGATGGTCACGAGGGCGGTGCCGCCGGTGATCTCCCAACGGAGATCGACATCGGTGTTGCTGAGGCGGGCGATCTCGCGTAGGCCCAGGCAGATCGGGTAGGCGCACAGGATGCCGATGATGCCGACCCAGAACGACTGCGTGAGAACCATAATCATGATGCGCCGTCGCGGGATGCCGAGCGCGAGCAGAATTGCGAACTCCTTGGCGCTGGCCGCGGTCGCGGAGTAGAGCGTCTGGGCCGTGATGACCATGCCGACGATCAGGCCCAAGAGGGCGGCGTAACCGATCGCGATTCCGGCCTTCGTTCGCAGCAGCCAGTACCACCGGCTGCCCGTCGAGAACTCAATCGTGCTGTAGGCGCACATGTCGTCGGGATATTCGGCCTTCAAGTCGTTCACGACTTGGGCCGCCCGTTCCGCCGAGTCGCAGCGGGCGACGAGATACGTCACGTGGTCCGGCGGCAGAATGAAGCCAAGCAGGTGCCGGGACGTATCGAGCGAACAGAACACCCATGGTGCCGCAAGGCTCTTTAACCCTTTTACGGTGCCGACGAGCCGGACTTCCTTGCCGTTGATTTTGGCCCGTTTGGTAGGGTGGTCGAGTTTGAGCCGCGTGACGTCGGATTCATCGACCACGATGGTATTGCGTTCGGTGAGTGCGAGCCGCAGTTCGGGCGTCAGCACGCCGGCGGTCGCCCGCGCGTCTGGGTCCATACGGCTTCCGAGCAAGTAACAGAGTTCGGTGCCGCCGACGGGCTTGGTGAAGTTCCCGAAGTTTGCGATGTAAAACTCGGGCATCTCCACGCCGGACCGCCCGGCCACCCGCGTCAAATAAGATTCTGGGATCGGCTTGCCGAGGTCCACGCTTTGCGTGCCGCTCGACCCGACCCAAATATCTACGCCCTCGCCCTTGCCAGCTTGCGTCTGGTCGAGCGGGATGGACGTGATCTTGAACAGGCCCAGGAGCAGGCCGCATTGCAGCGCGATGAGCACGGCCGAGAACGTGACCGCGAGCACGCCGGATGCGTACCGCTGTCGTTCGTGCCAGAGTGTTTGAAGGGCGTAACCCATGTTTGGTCTTCAAGTCCTCAGGTCTTCAAGCTCTCAATCCCGCAATCGCAGTTGGAGCCGTCTCCAAAACTTGACGACTTGACGACTTGACGACTACTGAAGGCAAGTCGCAGAGGCCGCCGCCGAGGTACAGGTGGTGCCACAGTTGCGTCGAAGTCACGCCGGTGATTCCCATCTCGAGTCCGGTGCGGGCGAGGCCGCGGCGCATGGTACCGATCTTCTGCCGGGCCGCCTGCACCGCGTCGTAGTCGAAGTAGCCCGCCTTACGAATCGACTCGGCCGAGAGCACCTGATCGATCCAGCCGCCGGTCGGTGGGTCGTTCCAAGCATCCATCGGGGCGCGGAACATCTTCTTCCGTCGCCACGCGATCTCCTTGGGCAACCACTTCTGTGCCACCATCCGCTCCACGAACTTATCCTTGAACACGCCGCGGAGCTTCCACCGCGGGTGAAGTTTCGCAATGTACCCGATTACGTCCTCATCGAGGAAGGCGTATCGCGTCTCGACCGAGGAGTTCATGGCCACGCGGTCGCCCTTGGAGGCGAGGAGGTGGCCGGGCAGCATGATGCGGGCACCGAGGTACATCTGCCGATTGAACGGATGCCAGCGCTTCATGTCTGGAGAAAGCTCGAGGTCGTCCCAGGGCGAATGGGCGAGCGAGGCCTCCCGAAGGGCCGGCGTGAAGAAGCGGAGCTTGTTCAAGCTCATCATCCCGTAGAGATCGAGCCAGCCGTTGGGCCCCCCGAGCAGCTTCTGGGTGTACTTGTAGTTGCGAAGCGAGAAGTTGGGCTGCCCCGTCGCCTTCAAGATCAGCGTCCGCATCATGCCGCCGAAGGGCAGGCTCGGCACCTTGTCCATGAAGCCGATCAGCTTGTTGATCTTGAACCACGAATACCCGCCCAGCCACTCGTCGGCCCCTTCGCCGGTGAGCGCGACCTTGTATCCGTTCTGATGCACCGAACGGGCCAGTTCCAACAAGGCGAGGCACGACGTATCGATGACGGGAATCTCGGCCGCGCCGATGAGTTCCGGGTACCCGATGCGGAGTTCGTCGTGGCCGCTCTTCACCACGATCGGCGTGCAGCCGAGATACTTGGCGACCTGCAACGCCTCGCTCTCTTCGTTCAGACCGTGGCCTTGAACCGAAATGGTGAAGGTGGGGATCGGGCGGCCGAGCGCCTTGTTCGCCATCGCGACGACGAGACTCGAATCGACGCCACCGGAGAGGTACGAGACCACGGGAACGTCGGCCCGGAGCCGCTTCTCGATGGCCTTGTAGAGCACGTCGTTAAAGCCATCGACGACGCGATCGGCATCCGCGCCGTAATCTTCCTGGCCGCGGTCGGGGTAGGTCGGGTGCCAGTAGGTGCGTTGACTTTGGGCCTCGGCGGGGCTCGTGTTGCCGAGCTTGAAGTGGAGGTATTTGCCGGGGCTCAGGATCGAGACACCTTGAAACACGGTGACCGGTCCGGGCATCGCGAAGAACGTGAAGACGTGATTCAGCCCTTGCGGATCGGCCTTCGGTTCGACGAATCCGGAGGCGAACAGCGCCTTCATTTCGGAGGCGAAGAGCAGCCAATCGGTGTCGTCGTGTCGGCGAACGGCGTAGAAGAGCGGGCAGATGCCGGAGCGATCGCGGGCCAGCACGATTTCCTTCGTGCGCTTGTCCCACACGCAGATCGCGAACTGCCCCTTGAGGTGGTCGAGGAACTTTTCGCGATGGTCTTCCCAGAGGTGCGGGATGAGTTCGGTATCGGTGTGCGTGCGGAAGGTGTGGCCTTTGCCTTCGAGTTCGCGGCGCTTCTCGGGATAGTCGAAGAACTCGCCGTTAAAGACGGTCCAGACGTCTTGGGCTTCGTTGCTGATGGGTTGTTTGCCGTCGGCGAGGCCGACGATGGAGAGCCGCGTGTTGGCGAGTTCGAGGCCGGTGCCGGTGAGGAAGCCATCTTCGTCCGGGCCGCGGTGGACGATGGCCTTGGCCATGCGTGCGACGGCCCCGTGCGGCGCTGCCCGCCGTCCGGAGAGATCGATCATTCCCGCGATTCCACACATGCAATGAGGCCCTTCACATTAAGCGTACATCAGCCGACCGCGCGGTTCCGGTATCGCACGACCCAACTCCTTGGCCGTTTCGATCCACTCGTTCATTACGACTTCTATAGCAGCTAGCGCTTCCTGATAGTTCGCACCGTCAGCGGCGCAACCTGCTAGCTCAGGCACCTCGGCGATAAATGCATCGTCGATGGTACTCCAGTACAGAATGATCTCGTAGCGAAGCGACTCACTCATCGTCGTCTCCCGTTTCCGTTAATTCGTTGTCGTCCACAAATCTGAGAGACAATCCATTCCGCTGGATCACTTCTCGGACCTGCTTCACCTGATATGGTTTTGCCTTTCCGCCACCCTTCGGTTGAAGGTTCAGCATTTCACCGATTCCCTCGCGCGTGAAAATATGGTGGCTTCCTCTCACTCGTTCGTCGAAATCCAGATAGCGAAGCAAGCCGCAGATGTCCTCAAATCGAATATTACCGTCCGAAGCACCGCCAAGTACCTTTTCGAGCGTCTTCGTAGGCCGGCTCATGGTTCACCTCACGCCGCCAAAGTTCTCCAGTTCCTTCATGAGCGACGGTGACACATCGCAAGGCCCACCGATCAACTTCATCATTTCGGCCGCCGACTTCCCGTACACGGCACCCAGTGCGATCGCGGCTACTGTCGGCGAACGACTCATTCCCATCCTGCAGGCGATCAACACCGGGATGCGTTCCTGAATCAGGCTCGTCACGGTGGCCATCAGACTTCGCAACAGTTTCGGATCGTTTCCGCCGCCATCGACAATCGGAAACCGCAGGTAGGTCAGACTGCGGGTCGGATTCGCCGGTTGCTCCTCCGCGGCCAGATCGACGATCGCTTCAATCCCGGCAGCATGTACCGCCTGGTTGTCCCGGGCGTCGCGGGCCGTTCCGACCCACAGCGGATAGTCGCCAACCTGTCTCATCGCTCTCCCCATCGAGTCGCGACTACCTATTCCGCTTGGCGTACTTCCACACCTTGCGTTGCATGAAGAAGCGAACGCTCCGCGGGAAGAGTCGTCGGAAGAGGCAGACGCCCCACGATACGAAACCCGTCGTCGACTCGGTCCGGTTCCGCAGCAGGCCGTTCACCACGACCGCCGCCACGTCGTCCGAGGGTTGGGCCCCCTCGAAGTCGAGGTAAATCTTCCCCTCGTTTCGGAGCAGGTGCCGGTTCAGGTCGTCGCTCTGAACCAGCGCCGGCAACACCAACAGCACGTCGATCCCGAACCGCTCGAATTCGCACCGCAAGGCCTCGGTGAATCCGACCAAAGCGTGCTTGCTGCCGCAATGTTCGGACAGCGACGGAATGCCCCATCGGCCACACAGGCTTGCCACGTTCACAATCGCTGGCTGGCCACCTCGGTCTCCGGCTCGCATCAGGTGCGGCACGCAAAGCCGAATGAGTTCCACCTGCGCGAAGAAGTTCACTTCCAGAACGCGACGAGCGATTTCCTCCGAGGAGGAACTGAACTCGCCAAAACTGCACACGCCCGCGCTGTTCAGCAGCACGTCTAACCCGCCGAACCGCTGGATCACCGCCTCCACCATGTTACTGCGATCGTCGGCCTCGGTCAGGTCCGCCGGGAAGGTCTCGACTTCGGTTCCAGCGGCTCGCAAGTCGCCGGCAATTTTGTCGAGTTCCTCGACGGAACGCGACGTCAGGGCGAGTCTTGCGCCGAGTTTCGCGAGCCGCTGAGCGGCCCGTTTGCCGATGCCCCGCGAGGCTCCGGTGACCAGCACAACCCGACCCCGCATGTCTCGCCGCATCGAGCGTTACCTCTCATCGTCCCGGCAGAACCCGAAAATCGAACCGATTCGGAGATTCTATTCCAATCGGAGGGGCGAACCAACGTTTCGCACGGAACGGACTTGGGAAGATCGGCCCGCAACCGGAACGACCGGAGCAGGGAACGCAGGTTGCCAATTCCCGCCTTGCCGCTTGCGGCTTCGCCTGCGCCGGATAAACCAACACGCGAAGCCGCAAGCGGCTGACAACCAGGGGCTTCAGTCATGGATTACGCGATCGGGGCGGCAGCGGGATTGGTTCTCGGATTCCTCGCGGCTTTTGTCTATTTCTCGTCGCAGGAAGGCTTTGCACTCAGCAAGCGTTCGAAATCGGACGCGGCGTTCGCGGCGAAACTGAAGGCGATTCTGGCCGGGGCCGACATCAAGCCGATCGAGCCGCCGAAGCCTCTCAAGCCGTCCGGGGCCGCACTCCGCATGCTCGCCATCCTCCAAGCCGAGGCCCGGCTCGTCGATTTCCTCCTTGAAGACATCCAGGGTGCCTCCGACCAACAAATTGGTCAGGCTGTTCGCGAGGTTCACAAGAAGGCGCAAGCGGCCCTGAAGCAGCACGCCGTCATCGAGACGGTACTCAACGGCAACGAAGGCGACACCACGACCGTGCCGAAGGGCTTCGACCCGTCTGCGATTCGCGTGGTGGGAAACGTGACCGGCGAGCCGCCGTTCACGGGGCAGATTCAGCATCCGGGCTGGCGGGTGAAGCAGTTAAAGGTGTCGGCCTTGCCGGAAAGCGCGGACGAATTCGTGCTGCAACCGGCGGAAGTGCAGATCGCGTGAGGAAGCGGCCGGGACGGCCCGCGCTCCCAGGGTTGCGCTTGGTAGTCCGCACTCTCCGAGTGCGAAGCGATTGCGGAGACTCACCCTCAACACTGGAGATAAGACCGCACTCGGAGAGTGCGGACTACCCAGGTTTCACTTCTTCTCCGGAATCAATTCCAAACACACGAGCTTGCCCTTACCGCGAAGATACAGCAGGCCGCCGCTGAGCACCGGCGGGGCCCACGCCGGATACTGCAGCTCGGGCACCTCGTACTTCGACACTTCTTCGTACTTCTCCGGATTCACCTTCAACAGCGAGAGTGTTCCGTACTCCGAAAGGCAGACGAAATAGCCATCGACCATGAGGAGCGAGCCGCGTAACGTGCGCTTTTGCCGCCACTTCACGTCGCCGGTTTTGAGGTCGACGCAGCGCAGTTCCGCCTCGTTGTCGTGCCGGCCGCTGCTCCCATACACGAAGCCCGCGTGGTGGATCGGCGTATTCCAGTGGCACATGAGTGCCTTGTCGAACTTCTCCTTCTCGAAGTCGGTCCAGAGTTCCTTCGGCTTGCCGTCCTTGAGGTCGAGCAGTGCCGCGCCGGGGCCGTAGCACTCGGTGATGAAGACGTGGTTGCCGATGGTCACGGGGTTGGCGGCGTTCACGCTCTCCTCATCCTTCGCGCGCCACTTGTAGTGGAACGCGGTTTCGCCGGTCTGCGGGTCGAAGCCGAGCAGGCCAGCGCGGGCGAAGTAGAGGCCCATCTTCTTGCCGTCGATCGTGCGAATCACGGGCGTGGAATAACTGGCGAGGTCGTTCCCCTTCGCGTACTTCACCGCGCCGGTCTTCTTGTCGAGGCCGACGATGGCAGTGCCGTTGGGCTTGGCGACGCGGAGGTCCGCGGGGCGCGGCCCCTTATCGCTGCCGCCGACCGGAACGATCACGAGGTCGCCGTCGATGAGTGGAGCGCCGCCGACGCCGAAGAAGTTCTGGTGGAAGTGGTACTTCTCCTTCGTGTCGAAGCGCCAGACTTCCTTACCGTCTTCGACTCGCACGCAGAAAAGCATTCCCTCGGGACCGTAGATGTAGACGCGGTCGCCATCGACGGTGGGGCAGGCGCGGGGGCCGGGATCGTATCCGTAGTAGTCCTTGTAGCTGGTGGGGTAGTCGAACTCCCAGACGAGCTTGCCCGTGGTGGCGACGCGGCACGTGAGCCGGCAGGTGTCGTCGTGGCGATCGAAGTGGTAGAGCTTCCCCGCGGCAATCGCCGGTGGGGCGTACCCGACGCCGAGCGGGCAGTCCCAAACTTTGCCCAGCCCGGCCTTCGGCCACGGTGCGAGAATGCCTTTTTCGTTCGAGACGTTGTCCCGATTCGGCCCGAGGAACGTTGGCCAATCCGTGCCCGGAGCGGCTTGCGCCCGGGGTGCCGCCACCGGGGAACTCGGCACGTCCTTCGCCACGTCGGAAGGCGATGACTCGCTTCCGGAACAGCCCAGCGCGAGAAGCCCGGCGAGCGAAAGAGCAATCGCATCACGCATCGGCACGGCTCCAGACTTCGGTTCGATGAGTCGAGGTTACACGAGTCGCGCCCGGAAGCCAAGCGTCGCTCGCCCGCGGTTCTATTTCGGAAGCTCGTCAGTTCGCCCGAACCAGAAACACGATTGCGGCCACGAAGGCGATTGCCGCGACGATCGACAGATAAATCAGCCGCTGCACGAACCACACTTCGATTCCCTTGCCGAAGCGGATGCCCATCAACCCCGCGTGGATTCCGGACGAGATCACCAAGTCGATCGGCAAGAACAAGAAGAAGATGATGACCCGGGCTTCCCACTGCGGCACGCCCGCGCTGCGGCAGCCCCAATCCACGAGTTGGAACATAATCAGGTCCGCGAAGAACTGAGCGACGGTGATGAGGAAGAGGTGACCGGTCGCGGAAAGGACCGAGGGCTTCGACAGGCCGGAGAGCACGCACGATTGCCGAAATATGTACGTAAACAGGAACAGCCCGAGCGGCAGCATCAGGAAAAAGAGGAAGCAGCAAATGAGGAGACCGAGTCCGACCATGCCGTCCTCGCTCAGACGTCTTTCGGAGCGGGGAAGTGCTGGCAGAGTTCGAGAACGCTCGCGCGAACGCGGGAGAGAGCTTCGGCGTCTTCGCGATTCGCGAGCACCTCGGCGATCCACTTCGCGACCTGCGCCATCTCCGATTCTTTCATGCCTCGCGTGGTGAGGGCGGGCGTGCCGAGCCGGATGCCCGAAGGATCGAGCGGCCTCCGTGGATCGAATGGGATCATGTTCTTGTTCACCGTGATGCCGGCGGCGTCGAGCGCGTGTTCGGCCTGCTTGCCGGTCGCGCCCTTGGCCGTCACGTCCACGAGCATCAAGTGATTGTCGGTGCCGCCGGACACGATGGGGAAGCCGGCTCGGAGCAGTTCTTCCGCCAGCACCTTCGCATTGTCGAGCACCTGCTGGCTGTACAGTTTGAAGGACGGTTCGAGTGCCTCTTTGAAGGCGACCGCCTTGGCGGCGATCACGTGCATGAGCGGGCCGCCCTGCACGCCGGGGAACACCGCCGAGTTCACTTTGTCCGCCCATTCCTGCCGGCACAAGATGAACCCGGCCCGCGGCCCGCGAAGCGTCTTGTGGCTCGTACTCGTCACGAACTCGGCATGGGGAACCGGATCCGGGTGCAACTTCGCCGCGACCAGCCCCGCGATGTGCGCCATGTCCACCATGAGCAACGCGCCGACTTCTCGACTGATAGCGGCGAACTTCTCGAAATCCAGGAGGCGCGGATAAGCACTCGCACCGGCGATGATCAACTTCGGTTTGTTCTCGCGGGCTTTCTTGGCGAGGTCGTCGAAGTCGATGCGGTGGTCGTCTTTGCGAACGCCGTAGCTGGCGACTTGGAAGTATTTGCCGGAGAAGTTGAGCCGCATGCCGTGGGTGAGGTGCCCGCCGTGGGCCAGATCGAGGCCGAGGATCGTATCGCCGGGTTGGAGGGCGGCGAGGAACACGGCCATGTTCGCCTGCGCGCCCGAGTGCGGCTGCACATTCGCATGATCGGAGCCGAACAGTTGCTTGACGCGTTCGATGGCGAGCCGCTCGACCACGTCCACGAATTCGCAGCCGCCGTAGTAGCGCTTGCCGGGGTACCCCTCGGCATATTTGTTCGTGAGGCAAGTGCCTTGAGCGGCCATCACCGCGCTACTGGTGTAGTTCTCGCTCGCGATCAGCTCCAGGCCATCTTGCTGACGCCGGCGTTCGCTCGCAATCGCGGCAAACACCGCCGGATCGGCCCGTTCCAAAATATCCATCGGCGTTCCTCAAAATCCCAATCGTGAGGCGAGTGGGCACTGCTACAACTGCTAGTTTATTGGCCGAGGCCCGAGTGTCGAAGGGGAGGAGCACCGTGTGGCCGATGTCTATTCCGATCGGGAAAGCAGGCGGTCCATCGCACGTTTGGCAGTCTCGACGACTTGCGTCGCCTTCACCTGCCAGAGCATCGGGTTCATCAGTTCCAGCGACACGGCACCGCCGTAGCCGATCGTGCGGAGGCGTTTGAGGATCGGTTCGAGGCGGAAGTCGCCATCGCCGGGCATCACGCGGTCCGAGTCGGACATCCACTCGCGCGGCATCCCGGCCACATCGCAAACCTGGACGTGCGCCAGATTCGCAAGCGTGAGCCGCTCCAGATCCTCGGCCTTACTCGGCCCCTGCACGTAGTGGAACGCATCGAGGCAGACGCCCAGGTTCGACTCGCCGCACCGTTCGACAAGCGCGATCGCGGTGTCCAGACAGTTGCAAAACGCGTCGGCACCGTGAAACTCCAGAGCGAGTCTCACGCCGAATCCCGCGGCCCAGCGAGCGGCCTCCACCAGCGACTTCATCGCCCGATTGAGTGCCGGCGGATCGATGCTCTGCGCGAAGTCCGCGACCAGGATCGCGACGGGAATGCCGAACCGCTGGCAGAGGTCGAGCCGCTTCTTGAAGTGTTCGAAGTGTGCCTGCCGTTGGGCTCCCTCCGAGAGCAGCAATCCACCCTGATACGCGGCGGCGGCGAGCGCGATGCCGCTTCCCGCAAGGGCTTTTGCGGTTTCAGACGCAGTGCTTGTTTCGAGATGCTGTTCGAGCTTGGTCAACCACACTTCAATCGAAGTGAAGCCGGACCCGGCGGCATTCGCGATGTCGTCCGCGAACGAAGTCGACAGCGTCGTGACCTGACTGATGCAGGGGATCATGAGGTCGATATCACGTGTTGCGTTTCGGCGGCTTTTTGGGGCTCTCTTTTTTCGTCGGCGCCACTTCGGGTTCGGGAGGCGAGTTGAACCACCCGAAGAAGATCGCCGCCAAAAGGAGCGCACCCGAGACGTGCAAGCAGATGCCGAGAATCACCATCATCTTCGTCTTAGTTTTGTCCTGGGCCGTGAGTTTGCGTTTGGGCACGGGTTCGGAGGAAGCGTGGGAGGTCGAGAACGCATCGCCGGCTCCCCACTCATCCGCGGCGGAAGGATGTGCATCGGCCCGGGGTGCCTCGGGTTCATCGTCGTGGGCCATCGCCATCGGCACGGGACCCGAGTTGGGAGCCGTTGCAGGAACCGGGCTGGGACGGCAGAACGAAACGAGAGCCCGTTCCACATCGTAAGCGGTCGCGGGGCGGTCGTCGGGTCGCTTACTCAGCAACTGATGAACGAGAGCGGCGAACCCGGCGGGCACGTCCGGCCGCAGCGTGGCGAGCGGTGCCGGTTCCGAACTGCGAACCTTCTGAATCAGTTCCGTAGCCGACGTTCCGGCATGGGGTGCCCGGCCCGTGAGCAAGTGGTAAAGCGTGGCACCGAGCGAGTACAAATCGCCCCGCGGTTCGTGGGCCGAATCCTCGAGGCGTTCCGGTGCCAGATACGGCAGGACATCGATCGAGGGCGCAACGAGCACCGCGGCGGGGCGGATGGGAACGAGCCCGAGTTCGGCGAGTTTGATGGCCGCGTTCGGCGCCGGCCGTCGCTTCGTTGTGCCGTCCGGTCCGGCCTTGGTCGTCATCGGCCCGACGAGGAGGTGCTGGGGCCGCACGTCGCCGTGGGACAGGCCGCGTTCGTGCGCCGCTCGCAACGCCTCGGCACACTGCCGGCCGTATTCTGCCGCGAGGAAGGCGGGCATCGGGCCGATGTCGCGCACCAGCGCATCGAGCGGTCCCGAATCGGCCGGCAGGTCGATCGCCGCGTAGCACTCGTCGCCTTCCTGCCCAGAGTCCAGCACGGTCACCAGGTAAGGATGATGGA
>JAYTUG010000530.1:0-3984 GCA_043744695.1 Gemmataceae bacterium
TCACACCCATTCGCAAGAATGGGCCGAACAAACTGGTGAGTATCTTATCCAGAGTGGCTGAGGGGCCAGGCCCGACGAAGCCACAGCAACCGGCCGGAGCATCGAACCGCACGGTTCGATTCCAGGTGCAGGTGCTAACTCCTGCCCGACAAACGCTGCCTCCCGACGACGGGTTGCGGTATGGTCGGGGAAGATAAGATCTCGTGCGGGTGTGCGCATCCGCCGTTCTCTTATCTCACCACCAATACTGGATAGATGCTCCGACACCATTGCGAAGCCGCAAGCGGCAATCCATCAGGAGCGTATCGTGGCCAGCCTCGATTTCGTCACCGGACTCAAGTGCCGCGTGTGCGGCAAGCTCTTCCCGAAGTCGCCCAGTAACTACTGCCCGGACGATTTCGGGCCGCTGGAAGTGGACTACGACTACGCTCGCGCCAAGCTTGCAATGAGCCGCGACAAGATCGCCCGCCGCCCGAAGACGATGTGGCGCTATCGCGAACTGCTGCCGCTCGACGGCGAGCCCACCGTCGGCCCGCAAGTGGGCGGCACGCCGTTGATCCGCGCCGACCGCCTCGCCGATGCGCTGGGCGTCGAGAAACTCTGGATCAAGAACGACGCCGTCAACTTCCCGACGCTCTCGTTCAAGGATCGCGTGGTGTCGGTGGCGCTCTCGAAAGCCCGCGAGTTCGGAATGCGGACCGTCGGCTGCGCCAGCACCGGCAACCTCGCCAACAGCGTCGCGGCCCTCGCGGCATCCGCCGGCCTCGACACCTTCATCCTCGTACCTGCCGATCTCGAACGCACCAAGATCTACGGCACCGCGGTTTACGGTGCCCGGGTCATCGGCGTCACCGGCACCTACGACGAGGTGAACCGCCTCTGCTCGCAGATCGCCGACAAGTACAAGTGGGGCATGGTGAACGTGAACCTTCGCGCGTTCTACGCCGAAGGCTCGAAGAGCATGGGCTTCGAAATCGCCGAAGACCTCGGCTGGCGATTCCCGCAGCACGTCGTTTGCCCGATGGCGGGCGGGGCGCTCATCGGCAAGATTCACAAGGCGTTCACGGAACTAAACCTCGTCGGGCTCGTGGATCAACCCGTCACGACGAAGATGTGGGGAGCTCAGGCCGCGGGGTGTAACCCGATCACCGATTGCGTGAAGAGCAACCGCGAGCGGCACCGCCCGGTCCGCAAGCCGAACACCATTTGCAAGAGCCTCGCCATCGGCGACCCGGCCGACGGTTACTTCGCCGCGAAACTCATCCGCGACTCCGGCGGTTGGGCCGAAGACGTGACCGACGACGAGATCGTCGAGGGTATGTTGCTGCTGGCTCAGACCGAAGGCGTGTTCGCGGAGACGGCGGGCGGCACGACCGTGGCCGTGACACGGAAGTTGCTGGAGCAGGGCAAGTTGCCTCGGGACGAAGAGATCGTGATCTGCATCACGGGCAACGGGCTCAAGACCCAGGACGCGGTGTTCGATACCCTCGACGCGCCAGCGGTCATCAAGCCGAGCCTGCTCGAGTTCGAAGAAGCGACCGGCCTTCGCGTCGGCGAACCGGTTCTGGTTTGAAATGAACTCACCACAAAGGCACGAAGATCACACAAAGAAACACAAAGCGAAAAACGAATTCGGTTTTGAATCCTGCTGATTTCTTGGTGTTGCTTTGTGTGATCTTCGTGCCTTTGTGGTGAACGGAAATTGGAGAGAACATGGCAATCAAGATTCAGATTCCGACGCCGATGCGGGAGCAGGCCGGCGGCAAGGCCGAGGTGGAAGTCGCGGGGCCCACGGTGAAGGCCGCGCTCGACGACTTGCTGCGCCAGTATCCCGGCCTCGCGACCAAGCTCTTCGACGGCGGCAAGCTTCGCCCCTACGTCAACGTCTTCGTCAACGACGAAGACATTCGCTACCTCGACGAGATGAACACGCCCGTCGCCGATGGCGTGATCGTGGCATTGATTCCCGCCGTGGCTGGTGGGTGATGGAAGAAGCACCCGCCACACCCGAGGAAACGCCCGAAGGGGCCGCCGTCTTTCCGCTCATCCCGGAAGAACTCGGCGTCCATCCGCTGCTGCTCGCGGCACTGCACGCCTACGTCTTCCTCGAAGGCACCGACGAGACCATGCTCGATGCCGCGGTCGCCGAGGAAGCCATGAACTACCTCGTCGGCTACTTCCAGCGGCTCACCGGCGACCAGTTCCGCCGCGTGAAAGAAGACTTTGCCACGCTTGCCGGGTTCGCCAAATCCGAAGCTTGGCCCAAGCAGCAGATCCGCTTCCTGCAAGAGTTTCTGAAAGAGAACGGCATCGGCGCACAATGACCGAAACCTACCCCCTCGAACGCTATTCCCGCCAGATGCGATTCCCCGGCATGGGCAAGGCCGGCCAGGAGAAGTTGCTCGCTAGCCGCGTCACGCTGTGCGGGTGCGGGGCCCTCGGCACCGTGCTCGCCAACGTGCTCGTCCGCGCCGGCGTCGGCTTCATCCGCATCGTCGACCGCGACTTCGTCGAACCGAGCAACCTCCAGCGGCAGGTGCTCTTCGACGAATCCGATGTCGAAGGTAATTTGCCGAAGTCCGAGGCCGCCGCGATCAAGCTGCGACAAATCAATTCCTCCGTCGTCGTCGAGCCCGTGGTCGCGGACATCGACCGCACCAACATCGAGGATCTGTGCCGCGATTCGGACATGATCCTGGACGGCTCGGATAACTTCGAGGTGCGGTATCTCATTAACGATGTCGCGATCAAACTCGGCAAGCCGTGGGTCTACGGCGGCGCGGTCGGCAGCACCGGCATGACGATGACGATCGTCCCCGGCGAGACGCCCTGCCTCCGCTGCGTGTTCGAAGCGGCACCCGGCCCCGGCGACGTCGGCACGTGTGAAACCGCGGGCGTGCTCGCACCCATCGTGAACATCGTCGCCAGTTACCAGGCCGCGGAAGCCTTGAAGTTGCTTTCGGGTAACAAGGACGCAATCAGCCGCGAGTTGCTCATGATCGACGTCTGGGAGAACACGAACCGCCGGGTGAAAGTGGCTCCCTTAAAGGGCCGCAAGGGCGAGTGCCCGTGTTGTGCGAAGCGGATCTTCGAGTGGCTCGACGGAGCCCACGGTACGCAGACCACGACGCTGTGCGGTCGCAACGCGGTGCAGGTGAGCCATCGCGCTTCGGGCAAGCTCGACTTCGAACAACTGGCCGGCGTGCTCCGCGCCAGCGGCGTCGTGAGCTACAACAAATTCCTCTTGAAGTTTCAACTCGAAGAGAAGGGCGAGCCGTACGAGTTCACGGTGTTCCCCGATGGCCGCGCGATCATTAAGGGCACGAGCGAGATCGACCGAGCCCGGACGCTGTATGCGAAGTACGTGGGGCACTGAATCGACTGGCTTCGCTCGTGCGTCCGATGTTAGGATAGTGGGGGAGGTGATTCATGCTGGAAATCATGCTCACAGAAGAGCAGGCCCGGGTACTTGCCGGTGCGTGTTCGACGGTGATGATCCGCGATCCGAACGGCGCGACTGTCGGAGCGATCGACCCGAGGGAAGCGAAGATCATTGCCGAGGCGAGGCGACGGCTCGCTCGTCCCGGCCCGCGATATTCCTCCGTCAGCGTCTTCGCGATGCTCGACGCTCTCCAGACCGAGCGAAACCGGATCGGAGCGTTCGACGAAGCCTACTCACGGGATTTCGTGCGTGGCCTGGAAGCGGCAGATCCGGCAACCTACGGGGCTAAGGTGCAGGTATGAGCTTCACAGTCGTATGGCATCCCGACGGACGAAGTGAACTTCATTGGCTCTGGGGGAATTCCTCCGACCCGGCGCCAGTCCGGAGTGCTGCTGAAAAGGCCGAACAGCAGCTGAGCCTCGACCCGATCGGAACTGGCGAACACCTCTGCGAGGGACTTTGAAAGATCGTGGTTTCGCCGCTGGTGGTCTACTACACGGTCGACTTGGACAGGGTGTGCCACTGGAAGTAGGCACTCTGAC
>JAYTUG010000531.1:0-3982 GCA_043744695.1 Gemmataceae bacterium
GTACCCGCCCTCGCACTATAATACGGGCTCCCCCGTTTCGACTCCAGGTGCCTCATGCTCGTCGTCATGCAATCGGATGCCACCGCGGAGCAAGTGAGCCGCGTTCTCGATTCGATCAAACAGATCGATCTCACGCCGCACACGCTGCCCGGCCCCACCCGCACGGCCATCGCCATCACGGGCAACACCGGTGCCGTGGATGCCCGCGTGCTCGAAGCGCTACCCGGCGTGAAGGAATGCATCCGCGTCACCAAGCCGTACAAGCTCGCCAGCCGCGAGATGCACAAGCACGACACGGTGATTGCGACGCCGCAAACGGAGATCGGCCCCAAGACCTTCACCGTGATCGCGGGTCCGTGTTCGGTCGAGAACGAGGCGATGATCTTCCAGACGGCCGAGTTCCTGCTGTCGCGTGGTGTGAAGCTCATGCGGGCGGGGGCGTTCAAGCCGCGCACCAGCCCGTACGCTTTCCAAGGAATGGGACTTGAAGGCCTCGCGATTTTGAAGCGCGTTCGCGAGAAGACCGGCATCGGCATCGTAACCGAACTCATGGACACCGAGTACGCCGAGGCCGTGGAAGATGCGTCGGACATCATCCAGATCGGAACGCGGAACATGCAGAACTTCTCGCTGTTGAAGCGGGTTGGGAAGTGCCGCAAGCCGGTGTTGCTGAAGCGCGGCATGAGCGCCACGCTCGAAGATTGGCTCATGGCTGCCGAGTACATCATGGCCGGCGGCAACTACCAGGTCATCCTTTGCGAACGCGGCATCCGCACCTTCGTGGACCATTCCCGCAACACCCTCGACCTCTCCGTCATTCCCCCGGCCAAGGCGCTGTCGCACTTGCCGATCTTCGTGGACCCCAGCCACGGCACGGGGAAACGGGCCTACGTGCCGGCGATGGCCCTCGCGGGCATGGCTGCCGGGGCCGATGGACTCATGATCGAGATGCACCCCGAACCCGAGAAGGCGCTCTCGGACGGGGCGCAATCGCTGGACTTCCCGGGAACGGAGAAGCTGCTGGAGAAGTTGAAGTCCTTGGCTGGCGTACTCGGGCGAACGATGTGACTTCGTTCGTTCACTTGCCCTGGTTCCAGTAAATGCGGACGTTCCTGGTCGAACGGCCGCAGGCGATGATGTCCGGCTTGCCGCAGCGGGAATGTGCTTTGGGCCATTCGGGCACTGTAGCGACTGGGCTACTTCACCTCGACGTTCTTGAGCATCGCCAGGAATGGGAGTTCCACCACGACGCCATCCTCGTTTTTCCCTTCAAGGGTGAACACGATCCAGACCGTCCATTCGCCCTTGCCCAGCGTGGCAACGAATGGAACGACCTTCGTTTTATCCTTAGGATCGAGGGCTCCCCATTTCCCATTGAGGGCCTTCAACTCGGTCGGCGCAGTAAGATTCCCGCCTGCTTTGGGGGTCAGGTTGAATTTCGCATCCTTGACGGTCCACCCGTCCTTGAACTTGTACTCTCCGAAAAGTTCGACCTCCTGCTTGGCCGGCGCGGGCCGGACCTTCGGGTAATCCTTCTCCCAAAGAAGCTGGCCGTATTTAGATATGGGACCTGGCGGTTCGACGGCGTTCGCTGCCGAAGTCGTCAACGCGGCCAGACCTAGAGCCAGAAACAAGAACGGTCGCATAATTCCTCCGTTTAGGTGACTGTGAAAGGGTTGTCGATCATTCGAAGGAGACGACTTCACCGCCAGCCGGGGTGACCATCCCCCAGAACACGCTTTCCGCGATGCCCCCCCTCATCACCCTCACGCTGCCGTCGGCCATGGCCACGAGCATACCATTTTCATGGGGAGTCTGCGGGATGAGCGGATTGCAATCTTCGACCCGCGGGCGGACCTGAAAAGTAAAACCAGGGGTACTCGCGGTGCTAACCGGGGGAGAGCCCATGGTAACCGGGACGACATCCTGAAGGCGGTAGAACCCGAACGGGCTGGGAATCGAGCCCCGGTCCGCGAACGAGCTTGCGCGAACCTGAGGGGCCATACTCGTCCCCCCGAGCCAGTAAAAGTAGAGGGTATCGCGACACATGCTGTAGTGCTCGGCGAACAGGATCGTGTTCGAAGTTCCATCTGAAAAGCTGTGAGTCAAGGTCGGCTGGCCGGAAAACGCCACGGCGTTGGCGGCGTAACTCGATCGACTTGCAATCGGTTCACCGGAGGAAGAGGCAGGCTGATTCAAAAGCAGGGTCGGATCGGCCGGGCTCCGGTAGACGTTCACTGGGAAGTAATAACCACCTTGTTTCTCGTTATTTCGCTGCTGGAGGATCGCCGCCCCCCCGTCCAGATTCGGGAGCAATTTCATGAACACTCCATCATTCATCCCAGGAATCCGGTCATTGTGGGCCGCCGCATACGAGTGGACGGCGAGATCGATTTGCTTCTCGGTCGTTTGGGCGGGAACGGCGAACGTCGGCGATGCCGCATACGAGTGGACGGCGAGATCGATTTGCTTCAGGTTGTTCATGCTCTGCAGTCGGACCGCGGCCGAGCGAGCTTTCTGAACGGCCGGAAGCAGCAAGCCGATCAGGATCGCGATGATCGCGATCACAACCAGAAGCTCGAGCAAGCTGATTGCACGTCGCATCGCATACCTCAGGGTTACGGTTCCCGCTCGTCCAATCTTACAGCATCGCGACCCACTCGGGCGAACGATGTGACTTCGTTCGTTTACTTGCCCTGGTTCCAGTAAATGCGGACGTTCTTCGTGGCTCGGCCGCAGGCGATGATGTCCGGCTTGCCGTCGCCGTCGAGATCGGCCACGGTTAGGTCTTCGACCGCGACGCCGCCTTCATCCAGCATCATGCGGTCCCACTTCGCGCCTTTGCCATCGGTGTTCTTGTAAATGCGGACGCCCATGCGCTCGGTGAACTTGTCGCCCTTGGCCGGGTTGTCGCGCACGCCGACGATCAGTTCCTCGATGCCGTCGCCATCGAGGTCGGCAATCCAGACGGCGTGGCCCCAGCGAAGTTGCTCGTCGATGACGCGGCGATCGTGGTATTCAGGATTGGGCTTCTCCGAACGCGTATACACAACGACCTGGTTGCCGTGCCACGGCTCGATGGTCGCGACGATCGGACCGTCTCCCACTTTGAAATGTTTGATTTCACTCGCACCGCGGTTACTCTTCGCATTGGATTGATCGCCGGGGTTTAATAGCATCGCGTCCCACTTCCCTACGGGGTTGGCAATCATTAACGCCCCCTCATACGAGGCAACAAAGAAGGCGGGGCGGGTGGTCTTTGCAGCAGTGGGACAGAAATTATGGCACACATGGAACTCCTCGCTCAGCACCTCCGGCTTCCACGACTCCGGCTTCTCGGGTGCCTTCGGAATTTTGTACGCCATGATTCGCACCGGCTTGCCATCGACGTAGTTCCCCTTGGCGGTGGCTCCGCGGCCCTGGAGCGGCACGTGAACGATCTCCGGTTTGCCGTCGCCATCGATGTCGAAAGCGCGCACGCGATGCACGGTCGGTTCGTCGCACGGGATGGGGAACATCGCCCATTCCTGGTCTGGTATGCCGGGGTTCTTGAGCCACTGCAAGGTGCCCGGCGTGAGGGTGTCGCTCGGCTTCCACGCCGCGCCGACCACGAGGTCCAGCTTGCCGTCGCCGTCAATGTCCACCGCCGCGGCGCAGACGTTGTCGGGCTTCGTCTTGCCGTCGAGGATCACGTGCTTCTTCCAGGTCGGGTTTTCGTACCAGACGATTTGAAGCTGATCGACGACGACGATGTCCGGCTTCTTGTCGCCGTTGAGGTCGGCGGTGAGCACGGCGTAGCCGATCTTGAGCTGCGCGTCGATCTCCTGCATCTTGAACTTGGGGAACGCGGCAGGTTCCGCCGCGGTTGTGGAGACAGGCTCGGGCCGCAGACCGACCGCGACGGATGCCGCCAGGACCGCTACGAGGAGGCGCATGTGATGACTCTCTTCGTAGGGCGGGTCGAGGCTTTGCGAGACCCGCC
>JAYTUG010000532.1:0-3982 GCA_043744695.1 Gemmataceae bacterium
TGAACTTCGGCCACGCACCGCGATGCAGGAAGAGCCGCCGGTTCTCGCGGACGAGCGTCCCGACCCGCGTGCAGTGCAGGACGCAGGTCGTCGGCGTGAACAGGCTGTCGATGATGTTCGGGTTGTTCTCCATCGCCAACTGGAAGAACTTCACGATGCCGAAGATCGTGAAATCGCAAGTGCGGCCGCGACCAGCCAGCGCATCCGGATCGCGAACGTGATGTTCCTCGAACTGCGCGAATCGCTTCCACTGCCGGCCGAAGCCGGGCACTTCGCCGCGAAGGTGCGGGAAGATGTCGTCCTTCTGTGGAATGGCCCAGCCGTAGAGGTCCACATCGCTGGTGTCGGATGCGACGCCGTATGCGGCCGAGCCCATGATAGTCTCGTACTGCACGTTCGCCGGCAGCCAGCGCGGCGGCTTGACGAGCCCGCGTTCCGTCAGTCTTTGCAGGGTGCTCACGGCGGCGAACTCCAGGAAAGTGATTGTGCAGTAGGATACGCCGATGCCGGCCGGGGTTCATCCAAGCTAACCGCGAACCGCGGTGCCTCGTTCCCTGTCACTCGCGTGGTACCGATCATCGAAGGAGGGACGCCCATGCGCAAACTCGCCAGCATCCAGACGGTCAACACGGTGGAACCGATTCCGAACGCGGATGCGATCGAACGGATGCGCATCCTCGGTTGGTGGGTCGTCGTGAAGAAGGGCGAGTTCCGGCCCGGCGACAAGGTCGTCTACTGCGAGATCGACTCCTTGCTTCCCGAGCGGCCGGAGTTCGAGTTTCTCCGTGCGAGCAGCTTTAAGCCAGCCCAGACCGACGCCTCGGGGACGGCGGTGCTCCCGGCCGGATTCCGCATTAAGACCGTGAAACTCCGCGGCCAAGTGTCGCAAGGAATCTGCTTCCCACTTTCGATCCTCCCGGCCGGTACAACGCTCGACGAAGGCGCGGACGTGACGGAGCAACTGGGCGTGCTGAAATGGGAGCCACCGGTTCCGGTCGGCATGGGTGGCCGCGCGAAGGGCGGATTCCCGGGCTTCCTCCCGAAGACCGACGAGACACGCGTCCAAGTGCTGGAGCCAGTTCTGGAGCGGCATCGCGGGAAGACCTTCTACGTGACCGAGAAGCTCGACGGTACGTCGTTCACGGCGTTCCTTCGCGACGGAGAGTTCGGCATTTGCAGCCGGAACCTCTGGATGGACGAGTCCGACGAGTCGAACCTGCTGGTCCGCGTGGCCAGGCGGCTCAAGTTGGAGGAGAAGCTTCGCGAAGTGCGGGAACGGCGCGGGTTCGATCCGGCGGTGCAGGCCGAGGTGATCGGTCCTGGCATCCAGAAAAACAAGTACGAACTCAAGGAGGTCACCCTCCGGGTGTTCAACGTACTGGATGTCCAAGGCTACCGCCTGCTCGACCACGCGGTGATGCTGAAAGTCATCACGGAACTCGGGCTCGAATCGGTCCCGCAACTGGGCACGATCGCGTTGGACCATTCGGTGGACGAACTCGTGGCGTTCTCCGAGGGCACCAGCGTGTTGAACCCGAAGGCCCAACGCGAAGGAGTCGTTCTGCGGCCGCTGGTCGAAGAGTTCGATCAGGATGTCGGCGGGCGGCTGAGTTTCAAAGCGATCAACCCGAAGTTCCTCCTGAAGTACGACGAGTGATGATCGTGTGAACGAAGAGCCGTTGATTGTCTGCTTGGACGTCGACTACCGGGAAGGCGGCGCGATGGCCGCGGGGCTGCAGTTCCGCGGCTGGGCATCGCCGTCCGGTGTTCATGAAGCGACTCGGTTCTTCTCGGATCCCGCCCCGTACGACCGCGGGGCGTTCTATCGACGAGAGTTGCCGTGCCTGCTTGGCGTACTTGAACGAGGGCCGGATCCTGCGATCGTCGTGGTCGACGGGTACGTGGAATTGGTGGACGGCGAACCCGGCCTCGGAGCCCACCTCCACAAGGCGATCGCTCGGCCCGTCATCGGCGTCGCCAAGACTCGGTTCTCGGGAGCCACTGCCATGGAGGTTCGTCGCGGCGACAGCCAGAAGCCGCTCTACGTCACGGCCGCAGGCTTGTCCGCCGAAGATGCTGCATCGTGAATCAGCGAAATGCACGGCCCGTTCCGTATCCCGACGCTTTTGAAACACGTGGATTCCTTGGCCCGATCGTCGCGCCCTGCCTCCGAGTGATCCGCGTGATGATTCTGTGCTTGGTCGCCGGGCGAAAGCTCGACGGATCAGAACAGTTCGGTGAGCGCCCGGCCGTCTTCCATCAGGTGGAACGGACGTCCCTCGCGGTCGATCGCGTGCAGGTCGTCGATTCCCACCGCGTGAAACACGGTGCGGGCGATGTGTTCGGGGGCGACCGGATTCTGGTCCGGATACTCGGCCCGCTTGTCTGTGGTGCCGAACGTCTGCCCTCCGCGGATGCCGCCGCCCGCGAGCAGCACCGACTGACACGCCGTCCAGTGGTCCCGACCTGCGCCGCCGGCACCGCCCGAACGCGGGTCGCCAATCTTCGGCTTGCGTCCCATTTCACTCGACACGATCACGAGGGTCGATTCCAACAACCCGCGCTGGTGCAGGTCGTCGAGCAGCGCTGCGAACGGCCGGTCGAACTCGGGAAGGAGTCGTTCCTTGAGGCAATTGAAATTGTTGCCGTGCGTGTCCCAACCGCCGCCGCTCTTGCAGAGCTTGTCCAGTTCCTTGTCACCTTTCCAGAACACCGTGACGAACGGCACGCCCGCTTCGACCAACCGCCGCGCAAGCAGCATCGACGTGGAGTTGATGCCCTTGCCGTAGCATTCGCGGACCTTGTCGGTTTCGGCACGCAGGTCGAATGCCGCCTTCGTCCGGCGCGAGCCGAGAAGTGTGAACGCTTTCCGCTGGTAGGTGGTGTAGTCGCGGTTGGATGAGGAACTCTCGGCGAACCGGTGCACACCATCGAGCGCGCCCAGGAGCGACCTCCGGTCGTTCAGACGGTCAGCTGGAATGTCGCCGCTCAGCGAAAGCGCGGGCACCGCGAAGTCGAGCGGTCGCTCGCGGGTGCCGTCCACAAAGACCGGGTCGTACTCGATGCCGAGTCAGGCCGCGAACTGACCGGGCCGCGTGTACTCTGGCGCGCCTTCCTTGTGCGGGAGAGTGATCGCCGACGGCAGGTGCGGATGCGGCGGGCGTTTCAACGCAACAACTGAAGCCATCGACGGCCAGTCAGTCGGGTACGGCGTGCGAGCGTTGAGCAACTGGTGGAACGTGCGGTCCGGGGCGTGGCCGGTGAGGTTGTAGTAGTAGCCGGCGTGGTGGTCGCCGGTTCCGCGGCGGTGGTCGCCCAACGATCGCACGATCGCGAGGTGGCGAGCCTGTTTCGCGAGGTGCGGCAGGTGCTCGCAGACGTGAATCCCGGGCACCGAGGTCGCGACTGGTTTGAAACTGCCACGGTATTCCTCCGGTGCGTCCGGCTTCATGTCCCAAGTGTCGATGTGAGACGCTCCGCCGCTCAACCAGATCATGATCGCGGACTTCGCCACCTTCCGCGGTCCCGTTGTCGCAGATAGCGCAGCCGCGACACGGGTCGCGAGATCGCAACCCATGTAGCTCATTCCGCCCGCGACAAGGAATGCTCGCCGAGTTTGAAGGAGAGGAATCACTCAGGTCGGCCTTGAGGCGTTTGGATGCAGGTGAGGGCACGCGAGGATGAACCGACTGTCCCACGTTCCCGAGCGACCGTCAAGCAGCAATCCGATCTGCGATCCCTGTCATCCCTGTCACTCCTCGGCGCGGAGCGAAACCGCTGGCAAGTTGGGCGCGTCGTTCTCAACGATCTGTAATCCATGCCGTCGGTTCACCCACCTCCGCAGCCGCCACATCCACCGCCGCAGCCACCTCCTCCACATCCACCTCCGCCACATCCCGACGTGCCGCACCCGCCAGCCGAGCCACTCGTCGTCGGCCGCGGATACCACGCTTGGAGGTCGGCCAAGGTGGAGCCAGCGAGC
>JAYTUG010000533.1:0-15695 GCA_043744695.1 Gemmataceae bacterium
GAGCCGAGGATCGGCGGCTGGAACTCGCCGGGCGCTCCCGGGTAAGTCGCGTTCCGAAGGCTGCTTGCCAGAGGCGCTTTGAGCCCATCCAAGGACCAGACGCGCGGAGATATTTCTTCGAGGCGCGCGAGACCGATGCCGCGCGCTCGGCGAGGCCCTGACGCGCATTCGCGGCTTCTACCTCATCGAGGATGAAGCCCGCGACCTCATCGCGCGGCAACATTTCGACGGCGAGGCCGCCGACGCGCTTCGCCTGCGCGGGCGCCGGGAGCGAACGAACGAGAAGTTGGCGGCGTTCGCGGCGTGGCTCGACGATCAGGCGCCGCGGGTCTTGCCGAAGAGCCCGATCGGGCAGGCCATCGCTTATGCCCGACGACACGGGGCCGCCCTCACGCGATTCACCGAACACGGGTTTTTGAACATCGATAACAACGCGAGCGAACGCGCCTTGCTGGCGGTCGCCGTGGGACGCAAAAACTTTCTCTTTTGTGGAAGCGATGCGGGCGGTAAAACCGCCGCGGTGCTGCTTCTCCGCAGGGATCGTCACCGGCGGGGTCGTCCTGTTCTTAAATGAAGACAGTGGCTTGCCTGCGGTCGGTAAGCCGCTGGAGGGCTTCGACACCGGCGAGGAAGTCGGCATATTCCGGCGGGTCGCGGGGCGTCGGGCCGCTTGCCGTTTCTGCGTTCGAGACCCAGTTCATATTCTCGAGCCCGAGTCGAAACACCGTGGAAATGGGCCAGGTTGTCTTGCTCATCGAAGCGGTCGCTTCGAGCGAGAGCGGGGTGAAAAATCCGGCGCGTCACCCATGTAAAACTGGAGCGGGTCTACCGATCCTGCCGATATTCCCGGTATACCGCTATCTCTGTGCAGCGTACCACTCCCGGCACGCTGCTCGATTACTCAGGAATCGAGATGTTGAAGGAGTTGAACCTCCGCTCGAATGTCTCACTGCCCGTGTGGGCCACTGTCGCGGGGCTCGCGTTGAGCGGTTGCGCAATGCCCTCCGACCCGTACGATCCGCTGCTCCCCAGCAGCAAGGCAAGCACACCCCTTCCTCGCGTACCGTGGGTCTCTTCCGAAAACCCCTCCGTTGTTGGGAATAGTCGTAAACACAGTGAGAACGGCGTCGTGCGTGCCGACTTCCAACTGCCGCCGGGTGTAGTGCCACCGGCCCCACCACCTCGACCCCTTACTCCGCCATCACCGCTTCCGTCCGAAGTGCCCGACGAACGCGGCACGCGCCTCAGTCTGGATCAGGTCATCAACGCGGTGCTTGTGAGCGACCCGAAACTTCGCGCGGGATTCGAGGCAATCAATCAGGCCAACGCCGACGCCCTCACGGCATCGCTACGGCCGAACCCGACGCTGTTCACCGATGGCCAGTTACTTCCTCTTACCCGCCCCTTTACCGTCACTCAACAGGGCGGACCGCCGCAACAGGACGTGCAACTCGGTTATCCGATCGATTGGTATGTGTTCGGAAAACGCGCGGCGAATATGGCGGCTGCGACGCATGGCATCAAGGCGTCCGAGTCTGATTTTGCGGATCGCGTTCGGCTTCGCGTTACCGATGCGGTAATTGCCTACTTCGACGTACTCGAAGCTAAGGGACTTTACAACCTGGCTCGACAGGATGTCGTCAACCTCGAGAGAGTCGAAGCGGCCTTGGCTAAGACGGTCGAAGCCGGTGGTCGGCCGCAGGTCGAACTCAACAGGCTGAGGCTCGACCTCTTGCGAAGCCGCCAGGCCCTTCGCGACGCATCGAACGCGACGGTGACGAGCAAGGCCAAGCTCCGGGCGATGATTGGCCGCAGCGACGCCGATCCGGACTTCGACGTGGGTGGCTCTCTGGAAGACATGCTGAATGCAGACCCACCGATCACCGAAGAAGGCTTCAAGATCGCTCTGGAAAACCGCCCCGATATTCAGGCGATTCGCTGGAAAGGCGCTCAGGCACGAGCGAATGTCTTGGTCGAGACCCGGAATGCCTATCCGTCGGTCACGCCAGCCTTCGGCTACACCCGGCAATACCAGACGAAGGCGGTCGGCTTCCCCGACGCGAACTCGTGGTCGGCATCGCTTACAATGACTTTACCCGTGTTCGATCGCAATCAGGGCAACCGAGCCAAAGCGGCGTCCCTGTTGAACCAGAATCAGTTTGAGTACCAGTCGGCACTAGCGGCTCTTCGGGCGGAAGTGGAGAGCACGGCCCAAGACTACCGGACGGCCAAGGCGAATGCCGAAGCGATTGCGGCCGAGCAACTGAAACTTGCCCGAGATGTGCTGGATAGCATCACGACGGTCTATCAGAACGGCGGCAGGCCGCTTGTGGATCTGCTTGACGCACAGCGAAACTTCCGCGACACCTACCGAGCCTACATCACCGCGCGGGCCGCATACTGGCGAGCGATCTATCGCTACTCAGCGGCCATCGGTCAGAAGGTCACCCGATGACGAACGCGACACCCCCCTCACTGCCTGCCAAACCAAGTCGCCGTCGCCGGATTCTGGAGCGGCTCTGGTCCGGTGGGCAGTTCCTCGTCGCGTTGGCGCTCACGATCGGATTTCTCTTCTATCTCCTGCGAACACCCGCCACGAAGTCGGACGCACCGGAAGAACGACCGACTGCGGCACCCGAACCCGTGCAAGTTATTGGTCCGGGATTGATCCGCGTCGATCCTGCGTCACCGCTTGCAGCCAAATTACAGGTCGCGGAAGTTCGACCCATCCGGGTCACAGCACCCGTACTGACTGTGACAGGTACCGTCGTGGCAAGTCTACGTCCAGGGAATGGGAAGGCAGGTGAGGATACACTTGCGGCAATAGTTGGAACGAGAGCCGTTGTGTCGCGGGGGAACGACTTCTGGCAGTTCAACTCGCCCGAAGTATTGACGACTTTCACCGACTGGCAGCGGGCGACTGCCGACATCGCGTTCACTCGAACGCAACTGGTGGCTGTCCGGGAACTCGGCGAGGCGCGCCTGACGGCTCAGCAAGCTGTTGTGGATCGACTGGTCAAATACGTGGCCGCTGGCACGGATGCCAAAAAGGATCTCGACATCGCGAATGCGGATCTCATCCAGGTACGCATTCAGGCCCGCAAGGATTTACACGAGGCCGACACCGCAGTTATCAAAGCGATTCGCGATGAAGCGGCGACCGCACGACAACTTCAACAAGCTGGACTCGACCCGGCGCTGCTCACGTCCGTGACATCGGATGTGGATATCGTGATGGCCGATGTGCCCGAAGGCCTTCTCGGTCGCGTCAAAACGGGCCAACGGTGCGAGGCCGTGTTCTTCGGCGTTCCCGACACTCGTTTCACCGGCTATGTCAAAAGCATTGCTCCCGTCGTGAGCAAGGATCGCCGCTCGCTGCGAGTGCTCTTCACCATTGACGATTTGCACGATCAGTTGCGCCCCGGCATGTTCGCGGAAATCGGACTCGGAACTGACGCTCGTGAGGCGCTGCTCATACCGACGGAGGGCGTGATTCACGTCGGTCGAACCGATTACGTACTGGTTGCGACCGGTGCGACTGGAGCTTGGCGCGTCGCGGCGGTGGAAGTGGGTGAAGTTCGTGAGGGACGCATCGAAGTGCTGAAGGGACTCACCCCCGGCGATCGCGTGCTGGGGCAGGGAGCGATTCTTCTGAAACCCGCCGTGGCGAAAGCCGTTCCGACTGCGAGCGCGAATGGGGGCGGGCCGTGATCGCGAGTCTTATTGAGTTGGCGCTATCGCGGCGCGCCCTGATTGTCTTTCTCACACTGGCTCTCGCCGGGTTCGGCATATACGCATTTCGTCAGCAACCGGTGGACGCCTACCCCGACATCTCATCTCAGATGGTGCAGATCATTACCGTTTACCCCGGTCGAGCGCCGGAAGATGTCGAGCGGCAAGTCACCATCCCGATCGAAATCGGAATGCGGAATGTCCCGAAGGTTGAATTTATCCGCTCGCGGACGATCTTCGGGCTCTCGGTCGTGCAACTGATCTTCGAGGAAGGCACGGAATCGTATTGGGCACGGCAACGGGTGACGGAGAAGCTTGCCGGACTCGATCTACCCGACGGGGCGAAGTCGGAACTCGGCCCGCTTGCCACGGCGTACGGCGAGATTTATCGTTACGAACTCAAGGGCGACAGCAGCCAGGATCTCATGGCGCTGCGCGAATTGCACGACTGGGTCGTCATTCCAAGATTGTTGCGGGCCGCAGGCGTCGCCGAGGTGTCGAACTTTGGAGGTCGGCAGAAGCAGTTCACGGTCCGCTTCCGACCCTCACAGCTCGATCGTTACGGGCTCACGCTCACTGACGTGACCGATGCCGTGAAGGCGAACAACGCCTCGTCTGGCGGAAGTGTCCTGCCCCGCGGGAGTATGTCGTTCGTCATCCGCGGCAGCGGGGCGCTCCTCACCATCGCGCAGATTGAGAACGTGTTTGTCAAGTCGATTGGCGGCGTGCCGATCTACGTAAAGGATCTCGCCCTGGTGGGGCTCGATTCACCGGCTCCCTCCGGCATCTACGCCAAGGATCGGGACGCCGAAGGCGTCGAGGGAATCTGCCTGATGCGGCGCGGCGAGAATCCAACACTCGTTCTGAAAGAGGTTCAGAAGGCCGTCGCGGATCTGAACGAATCCGAGCTTCCAGCGGGCGTGAAGGTGGTGTCGTTCTACGACCGGCAGCATCTCGTCGATTCCACACTCGACACGGTTTCGCACAGCGTGCTGTTGGGGATCACGCTCGTCGTCCTGGTGCTGCTGCTGTTCCTCGGTCGGCCGGCGACTGCGGCCCTCGTCGCCATCACCATTCCGTTCTCGCTCCTCTTTGCGTTGGGGTTGATGTACCTGACGGGCATTCCTATCGGCCTGCTCTCGATTGGTGCGATCGACTTCGGGATCATCGCCGACGGCGCGATCATCATGGCCGAACACATCGTTCGGCGCTTGGGGGAAGCATCGCGAACGGACGTCCAGCCGGACGTTCGCCGAGTCGTGCTGAATGCCGCTCGGGAAGTGGAACGACCCGTGTTTTTCTCCGTCATCATGATTGTGGTCGCGTACCTGCCGCTGCTCTCGCTCCAGAGTATCGAGGGCCTGTTGTTCCGGCCGATGGCCCTGACGATGGTTTATGCTCTCGCAGGAGCGTTGCTCTTTGCACTGTTCGTCGTTCCTGTCTTGGCGACATTCCTCTTTCGGCACGGCTACAGGGAGTGGGAGAACCCCGCAGTCGCACTCGCCCGACCGCTTTACGCGGCTGGACTTCGCTTCCTGATCGCTGGTCGTTGGCTCACGGTTGCCGCTGTGCTGTGCATCCTCGCCTTCGCGATCTTGCGAGTCGTTCCCAAGCTCGGTATCGAGTTCCTTCCCTACATGGACGAAGGAGTCGTCTGGGTACGGGCGAACTTTCCGGAAGGCACTTCTCTGGAACAAACCAACGATTACGGGCGACGCATCCGGGAAGTCGCTCTCGAATATGAGGATGTGCAATTCATCTCGGTACAGTCCGGGCGGAACGACAGCGGCACCGATCCCTTCCCGCCGAGTCGCATGGAGATCATGATCGGGCCGAAGCCGCGGAGCCAGTGGAAGCAATTCGCAAGCAAGCAAGAACTGGTTGCGTCTCTGGGTGCCCGGCTCCGTGCGGAGTTCCCGACCGCGAGATTCAACTTCACTCAGCCGATCATCGACAGCGTGACCGAAGACACGAACGGCACGAGTGCCAATCTTGCCGTCGAGTTCTCGGGACCCAAATCGGAGGTGCTGTTGGAACTCGCGGGCCGCACGGTGGACCTGCTCAAGAAAGTTCCCGGCGCTCAAGATGTAAATATCGAGCAGGAAGGACCGCAGCCGCAACTCATCGTCGCTCCCGATCGAAGATTGTGCGCCCGTTACAACGTCCGGATGGAGGATGTCGCGAAGGTCATCAACACGGCCCTGGGCGGCGAACCCGTGGCCGCGCTGTACGAGGGAGAGCGGAAGTTCGACATCGTGACTAAAGTGGATCGAGCGTCGGTGCCGTCGCCTCAAGCCATCGGACGGCTGCCGGTGTACTCGGTGGATGGGCAGCCGGTGCCGCTCGCCGCGGTCGCCAAAATTGAAGTGGTGGACGGCCAGACGTTGATCGCGCGGGAAAACAGCCGGCGACGGGTGACCGTTCGCTGCGATATCGTTGGCCGGGATCAAGGCGGGTTCGTTAAAGAAGCATCCGCGAAGTTCGATGAGGTGATCGGAGAGACGCCTGGCTACAAAGTGAGCTGGCTCGGCATGTATGCGAACCTGGCGCGGGCGAAGGAGCACTTCCTCTATGTCATCCCGATCACAGTGGGCCTCATTTTCGTCCTGCTGATGATGACGTTCGGCTCGATCCGTGTGGCCTTGCTCCTGTTGCTATCCCTTCCCTTTGCATTCGTCGGCGGGGTGGTCGCACTCTGGCTGCGGGGAATGAATTTGAATGTCTCGACCGGCGTCGGCTTCGCCGCGCTGTTCGGCGTTTCGATCATGAATGGCGTGCTGATGGTTCGATCCGTGACGGCACTCCGCCAGCAAGGAATGGGCCTTCGCGAAGCGGTTCTACAAGGTGCCCAGGAATGCCTTCGGCCAATTCTTCTGGCTTCCCTTGTTGCGATCCTCGGATTGCTTCCGGCTTCGCTCGCAACCGGGCTCGGCTCCGACGTTCAGCGGCCTTTGGCCACAGTCATCGTGTGGGGGTTGTGCAGCTCCACTATTCTTACTCTGCTCGTCATTCCCGTGCTGTACTATTTGTTCGCACCGGCGGTCGAACCCAACCCCGGCACCAAAGTTCCTTTGCCAGCATCGACGCATGGTGCAACTTCGCTGTAGTACGCAAGCGACACCTTTGCTGGCGCGGCGGGCTGGTGGAGTTTCGAGAAGCCTCATGCTCGCGTGCCGGTCGCGGAGAACAATGCTGGGATTTCCGCGAAATGGCATCCGGTCGGCGGCGTCTTTCGGATAACGTGAGGACAATCGGCGTTCGCGATTCATTCCTCGGGAAGGGCAATCATGCCGCTCACCATCGCTTGCTGCACGCTATTCGCGTTCTTCCCCATTCCTCCGCGCAGTTCCACGCCGACCGAAACCTTGATCCGCATGACCGTCTCGCCGATGGCGGCACCCAAGCCCGCACTGCGGTATCAACTGCTTCCCGAACTCCGCGAGATGCAGCCCGGCAATCCGATCCCCAACTACATGAAGTGCTACCTCGATCAGGATTTCACGAGCCGCGACGAGGTACTCGGACCATCCGCCTTGAAGATCGCGGATCGCGCGGCACGCCTCGACAAAGCCGACTGGCAAATTTTGCTTCGCGCGAAGGCGGACGGATTCAGCCTGTTGCTTCCCGACCTTCAAAAGATGCGGGCGCTGGCCTCCGCGCTCCAGACGCGATTCCGCAGCGAGATCGCTCTGAGGCAGTACGATGCCGCCATCGCCACCGCCAAGACCATGTTCGCCCTCGCCCGGCACACCGGCGAACATCCCACGCTCATCGGCAACCTCGTCGGTGTCGCCATCGCCATGGTGACCATCGCCCCAATCGAAGAACTGCTCGAACAACCAGGCTGCCCTAATCTGTACTGGGCACTCACGAACCTGCCGTACCCGCTCATCTCGCTCGATAGCGGAGCGGGAGGCGAACGCCTGCTGTTCATGAGTGAATTTCGCGAACTGCTGGACAGCGAACCGATGACGGGAGAACGGATCAAGAAGGTGATCGAACGAGTGGATCTAATTCGCCGCTTCGAAATGGACAAGATCGAGGAATCGACGCGGCTCTATCTCACGGTACGCGGGGCCAAGCCCGAGTACCTTGCCGCGGCCCGCTCGAGGCTCGTCGAATCCGGGCTTGCCGAGGAACGGGTCAAGCTCTTCCCACCGTTTCAGATTTTGCTGCTCGACGAGTTGCGCGCGTACGAAGTTCAGCGCGACGAAGAGGCGAAACTCTTGAAGCTGACCACCTGGGAATTCGAGGAGTATTCGAGCAAGTTGGCACGCCCGAAGGAGCCGGGTTTGTTGAACGGTTACACGATCGCGTTCAGCCGGGTTCGCCGGGCTCAGGGTCGGATCGAGCAGCGCATCTCGCTCCTGCGGCACATCGAAGCCATCCGAATTTACGCTGCCGAGAACGCCGGCACGCTTCCCAATTCGCTGGACGACATCAAGCTGCCGTTGCCGGTCGATCCGTTCACGGGCAAGGCCTTCCGTTATTCCAAGGAAGGCGAGGTGGCACATCTTCGCGGCACCCCACCCAAGAACGAGACCAACGCGGCCTTCAACCTGCACTACGAAATCACGATGCGGAAGAATCCATGATCCCGTCGCTTCTCATTGCAATCGCAATCGGTGCCGCGCCGGAGAGTTCGGCCGAAACGATCGTGCGCTTCAGCGTGCAGCCGATGCCGATGCCAAAGCCCGCGCTCCGCTATCAACTGCTGCCCGAAGTTCGCGAATTGAACCCCGGCAACTCCGTTCAGTGGTACCTGCGTTGTTTCGCTGAGCAGCGGAACTTTTTCTTCAACAAAGAGCCGGTCGCCGAACGGACCAAGTATTTGTCCATGCCACTGAGCGAGGTTCCTGGGGAAAGCCTGCGATCGTACGGCGGCTCCGCCCTGAGCCAAGCCGACTGGGCGGCGCGGTTGGATAACTGCGACTGGGAAGCGCTCCGCAAGGCACAGGGCGAAGACGACGATCAGCGGGTGATCGAGATCGGCCCGATACGTGAACTCGGTCGGGCCTTCCGCGTCCGGCTCCGCGGCGAGATCGCCCGCAAAGACTTCGACAGCGCCATCCGCACGACCAAAACGATGTTCGCTTTGGCCCGCCATCTCGGCATGCATCCCACGCTGGCCGCGAATTGCCTCGGGATCGAGATCGCGAACCTTGCAATGGCATCACTCGAAGAAATGGTTCAGCAACCGGGGTGCCCGAACCTGTACTGGGCTCTCGCGGAACTCCCCTGCCCGCTCGTGGAGATTCGCAAAGGCCTGCAAGGGGAACGCGCCCGCCTCGACACGATCTTGAAAGCGATTCCGGCCGATGCCGCGATGAGTGAAGCCGCGGAGGAAGAGTTCGTGTCGCGAATATCCGGGTTGATGGGCCACGCTCGCGAACAGGCCGGGCTACCGCCACGGAGCATTCGCACGGGGCTGAACGCTCGCATCGCGGACAGCGAGCGCGTCGCTGGGATTCGGACCGGTCTGCTTCGCGTCGCAAAGCCGGACGGCCTCCGCGACAAGCTCGAAGTTTTGAAGGTTCTTGCGTTCTCGCCCAGGCAACTCGTGCTTCTGGACGAGAAACGCGCCCTCGAAGCACTGCGCGACGACGAGTTCAAACTCGCGTCGTTCCCGCCCTGGCAAGCCGATGCCTTGTCCATGAAAGCCCGACCGGACGCTCTCTTCGCGGACCTGCTGCCGCCACCAGCGGAGACGCGCACCCAACGGGCTCGCCTCGATCGCCGCATCGCGCTGCTTCGCTGCATCGAGGCGCTGCGCCAGAACCCTGGCCGGTTCCCGGCCACGCTTGAGGAACTCCGCTTGCCGCTTCCTCTCGATCCGTTCTCCGGCCGCGCATTCGCGTTCAAACTGGATTCCGGGGCGGCTCACCTGATCAGCGATGCGAAGGATCCCGCTGAGCGCGTTCACTACGAAATCAAGCTGAGAAGCGAATCGCGAGGTGCTCCCTGATGGCACTTGAGAATCCCATGCTCGCCGAGGCGTGGCAACGTTGGCAACCGACTGCGGTCAAACCGTGGAACCGCAAGTGGGCCGCGCACCTCTACCGCCGTGCGGCGTTCGGCGCGAGCCGCGAGGAGCTACTCGAAGCGGAGCGGCTGGGGTTCGACGCAACGGTCGAACTGCTACTTAACGGTCGAGCGGAGGCCAAGGAACTGCTCCCGACATTGCTGGACGCGGGCCGTGCTGCCGCATCCCAGAACGATCGCGGAGAACAACTCCGCGGCTGGTGGCTCTACTGCATGATTCACGGCGGGCACCCGCACCGCGAAAAGCTCGCGCTCTTCTGGCACAACCACTTCGCCACGAGCATCAATAAGGTCTCGAGCCCCGAGGCGATGTTCCGGCAGAACTGCCTGATCCGCGAACATTCACTGGGCAAGTTCGAGCCGTTCCTTCAGGCGATGAGCCGCGATCCCGCGATGCTCCTCTGGCTCGATTCCAACGCGAATGTGCGAGGGAAGCCAAACGAGAACTACGCGCGGGAAGTGATGGAACTGTTCAGCCTGGGTGTGGGCAGCTATGCCGAGGCCGACATCCGCGAGGCGGCCCGCGCCTTCACTGGCTGGCACACCGACGGCAAGTCGTTCCGCTTCAACGCCGCGCTTCACGACGATGGCCCGAAATCATTCTTCGGCAAGTCCGGCAACTGGGACGGCCGCGATATCGTGAAGCTGATTCTCGAACAACCCGCCGCGGCTCGGTTCCTCGTGGGCAAACTCTACGCCGCGTTCGTGAGCGAAATCGCCCCGCCGGAAGGGCTGCTCGAACCGCTTTGCGAGAGCTTTCGCAAGAGCGGATACGACATCGCGAGCCTGGTGAAAACGATTCTCACCTCGCGGTACTTCTACTCGGAACGCGCGTTTCGGAAGCGGATCAAGGGGCCGGTCGAATTCGTTCTCGGGGCCGTGAAAGCCACATACAAATCGTTGGGCGAGCGGGATGCCGAGTACCGCCCGCTGCCCCATGCGGTGCTGGTCCCCAAACTCGCTGCGATGGGTCAGACCCTGTTCGCGCCGCCGAACGTGAAGGGATGGCCCGGCGGGAGGGCTTGGCTGAACACCTCGACACTGCTGGAGCGCGCGAACTTCGCGGCCGCATTGACATCGGGTTCGCTCTGGCCGAAAACGGCGAGTGTGCCGAAGTTGCCCAGGGCCCTCGATGTGGCTCGCGTGCTGGCGGAAGAGAAAGCCACGCAGCCGAGAGACGTGGTCCGGGTGCTGCTCGATTCACATGTGCCCGGCGGCGTGCGCGGCGAGGCCGTCGAGAAACTCGTCGCGTTCGTGGCCGCGGAAGGCGATCCCGTTCACCGCACGCGCGAGGCCGTTCACGCAATCATGACCTTGCCCGAGTATCAGTTGGCGTAAACGCAATCGCGAAATACCGAATTCCTGGAGGCTCCATGTTCAATCGTCGCCGATTCCTGAGCGAAACCCTGCGGGGGTCGTCGCTCGTGGCCCTCAGTTCGGTCGTGCCGCAGTTCGTCGCCCGCACGGCGGCCGCGGCCGAACCGGACAAGGATAACATTCTCGTGGTCGTCGAACTCGCCGGCGGCAACGACGGCCTCAACACCGTCATCCCGTATTCCGACGATCTGTACAAGAAAGCCCGACCCACGCTGAACCAAACCAAGGATCAGGTCGTGCGCCTCGACGATCGCGTCGGGCTCAACTCGGGCATGCAGGAGTTGCGCGGGCTCTGGGAGAACGGCCACCTCGCCGTCGTGCAAGGCGTAGGCTACCCGAACCCGGATCGCTCCCATTTCGATTCGATGGACATCTGGCAATCGGCCGATCCGAAGCGAGCCACGCCCACCGGTTGGCTGGGCCGCGCGACCGGCCACATCGAAAATCGCTCCGGCGGGATGCCGATCATGCACCTCGGGAACAACAAGTTGCCGCTCGCTCTTACGGGTGCCGCGAACGGGGGCGCAGTGAGCATCAGCGATCATCGATCGTTCCAACTCGATCTCGGCACCGATGCCGAGAGGCGGCGAAAGCTACTGAAGGATGTCGCGGCACCCGCGGCATCGGCCAACGACGACGATCTGCTCTCGTTCGTGCAACGCCGCCAGGTTCAAACTCTCACGGCAGTCGAGAGCCTGCGCGAACTGCTCGAAGGTCCGAACGCCGTCCGCGGTTGGGGCACCGGCCTCCAACAAAAATTACAAGTGGTCTCGGGGCTGATCGCACGCGGCTTCGGCACCCGCATCTTCTACGTTTCGCTCGACGGATTCGACACGCACGCCGAGCAGGCACCGTCCCACAAGCGGTTGCTCGGCGAACTCGCCGAGGCGATCCGCTACTTCTTCCAAGACTTGAAAGAGTCCAAGAACGACCGGCGGGTACGGCTGATGACCTTCTCGGAGTTCGGCCGCCGCGTGCAGGAGAACGGCAGCCGCGGCACGGACCACGGCGCGGCCTCCTGCCTGTTCCTCGCCGGGCCATCCGTGAAAGGCGGAGTGGTCGGCAAGCACCCGGATCTCGCCGACCTGGACGCCGGCGATCTCAAGTACCACACCGATTTCCGCCGCATCTACGCCACGGTACTCGATCGCTGGCTCCACTGCGATAGCAAGGCCGTGCTCGGCGCGAAATGGGACCACGTTGCGGAACTCGAGTGAAACAATTCGACGAGTATGGTTCGCGCGACGGCTCGCGATGCCATCTCATCCAGTCGTGAAAGCCGCCACCAGCGTTCGCACGCCCGTGGATGCCTTCGTACTCAAGAAGCTCGAATCGAACGGTTTGACGTTTGCTCCCGACGCCGGGCGGTTGCCACTGTTGCGGCTCACCGTCGATTAACTCACACCCAGCGCCGATAGCACCAAGTCGATTGCCTTGATGCCGATGAACGGCGCGCCGCCGCCGCCGAGACCCCAGATCAGCAGGTTTCTCTGAAGCAAGGCGTCGGCACCAGCCAGCCGGTACGTCACTCCCTTCAACGCAATCGGGATCAACGGCGGGATCACGAGTGCGTTGAAGATGACGGCCGAGAGAATCGCGGACGTGGGCGACGCGAGGTCCATGAAATCGAGTTGCTCCAACCACGGCAGCTTGCCCGCGAACGGGGCCGGCCGATGGCAAAGTACTTCGCCAGGTCGTTCGCACCCAACGATCGCACTCGGCGGCAGTGCGACGTAAATCAAACCGCGCCACACGTCGTGCGTGTATCTGCCGAGGTGCGAATCGCCTCGCAACCCACTTTTCGAACGTATCCTCGAGGCCGAACCCGGCGCGACTGCGATCGTGCCCGGACTGAAACAGCCTCGTCTCGAACCCTTTCTTTTCGCGCCAGAGTACAGAATCGCGTTGAGACCCCGACTTCGGCCTTCTCAAACCGGGAGAGCACTCGCGCCGGCTCCGAATTCTTTCGCTCGGCTGCGACCGCGTCCTAGGGTTCGGCCAGTCCTCTCCGACGTTCGCGAGACGCCTCTCGCCCTTTTTGAGAATCGTCATGCTACTCGCCACCACCTGCGATGAACTCACGACCACCCCCGCGCCCATGGATACCCCCGCACCCGCGAAAGCTGCGCGCTCTGGCCCCGCGTTGCTGCTCGTCGAGGATTCGAGCACGCAGCGGCTCGTCGCCACGCGGTTGCTTAAAATGTCCGGGTACCACAATGTCGCTCATGCCGCCGACGGGTTCGAAGCCCTGGAACAAATCGAACGCTCGCGGCCGCTAGTCGTACTCACCGACCTCTACATGCCGCGCATGAACGGCCTGGAACTCGTGGAGCAGGTCCGCAAACGGTTCCCGAACATCCCGGTCATCCTCATGACGGGCAACGGCTCCGAGCAAACGGCCGTGGCGGCACTCAAGGCCGGTGCCGCCGCCTACGTTTCCAAGCAAGCCCTGCACGCCGAACTTCCGGACGCACTCGAGCGCATTCTCGCTTCCGTTCGAATCGAGACGGAGAAAATCCGCTTGCTCACGGGGCTCACCGCCCGGGTCACGCGGTTCTCGTTGGAGAACGATCCGGCACTCGTCAGCCCGCTGATCGCGCAGTTCCGCGAGGAACTCATCGCCATCGGCATCTGCGACCGCAACGATGCCACACGCGTGGGCGTGGCGCTGGAGGAAGCGATGCTCAATGCCATTTACCACGGGAATCTCGAGATCGGCTCGAAGCTGAAGGAAAATGGCGACGAGCCGTTCCACGCACTGGCTCGGGAACGCCGAACCCAACCGACTTATGCCTCGCGGCGCGTACTCGTTTCCGCCAAGATCTCACCGACGCAGGCGACGTATCGGATCGTGGACGAAGGACCCGGCTTCGACGTCTCGAAGTTGCCCGATCCCACGGATCCGGAATACCTGGAGCGACCGAGCGGTCGCGGGATTCTTTTAATGCGAGCGTTCACGGACGACGTGCGTTACAACCCGACGGGCAATCAAGTGACGCTGGTCAAGAAGCGAGCCTGACTCGCTGAGGCATGGGCAAATACTCACCCGGTAACGGGCTGGGCGGCCGGTCCCTACCCGCAAGTCACTTCTTCGCGTTCCTCGGGTCGTCGGCTGGGTTCAAGTAAGTGATGGTCCACGGGCCTTCGCCGTGGAACTGAACCACGGTCTCGCCTTTCACCCAAACGAAATGCTTCATCCCCGCTGGCCATGTCCCGTAGGTGCCGGCTGGGAGAGCCTCTCCCTTCGTCGCATCGAACTTGTCACCCATGCCGAGGTTGAAAGTGCCGGAGATAATCGTTACTCGCTCGGCTTTCGGGTGGATGTGCGGCGGGATGCGGTAGCCGTCCGGAACCTTCACCCTGAACACGAACGGTCCGGCCTTCGTCGGATCGCCTTCGAGGACGGCGAACTTCGCCCCCGGCGGGAGTGAAGGTGGACCGTCCTTCCATGAGAGGTCAACCGTGCGGTGAATTGCAGCATCCATCGCCTCTTTCTTCTCATCGTCGGCGTGAAGGCCGTACGGGAGCCACAAGGCGAAGGCGAAGGCACCGGAAACCGCCAGCAGTTTGAAACGCATCGCTCTTCTCGTGACGCAGGTGGAAGAATCGCAGTTGAAGAAATGCGATTGGGGAGCAACCGAAGCCGGCGACCCCGGCCCGCCCGTACCCTCGAAGGTGTGCCCCAAGACGAAGTTGGCACTGTTGAAGTACCCAGGCGGTGACGGTGAGCCGGGTGCGGCAACCAGCGAGGCATTCGTCACCGACCCCACCCATGTCGCTTCGCCCCAGCGGAACGACCGCTCTCCGACCATCAGCGTCTGGCTCGTTCCATCGCTGATGTCGGCAATCCTGATCTTGCTGTTCCGAAAGAAGATGCCTTCGCCATCCACGCCCGGTTCGGAAATCCCGAACACGCCGACGTAACTCGCCGACGCGATGTCGCAGATCGAACCCGTCGGTTGGCCTGCCGCGTCGTGCTTCATCGCCGACCAAGTCAGTCCGATGCTGTCGGATGGGCAGGTGAATGACTTGATGAACTGCACGCGGGCGTTGGCGTTTGCCGGGGCTTCGATGTTCTGATCGAACCGGATGGCGGAGTATACGGCCTGTTGCTCCATTTGAGGCAGAATGAACGCCGCCCACCCCCATCCCGGGCCGGTGTCATTTCCGACGGCATCGAACCCGGAGAAGTAGCCGGACGGGAAGGATTTGGCTGTATCGTGATGATGCTGCAGCGCAAGGCCGACCTGCTTGAGGTTATTTACGCACTGCGCCCGTGCCGCCGCCGCCCGAACCTTCTGAAAGGCTGGTAAAAGCAGCCCAATCAGGACGGCGATGATGGCGATCACAGCTAACAGCTCGATCAGCGTAAAGGCTCGACGCGACAACACTGCTTGCCTCCGTGTCTTCTCCGCTCGCCGAACGATAATTCGACGGAATTGGTACCGTCCATTTCGCTCGTCGATTCTCAATCAACCTTCGGGTGTGCCACTGGAAGTAGGCACTCTGACCCTCTCCCCGCTGGGGAGAGGGTGGTTCGCGAA
>JAYTUG010000534.1:0-15687 GCA_043744695.1 Gemmataceae bacterium
GTGACCCGGGCGGTCGCGGCTCGTTCTGGGCCGCTGTTTCCCGCGCACCTCGTGCAACTGCACTTGAGCGACGAGTGCAACGATCCGATGCTGGCGGAAACGGTGGGCCGTAACGCTCTCGCGGATTTGAACCCCGCCGCGACCGTGACCACCGCGAAGCAGGATCGGCCGTCGCGAAGCATCTCGCTGGCGCGACACGATCATTCGGGCCGACGCTGCGAAGCGCGAACCCACGCGGTCTCGTCGCGGCTCACCGTGGCCGCCCCGCGTTGCTTGCAAAAGCCCACCTTGCCTGGATTCGAGTTCAAATCCAACGGCGTTCCTGCACTCGCCGCTTCCTGATTAGCCCACCACGACTGCGAATTCTTCCGATTCTTCCGGCACCGGCGTGGCCATCGGCACCGGGGTCTGGATCAACGCTTCGCCGGCTCGCCTGCGAACGTCGGCGTCCGAATCGGCGATCACGATTCGCAGCGCCTGGGCCACGTGGTGATCGTGCGGCGCGATCTGCCCGAGCAGCGTCGCACAGCGACCGCGCAGTTCCGCATTCGAGTGTTCCAGCCCGAGCATGAGCCCGGGAACCGCGGCCCGACCGATGCGTTTGAGTGCCGTGGCCGCGACGACTCGGGTCCGCGTTTCCGTTTCCAACAGCATGTTCACGAGCCCCGGTACGGCGGGTCCCGCCACGGGTCCGAAGCGACCGAGGGTGCCGGCGGAATCGCGGCGAACGCTCGGGTCGGGGTCGCGGAGCCCGGACGTAATTTGAACTAAGGCCGTTTGGCCGTGGATGCCGAAATCGCCGAGGGCGCGAGTGGCCCGGCGGCGCACCCGCGAGTACGGATCGCGGAGAGCCTCCTTGAGCAGAACCACGCGCTTAGAAGGCGACACGCCCAGATCGGTGAGCGCCACCACTGCCAGCTCGCGGACCTGGCCGTTCGGGCTCTTCAACGCCTCCGCCAGTACGTCCAACGCGATCCCGGTTTGCGAGTCCGGCAACCCGTGAACGAGAATGGTGAATACCAGCTTGTGCATCACCTGAGGCGTGAGTGGTTCCATGGGGGCATACAGTCGGGTCTGGCCGGGTGCGATCACGGGGCGTGGGGTCGGCGGGCAGTCCGAAACCTGCCGAATCAATCGAACTCTAGATCATTCTTCTCGTGCGAGTCGCGATTCCCGGCTGAATCCCGCCGATTGTGGTCCCGCCTGAGAAATCGCGAATTCGGAAAGCGCTTCCACCGGCGGGTTTGCTCGGTACAACAGCAGTTTGAATCGGGGTTTCCCATATTCTGGGGTTGGCCATGTCCGTATTCGTGGGTTTGGATGTAGGCGGCACGACGATGAAGGCGGCCGCCGTGACGGACGAGGGCCGGGCTCTCTCCGAGCCGGTCGTGATGGACACGAACCCCGAGCGCGGGCAAGTTGCCGGTCTCGAAACGATGTGCGAGACGATTCGCCGGGCCGTCGCCGCCGCCAACTTGAAACTGGCGGAGATCGCGGCGATCGGAGTGGCGACGCCCGGCCTCATGGACATCGAGGCCGGCCTCATTCTCGATCCGCCGAACCTCAAGCCGTGGAAGAACGTTCCGGTTCGCGATCACATTCAGAAAGCGTTCGGCAAGCCGACCGTGTATCAGAACGATGCGAACGCGGCGGCCTACGGCGAATTTTGGGTCGGCATCGGACAGGAAGCCAAGAGCATGGTGCTCTTTACCCTCGGCACCGGCGTCGGCGGAGGCATCATCCTCGGCGATGTGATCGTCGAAGGCGAGCACAGCCACGGCGGCGAACTCGGCCACCTGCGAATCGATCGCCCCGATTGCGGTCGCCTCTGCGGCTGCGGCGCGCGCGGCTGCCTCGAAGCCTACGCCAGCGCAACCAACGTCGTGAAGCGCGCCCGCGAAGCCCTCGCTACTTGGCGAGGCGACACCCTACTCCGCAAGTACTACACCGCCAACGACGACGACTTCACTTCGAAGGAAGTCTTCGACCTCGCTCTGCTCGGAGACGAACTCGCACTGCAAGTCGTCGACGATACCGCTTATTACCTCGCTCTTGGGGCGTGTGCCGTGATCGCGACAGTCGATCCCGAGATGATCGTATTCGGCGGTGGGATGGTTGCGGCCGGGGAGTGGTTCCGCTCGAAAATCGAGGCCCACGTTCGCCGCTTCGGGCTTCCCTTCCCGACCAAATCGGTGAAGGTGAAGTTCGCGTCCCTGGGTTCGGACGCGGGCTTCATCGGTGCCGCAGGCTGTGCGCGATTGGCCGTGAAGGGAATGGCTCAGTGATGCGAAGCCGCCCGTCGCGATTCGGGTTCTAACCGTTTGAGCACCTCGGCCAATCGCGTGGGATCGGTCTCGAGGGTAGACCGCAAATTGCCGAGCACATACTGCTGGACTCGATCGCGATGGGTGTGCCCGTTTGGGTGAAAGCAGATCAGAGCCTCGACGAAACCGGGCCGGTCTCGGTTGACTTCGACGAGTTGATCGACCGCCTCAGGCAACGTCATGCGACCTTCGATCAGAGCGGTCACGATCGATTCCGCTGTGGAAATCTGCTCGCTCAAGCGATCCTGGATGCGAGCGATGTCGCGGGCCCGATTCGTTTCCCTCTTGAGGTTGCTGAGGTTCTCTTCCAATTCCCAGAAGTCGAGCCCGACTGCTTGGGTCCAGTGCGGTGCCAGCAAGTTTACGAGGATGAACGCCGTGGCAAATGCGGCGAGTGTTGCGATGGAAGTAACACCAGTACGGCGCGGCAATGCGCTCATCGGTAATCCCTCGGTAAGATTCTGCGGGCGAGCATCCGGCCCTTGCCGAATGTGGAGAGAACGAGACACCGGGACGAATCCCAGTGCGAGAGGCGGGAGCCGCTTTCAAGCGGTTAACATAGATAGGCAATCCCGATGCCGAGCGAGGAGAAGCGGATCGCCGATCCTCGCAACCTCAGGCAGATCAATTCTTTCAGGCGATTCAAAATCGCGATTGCAGACGTGACAACACGATTCGATGCCCGTTCTCCGGGCGTGAATTGCTGGCGTTCTGGCCATTGAATCCCAGTGCGAGTTAAGTGGCCTGACGACCTGTTAGCCGATACGATTCCGACACCATGACTCCACCGATTCCCTCTTCGCCGGATTCGCGGCGCTCGTCGCTCGTGTCCATTGCCGCAGTCATGATCATTGCCGCACTCGGCTGGTTCCTGCTCAAGGAACTGGCCTCTGTGTTGCGGCCACTGCTGATGGCCGTGATCCTCGCCTACGTGCTAATGCCTTATCACAGCCGCCTGCGCAAGCGCGTGACCGCGCCGGTCTCGCTCGTGCTGCTCGCCAGTTTCACAGTCGGGTTGTTGATCGCGCTGGCACTTGCCGTTCAAATGAGCGTACTCGAACTGAGCAAGGAACTACCAGTAGTCCAGGAGCGGGTGATCGCCGTCGTGCATCGCCTGCAAGACTTCGCAAAACTGCACGTGCCGGGCATGTTGGACGAATCGGCGGGCTCGGCCGGCGAACAACTCGCGGCGATGGCGGCGCAGGTTGCGGGTCCCGTGCTGAACGTCGCCGCGGCGGCGTTCGTCGAAGCTTGCGTGGTCGGGCTCTACTTGCTCTTCCTGCTGCTGGAAGCGTCGCGCTTTCCGGACCTCATCCGCCGGGCGTACGCACCGAAGCGCGCCGACGAAATCTTGCACCTCGCGGGGCAGGTCAACTCCGCGATCGTGAGTTACTTGAAGGCGAAGGTGCGTTCCAGCCTGTTTCTCGCGGTACCGGTCGGCCTCGTGCTCTGGTCGTTCGGCGTGAAGTTCTCGCTGCTCTGGGCCGTACTCACGTTCCTCTGCAACTTCATCCCGTACATCGGTAGTGTGGTCGCCTACTGCCTGCCCGTGGGCTTCGCCTTCCTGCAACTCCCGCCCGGTTGGGAACCCATCGCCGTGGCCGCGCTCTTGCTCGGCCTCCAACTGATCTCGGCCTCCATGATCGAACCGATGCTCCTCGGCCACGCGGTCGGCTTGAGCCCGCTCGTGATCCTCGGCTCGCTCGCCTTTTGGGGTTTGCTCTGGGGCATCCTCGGTATGTTTCTCGCGGTGCCGCTCACGGTGGTGGCCGTGATCGTGATGAACCACTTCGAGTTCACGCGGCCCGTCTCGAAATTGATGTGCGGTGGGGAATAAAAAAGCGGAGGCCGATGGCCTCCGCTTTTCGTTCGCTCAGCTGCGAGGTTTACTTGGCCGCAACGACGGGGGCCGGGATCGCCTGGCGGGAGATCTCAACCAACTTGTCGAACGTGGCCGGGTCGTGAATCGCGATCTCGGACAGCGACTTGCGGTCCAGCGAGACCATCGCGAGTTGCAGCCCGTGCATGAATTCACTGTAGCGCATGCCGCGCATGCGGCAGGCTGCATTCACGCGAACGATCCACAGTCGGCGGAACATCCGCTTCTTCGCCCGGCGATCGCGGAAAGCGAACTTGCGGGCTCGCACCAGCGTGACGATGGCCTGACGATACAGGTTGTGCCGGGCGAGTCGGAATCCCTTCGTGAGCTTGCGCGTCCGCTTCTTGCGGGCGGCCGTGACGGATTTATTTACCGCGCGAACCACAGGCGTCTCCTCGGATCAAGTGTTGGGGGTGTTGGCGTGCGGAGTGCCGAGGCACTCTTACAGCAGGCCCAGGGCAATCTTGTACTTCTTGAGCACGCTCGGGCGGCCCTCGATCACACCGGCCTGGCGGAGGTGGCGCTTCCGCTTCGCCGACATGTGTGCGTTCAAGTGGCGCCGACCGACCTTCGAGTACTTCAGCTTGCCCGTCCCGGTCACCTTGATCCGCTTGCGGACGCTCTTGTTGGTTTTGTTCTTCGTGGCCATTCGCGATCTCCGTGGGAGGGAGCGGTGCAACCGTTTGAAGGGTTGATGCCGTCTTGAGTCCCCTCGACAGGGTCGTTCGATTTCGACCGCGGACCGTCCGCAGGTTCGAAGCGCAAAAAGCCGCCGAGGTTGAGCCCGGCGGCTGGAAGTGCGGTAGACGGATGATTCTAGAAAGAAGGGAGCCGAGCGGCGAGAGATTTTCCCTCGAAGCAAACCGGTGCCACCCGAACAGAACACCGGCTGGAAGCCGGTGCCGCCCAGAACCAATTGCCTACTTCGCGATTCACTTCTTCGCGAACACGCCGGCAACGAAGTCCCAGTTCACGACCGCGAACCACGCTTCCAGATACTTCGCCCGTAGGTTTTTGTACTTCAGATAGTACGCGTGCTCCCAGACATCGCAGCCGAGCAACACCTTGCCGCCGTCCATCAGCGGGCTGTCCTGGTTCGGCGTCTTTGCCACCGCGAGGGGCTTGTCTTTCCCGATCACGAGCCAGGCCCAACCGCTGCCGAACTGCGTGAGCCCCGCCGCTGAAAATTCCTTTTTGAACCCATCGAGGCCGCCAAAGCTGTCGTCGATCGCCTTGAGCAGTTCGCCTTTCGGCTCGCCGCCGGTGCCGGGCTTCGCCATCATCTGCCAGAACCACGAATGGTTGAGGTGCCCGCCGCCGTTGTTTCGCACGGCGGGCTGAATCGCCGCCGGCAGCTTCTTGTAGTTCGCGACCACTTCCTCGAGCGGCTTCGACAACCACTCCAGCTGACCCACGAGCGCCTTGTTCAAATTATCGACGTAGGTCTGGTGGTGCTTGGTGTGGTGAATCGTCATCGTCTCGGCGTCGATGCTCGGTTCGAGGGCATCGGTGGCATAGGGCAACTTCGGCAGCACGAAGCCCTTGGCTTCCGCCGCGGCGGCGAGGCCGGGAAGTGCGATGGCCGCTGCCGCGGCGGTTCCGGCGCGGAGCATCTCACGGCGAGTCATCATGGCGGGAATCTCCGAACGGGGATGGGCGAAAGGTGAGCGGATCGTCCGTTCAATGTATCGAAGCCAGCGGCGATGCGACGGGATTTTCCGTCGCCGGTCCCGTCAAAAGTCCCTGAAACCAGTGTCCCTCAGCCGCGCGCAATGATAAGATCGCTCCACTCGCAACCTCTCGCAACTCACAAGGGAACCGCACGTGGCAAACGAAATCGCGATCAACTCGGGGTCCGCAGTGACAGAGACGGGCCACCCAAAAGGGTTCATGTTTCTGTTCGCGGGCGAATTCGCTGAACGGTTCTCGTTCTACGGGATGCGAGCGATCCTCCCGCTCTATCTGTCCGACCAAATGGGGTATGGCGAGGCCGGGAGTGGAACCTATTACCCATTGTTCCTGGGTCTGTGCTACTTCCTCCCGCTTCTGGGCGGCTACATCGCCGACAACTTCCTCGGTAAATACTGGACGATCGTCGGGTTCTCACTGCCGTACGTCGTGGGTCAGTTTCTGGTCGGGTTCGAGAACACGTATCTGCTCATCCTCGCTCTCGGACTCCTGGCGATGGGAACCGGCGTCATCAAGCCGAACATCTCCACCTTGATGGGTATCACCTACGATCAGCAGCGCCCGGGGCAGGAAAAACTTCGCAGCAACGCCTTCCAGTACTTTTACATGTCGATCAACATCGGCGCGTTTCTTTCCACTCTGCTTGTGCCGATTGTCCGCGACCAGACGGGCAGTTATCTCTATGCATTCCTCCTGCCGGCCGTTTTCATGGTCGTGGCGCTAACGATCTTCGCCGCCGGGAAGAAGTTCTACGGCGTCGAACGCGTCGGGCTTACGGCGACGAAGGCTGCGACATCCTCGAAGTCAACGGCCGAGGAGACGGTCGCCAAGCTTCGAGTTCTTGGGCAGGTTGGACTGCTGTTCGCCCTGGTCACCTTCTTTTGGGCAGTGTTCGACCAGTCGTCCTACACCTGGGTCTTTTTCGCCAAGACGTACATGAATCGACAGATTCTCGGGTTCGACCTCGCGCCGGATTCGATTCAGGCTCTCAACCCGCTTTTCATCGTCATCTTCATCGGCGGCACCCTCCTTTATAGGACTGTCAAATCGGCTGCCGTGACGACGGGGATCGAGAAGCCGGGAATGCCCGCGACGACCAAGATGTTCATCGGGTTCCTCTTGACCGCCGCGTGCATGGGTGTAATGGCAATGGCCGGCTATCGGACCGGCGACCCTGAGCCTGCGGTGATGATCAAGTGCAAGGAGGTCGAATTGTACTTCCCTCTCGGGAAGGGCGAACTCAAAACTGCTGCAGTCGACTTCGCCAAGAAAGAGGGAAAGTTTGCCAACAGCGGCGGAACACTCGACTTCTCGACGCCCTCGGGCCGAGTCCAGCTTGAGTTTCCGAAGTACGACACGGCGGCCGGCAACAAGATTACATTTACCAACGCGGTGTTGACGCTCGCAGATGGGAAGAAACTTGTTTTCACCGATGGACGGCTGGACTTTACCAAATCCGCCGCGTTTTTCTCCGCCGGGAAGCTCGAACCAGCCGGGGCGCTGGACGTGCAGTTCCGTCAGGGTCAGTACCAGCTACCCGACGGGGTGCTGGTGGTCAAGCGGGGGAACAACGCCGAGGTTCTCGCAGGAGAACGCCTGAAACTCGGACCTTCAAAGGCCAAAGAAGAGTTCAGCGTTACTGTCGGCATGGGGAAGTACGTGAAACCGGAAGCGAGGGTGTCGGTTTGGTGGATGTTCCTGGCGTTCCTCGTCATCACCGCCGCCGAGATTTTGATCTCGGTTACCGGACTGGAACTTGCGTTCGTGGTCGCTCCGGAGAATATGAAGGGTTTCATCACCGCATGTTGGCTGCTCACCGTAGCGTTGGCGAACTGGTTCATCAACGCTCCCATCGCCGACCTCTACCCCGCGATGCATCCGGGGAATTATTTCCTCATGCTCGCTGGGATTGGATTGGTTGTTGCCTTCCTTTTCATTCCGGTCTCTCGTCGCTTCAATCGCGCGATGGCGGCATCGAAGTTGCAAGCAAACGAAGCGGCGTCCGTCGAGGGGAACTCCGGAGCCGTCTGACGGACTCGCGCCGTCAATAGCGCGGCACGCCGGGGTCGATTTGTAGCGACCAGGCGTCGATGCCGCCGGAGAGCGACACGGCGTTGTCGATGCCGGCGCGGGCGAGGATGGCCGCGCCGCTCAGGCTTCGTACTCCGTGGTGGCAATAGACCACCACGAGTGCCCCGTTCGGAACGTCCACTTCTTCCACGCGGCCCATCAGTTCGCCGAGCGGGATGAGCACGCTGCCTGCCAATCGGCAGTACGCATACTCGTCTTCGTTGCGCACATCGAGCAGCACGAGCGATTCCCCGGCGTCGAGCTTCTGCTTCAGTTCGATGGGTTGAATCTGGGGGATCATGCAAGCTCCGGACGAGATTGTTACGCAATGTTGGGCAGCCCGAGCTGCGCGAGGTACTGGCGTTCCTTCACGCGCATCTCGGCGGCGGATTCGTCGTCGGTATCGGTGTAGCCGCACAGGTGCAGGCAACCGTGGACGACGTAGAGCAGCAGTTCCAATGTCACGTCGTGGCCGCGGTCGGCGGCGTACTCGCGCGCGATCTCCATCCCTATCGCGATGTCGCCTTCGAGCTTCTTGGCACCCGGCGGCGAAGACGGGAAGGTGAGTACGTCCGTCGGTTCGTCGTGGTTCAAGAACTGCTTGTTGAGCCGGTGTATGTGCGCGTTATCGACGAAGGCAATCGCGACCTTGGCGTCGCGGATGCCCTCGCCTTCGAGGACCGCGACGGCTGCGGATTTGAGCCCCGTGAAGTCGAGTTCGTATTCGTACGGATTGGCAATCGAAGCGCGGATCATGAGGGAATTGTAGCGAGTCTCACTCGGTCGGTTTGGCGAGGTCGATGGTGATGTTGTTATCCCCGACCACGATCTCGCGATTAACCGAAACCTTCGCGGTGAGCTTCTTCGTGGACGGACCCTGAACGGAAACGCGATACGTGCCGGGCGGCACTTGACCGCCGGACGCGAGGACCTCGAACGTACCATCGATTCCCACCACGGCCGTGAACGACTTCATATTGTCGGGCTCCCCGTTCGCCCCGATCATCGACATCTCGATGGCATGACTCGAGGGCGGGAAGGTTTTGGGTTGCCCATTCTCGACGATTTGGCCCTTCACCTTGCCAATACCGGGGCTGCAACCCGCGATCGGGACGAGGAGCAACGCGAAGCAAAGGACGAAGCGCATAACGGCACCGACCGATCTACGAGGTCGAAGAATTGGGTCCGGAACACGGGTCCGATGAATCTGACGTTATGCGATGCGCGTCGGGATGTCCATAAGGCCACGACGAGGAGTGCCGTGGCCGACCGGGAGAATTTTGCACCCGCTCAAATCATTTTCAGGTTCTTGCGCTGGAGCTGGTCGTAGCAATCGGGCAGGTCGAAGTGCAGCAGCACGTCGGGAATACAGGCCGCCAGCGTCTGCGAGTACGTCTCGGATTCGGCCACTTCCTAGTACGACTTCAACGAGTCCTTGAACGTCACCTGCTTCACGACATCCGAAAGCAAGGCAGCAATCGTGGCGGGAATCGCGCCCCATCCCTTGGCCACGAGGTGAACGCCGCGGTGGCCGAAGCTCGCGATCCAATCGAGCACGCGAAGCAGATCGAAGGTGCGTTGTCCGACGACGGGCCGGTCGAGCATGAGGCCGTGAATCGCGTAGAAGTAGTCGTTGCCGTAGGGGGTGAGGAACTGGTTGGAGCCGCCGCAGGTGTCGGGTCGCGATTCGCCGATGCCGCGGAGATCGCAGGCGAACAGAGCCGCGTCCGGCTCGGCCTTCATCACTTCCACGATGAGCGGTTCCTCGCGCAGTTCGGCATCGGCGGAGTGGTGCGACACGTACAGGATCGCGGGCTTCTCGTCCTTCGGCGGCCGCGCGAAATGAGCCTCCTCCGAAAGCCGATACACGACCGCGACAGCGGGCGATTCCGTCTCCAGCACGTAGGCCGTCGCGTGCGGCTTCGGATAACTGCGGTTCGCCATCGGCCGCAGTACGCGATACTCGGGCACGCACTCGCGCTTCGGCAGCATCAGGTGCTGTTCGAGCAACTTCGTCAGTGGAAGCACGTGCGGCTTCCAAAATGCGTAACGTTTCTTTCTCGGCAATCAAGTAACCTGTGTCGAACGCGATTCGGAGCACCGCGATGCCGCCCCCGACTTTATCCCCGCCGATTGCCGCCCCGCCGGATCTGAGCGATCCCGCGCTTCGTTCCAAATTGCTGACGCACGCCCGCGCTCGGCTTAAAGATCCCGAGGTCGCCGAAGACGCGGTGCAGGAAGCCTATGCCCGGGCCTTGAAACACCGAGCGAAGTACGATCCGGCTCAACCGCTCGTCGGCTGGGTCTTCGGGTTCCTCAAGAACGTGATTCTCGAGGAGTATCGGAAGCGCGGCCAGCAACCCGTGCAGCCGCCCGCGAGCCTCGACGACTTCGAGCACGTCGCCTCGCGAATGGGGCCGGGTTCGGACCCGCACGCCTTGCCCAATCTGCTCGCCCAGATGCCCGAACCCGACCGGCGGATCGTGATGATGCACCACGTCGATGAACTATCGCACGAAGAGATCGGTGCGATTCTCGGGATCAGCGTGGGGAACTCGCGGGTGCGGCTCGGGCGGGCCATGCACAAACTCAAACAACTGGCCGCAAAGGAGGGCGCCCGATGACCCCGCACGAACGCCTCCGCATCAGCATCGCCTCGGCCCAGTACCTCGCCGCCCTCGAACGAGACGACCTGCCGACCCTCGATGTGCTCTGCGAACGAGCCGCGACCGACCCGGAACTGCTCGAAGCGTTCCTGGACATCGATGCGGCCTTCCTCGAAGAACAGCAGGCGAACGAACTCGCAACGGCGACCGCGATCGTGGGCGAACTCGCCGCACAACACCTCACGAGCGGCGAGGTCGTTCCACCCGTGGCCGGGCCCGTCACCGTCGCGGATGTGGCCCGCGAACTCTTCCGGCACACGCCGGCCCGACTCACGGCAGACGCCCTTCAGATGAACGAGAAGCTCCGCCTCTATCGGGACGAACTGCCCGCGAGCCTGGGTCTGCCTTCGCTGATCGTCTGGGCCGAAGCGAAGTTCGGCCCCGCGCCCGCCGACTACTGGAAGGCCTTTCGCGAAGCCGCGATCAAGGTGCGGATGCGGGTGAACTCGGACGTGGAGTATCAACTGGCGGCTCGCCGCACGAAGCCGCGCCCGGAGGCCTCATGACCATTTCCGAGGCCGTGACCGCCCTGCGGAGCGAGTGCAAGTTGCCGGTGGACCCGGCTCGCCGCGGCCCGGTGCCGCTCCATCAGTTCTTCCAGGCGAAGGATCTCAATCATGCGGCCGTGCCGGGTTTGAGCCTCCGAACCGCCATCGAGTACCTGATTGCGGAACGGTACGTTTCGAGCCCGCACGTGCTCGATGATTTGTCGAACGGGTCGGACCATCTCGATGGCTTCCTGTTCTGGTCGGGGAACGTGGGCCTCGCCTTCGTGGATGCGGATGCGATCTTGCCGCGTCGCCGCTTCACGGCGGCCCACGAACTCGGCCACGCCGTGCTGCACCGCGAACGGATGGGCCGCTTTCGCGCCGACGAGAAGATTAGCGAGGGTGCCAACGAGCCGGACGACGAACTGGAACGCGAGGCGAACCGCTTCGCCGTGGAACTGCTGATGCCGGAGGAAGTGATCCGCTCGCGGGCCGACGAGTTGAAGAAAGAACACGGTTGCTGCCCGCGCGGGGTGCTGGCGTACCGCCTGTCTTCCGAACTGCTGGTGAGCCGCGAGGCGATGCGGTACAGGCTCCAAAAGCTGGAGGTGGGCGATGAATGATCGAGGTGCCATCGGCGATTTTTTGCGCGAACACGATGCGGTGGCCGTCGGAATGAGCCCCTCGCTTCCGTTGATTCCCGAAGATCCCGAAGGCGAAGGCAAGCCCACGACTGTGGACCTGGATGTCGAGCAGAAAGCGGGCAACTGGCAGTCGGTTATCGTGCCGGAAGCGCCGGCCCGAGCGGGCGAATTTCCCGTCCGGTTCATCGACGGGAGTCAGGCGGGGCAGCCCGTGTTGTGCTTGTCCTTGAAGGGCCGAGGCTGGCCGATCCCGCTCTTTTTCAGCGAGATCGGAGCGGTCGCACTGAGCCTCGAAGGTCGTGGTTTCAGACGGACCTTTCACGTGGTCGAACGCGTGCTGAGCTTCGTGGCCGATCCGTTCCCCTGGGAGCAAGTGGAGACTTTCGCGGCCGCACTCTCGAACAATCCGAACTTCCGAATCCGCGTTCTGCCGGCGAACTTACCCGATCTCACGAAGTACAGCCCGTTCGACTACGAGGTGATGCGGACGCAGGCACGTGCTCGCACGCTCGAAGAGATGACGAACCTGGAGCGGCTCGCCCTGGCGCAGGATCGCTCCGTCCCGACACTCGTGGATGGCCCGCTCGACCGCGTCATGGGAAGCCCGGACGCCGATGGCCCATTGGTGGTCGGCGTTCCGAAGATGCAGGCGGCATCCTATCTGAACGACAGCACGTGGCCGACGCTCTTGAAGCTGCAACCGGGCCGCCGAACGCCTGTGTTTCAGATCAAGCGTGAAGGCAGCATCGCGGTCGCGACCTGGTATCTCAAGCTCGCCCGGGGCACGGAAGCCGCGCCGAACTGGGGCTACGTTCGCGTCGAGGTGCCCTGGAACCAGTTCGAGTATCGCGGCTGCGACTTCAACTTCGTCAACCGCTTGTCGCGGTGGATCGTCGATGCTCGTTGCCGAGCGAGCAGCTACGCGCGGATGCCGGTTTCGCTCGAGCCGATCGTGCGGGCCGAAGACGCCCTCAAACCGCTATTCACCCCGCTGTCGGTGCTCGTGAACCGACTCTACCGCCAAGCCGGCCTCTTCCGGAGTAACGAACTGTGACTGATGAAACGCCCACCGTGGTCGTGGCTCCGCTCGGCCGCGTGGCCGCGCCGCCTCGCTACGAATCGACCAGCGGCGTCTTCTACTTCTGGGTCGATCGCGCCTGCACCATCGAGCGCACGCAGATCGTGACCACACGCAGCACCATCGCCAGCCGCGAGGTCAAGTTCATCGGCATCGTGCAGGAAGTCTTCCGCCAGAGTCGGCAAAAGGACGTCCACGAAGAAGCCGCGCGATTCGACAGCCGCACCTCGGAGCGGCCGCCGTTCGACTCCGAAGGCGTGACTTTCGCCCAGGTCGCGATCCTCCGCACCGAACCGGTGGCCCACACGCCGCCGACCGAGGAAAGCGAAGTGATGCTGGCCAGTTCGCTGGAAGCGGGCAAGGGCTACGGCCTGGACAAGATGGGGGAACGCCTCGACATCGGCCTGCTCCGCAACGGCGGCACCGCGTTCGCCGGCCGAGCCGCCATCGACCTCGATTTTCTTCTCGGTAAAAACGGCGGGCACCTCAACGTCAACGGCATCGCCGGCCTCGGCACCAAGTCCACATTGCTGCTCACGCTCAACTGGCTGCTCCTGCACGAAGCCGCCCGGCAGAAGCGCGACAACGTCAGCGACATGAACCGACTGCAAGTGGTGCCCGTCATCTTCAACGTCAAGAACTTCGACTTGTTCTTCATCGACCGCTGGAACAAGGAGTTTCGCAAGAAGGAAGCGGACAACCGCAGGGACTGGAAAGACTCGGGCGTACCCGATCCCGCGCCCTTCGCGAAGCCGAAATTCTTCGCCCCGCAGGCGAAGAACGTGAGCACTCCGGTACCTACCGGCGGCCGCACCCTGGACGTGCAACCCTACAGCTGGTCGCTCTCGGACATCATCGAGCAGGGGCTCTTCAAGTACCTCTTTTCGGAAGACGACATCAGCACCGCGAACCTCGGTGGGCTCGTCAACGAAGTCGAAGAATACCTGACCCACGGCACCTCGGACCAACCGAAGTTGCGCACCACCGACGGCGCTCCGCAGACCTTCGACGAGATGATCGAGTGGTTCAAGAAGATTCGCAACAAGGAAATCGATCTCTTCGGCGACTTCGGCAGCGGCACCAAGGGCAGCTTCCTCCGCCGATTGAAATACGTGGTGATGGAAGGCGATGGCGTGCTCCGCCGCAAGAATCCGAAGGGGAGCCCGCTCGTGATTCCCTCTTCCGGGGTCGACTCGCCGATCGTCATCGACCTCTTCGGCATCTCCCGCACGCAATCGCTCCAGCGCTTCGTCGTGGCCGCCGTGTTCCATCAGATCATGCACCACCAGACGGCCAAGCAGGTGAAGGGTCTCAAGTACCTCGTGACGCTGGACGAACTGAACCGCTTCGCTCCCAAGGACAGTTCCGACGAGATTACCGCGATGATCGAAACCGTGGCGTCTGAGGGTCGTTCGCAGGGCGTGATCTTGCTCGGCGCTCAGCAGCAAGCGAGCCTGGTGAAGCCGCGGGTGATCGAGAACGCGGCGGTGCGGGCTATCGGCCGCAGCGGCACGCTCGAACTCGGCCAGGAGGTGTGGAAGTTCTTGAGCAAGTCCGCGAAGGACGCCGCCGTGCAGCTCCAGCCCGAGGAGAAGCTGCTGTATCAGCCGAGTTTCCGGGAGCCGATGCTGGCAAAAATTCCGTTCCCGCCGTTCGCGCTGAGCGAAACCGACGCCGAGGCACCGACTGGCGTTCACGCCGCGGCCTCACCTCGCGACACCGCCGATCAGGACGCGTTTTGAAGCTGGCGGCTTGCCGCCACTTCACACTTCGTCCAGTTCCCGGATCACGCGGCAAGGGTTGCCAGCGGCGAACACGCCGGAAGGTATGTTCCGGGTGACCACGCTGCCGGCCCCGATCACGGACTTCGAGCCGATTGTCACGCCGGGGCAGATGATCGCACCGCCGCCGATGATCGCACCGCCGCCGACCCACACGTCGGAACCGATCGCGATGGGCTTGGCGAACTCCTGCTTCCGCCGCAACTCGTGGTTCAGTGGATGGGTCGCGGTGTAGATTTGGACGCCCGGGCCGAAGAGTGTGAAGTCGCCGATGGTGACTTCGCACACGTCGAGGATCACGCAGTTGAAGTTGACGAAGACGCGTTCGCCGAGGTGGATGTTGGAGCCGTAATCGCAGTAGAAGGGCGGCTGCATCCAGACCGAGTCGCCGCCCTTCGCGAAGAGTTGCTTCAAGATGGTCCGGCGAAGCTCTTGCTCGCGTTCGCGGGTGGCGTTCAGATCCTGGCAGAGGTCGCGGGCCCGATCCCGAGCCTGCACGAGTTCGGGGTCGAGGGCATCGTACAGTTCCCCTCCGAGCATCTTTTCTTTTTCACTTCGCATGTTCAGAACCGTTAACGGGCGCACTGGGATGTTGAATCCGGGCTGATTTTGTTCCACGGCATTCGGGCCAGGATCAGGCCCATGCCGCAGGTGTCGGTGATCCCGGAGAACAGGAGGCCGGCCCCGACGAACGCCGACAGCCCGAGGAACGCCACGTGGGCGAAGGAGAGTGCGAGCCCGAGGAGTACGATCGCTCCCGCCGCGATCCGCACTTGCCGTTCCAGCGAGACGGCCTTCTTACCGCGAACGACCGGCAGGCCCGCTTCCACGCACGCCAGCGTACCGCCTTCAACGTTGACCGCGTTCGCGAAGCCCGCCTGAAGAACCTTCTCGCACGCCTGATGTCCTCGGCTTCCCGAACGACAGATGAAGTAGAGCGGTTCGCTGGCCGAGCCGTTACGATCCTTGACGATCGCCGCCGCATCGAGTCGATCGAGCGGCACGTTTCGGGCACCCTCGACGTGGACCTCACGGAATTCGACGGGCGTCCGCACGTCGATGAGGTCG
>JAYTUG010000535.1:0-15625 GCA_043744695.1 Gemmataceae bacterium
GCGGAAGAAGGCGCGGACTTCGCGCGGGCCGGCGTCGCAATGCAAGAGCGAGCCTCGGTACTTCTCGGGGAAGAGCGAGCCTTCGTAGAAGGTGATGCCGGTGGGGCTGCCGAAGCCGGTGCGGAGCGTCTTGTGAACGATGCCGGGCTGTTCTTCGTGCCAGTGGCTTTCGCCGGGGCCGCGGGGGCCGTAGCCGTAGTTGCCGCCGGGCATCACGAAGCAGATGCGGGTTTGCTGGTTGCCGTCGTCGTCGTTGTCCGAGAGCCAGATTTCGCCGAAGCTATCGACGCAGCATTCGTAGTTGTTGCGGAAGTTGTGGGCGATGAGTTCGAGGTGCGAGCCGTCCATGTCGCAGCGCCACACGGTGCCCTTCTGGATCGTGGTGGTGTTCGATTTGAAGACGGGGCCCTTCTTGTCGGTGCCTTGGAGGGCGGTCACGCCAGCGTCGCCGACGGTGAAGTAGAGTTTGCCGTCCGGGCCGATGTTGATGCCGTGGACGCCGTGATCGTGATCGAAGCCGCCGAAGCCGGTGAGGAATTTCTTCGGCGGGCCGTCGGCCTTCAGGTCGCCGTCCTTGTCTTCGAACACCAGAATGTCCGGCGACTGACAGACGAAGACCTTCTGGCCTTTGCCGTCCGGGTACGGGGCGACGCAGACGCCGAGCGGCCCGTAGAGGTCCTTGCCCTGGTAGAAGGTGACGGCCTCGGTGGCCTTCCCTTCGCCGGTCTTGTCCACGAGCACGACAATGCGATCGCCTTCGGGGCGGATGATCGGGCGGTTGAAGGCGACGCGGCGATAGTTCACGGCCTCGGCCACCCAGACGCGGCCCTTGTGATCCACATCCATCGAAGTTGGATTGAAGACCATCGGCTCGGCGGCGAACAGTTCGACCTGAAAGCCCGGCGCGGGCTGCATCGCGGCCAGCGCCTTCTCGGGCGGCAACTGCGCCTTCGCGGAGAATGCGATTGCAAGTGTGAATGCTAACGCCGAGAGGAATCGCATGGTGGCACCTGGCGAGCCGAGGGGCGTGAGCCCCCGGGTGATTGAGTGGAAGGTAGTGTATGAAAGCCAGACGCCGCACCCTCGTTCACCCCAACGGCATGTGCCCGCCGATCGACGCATGCGGCGGAGGAGTCGGCTTCGCGCCGGTCACGGTCGCCACCAGGTCCGGCGAACCGACCGGTTGCGGCAGCGCGAACAGTTCCCCATAGCGGAAGCCGCAGCGAGCGCCGTGGTAGCCGTTCGTCGAGCCGACCATGTGCTTCAACCGCTCGAAGCGCTCCTCGTCGAACTGCGATTTGTAAGCGCGAATCGCGTCCAGCTTCCGATCCATCGTGTCGCTGATGTCCACGACGAACGTGCTGTGCCAGTCGCGATTCTCGGCATCGAACGGATACGGCACGTAGACGAGGTGCGGCACGCGGTAGGGCGGCGTGCCGTCGAAGCGTTCGTCCCACTTCGTGAGTTGCGAGTAGAACCGGGCCGCCTCGCCGATGAGGTGCCCCTGATAGTGATCGGGCGAAGCGGACGGCGTGCGGCCCGCCGCGAGGATCACGATCTTCGGCCGATAGCGGCGAAACTCCGTGGCGAGCTTAAACCGATTCTCCGGGCCGTCCATGAACACGCGATTGGGCAAGTCGACGTTCACGCGGATGGGCACGCCGAGGATGCGTCGCGATTCTTCCGCTTCGAGCTTGCGCGTTTCGACGCTGCCGCGTGGGGTCGGCTCGCCGCTCGCGAGGTCGAAAATTCCGACCTTGTAGCCTTGCTTCACGAGCTTGGCGAGCGTGCCGCCGCACAGGATTTCCAGATCGTCTGGGTGCGGAGCAACGGCAATCACATCGAGCCGTTCCGGCAATTCCGATTCACTCACAGGGTAGCCTCCACTGGTTTGAACGGGCTACACCAGCATAGCGATTACGGCACCGTTTGCTTTCAGAAGCCGCACATCCCGAGTATTCGGAATAATCGCTTCAAAATGATCTTGACCTCGATCCTGCATCGGTTACCATCCACCCACTTCACCTTCGTCGCACTCAATCCCGGTGCCGCTCATGACTCGCAAACGCAACGGAAATCGCCCCCCCCCCCGTTTGGTGTTAAGTTGCGATTCGAGCAGATGGAAGATCGCACGGTTCCTGCCGCAATCGGCGGCTCGGTCTTTTACGACGTAAACAACAACGGCAGTTGGAATGCTCCCGAAGCGGGCGCTGCTGGCGTAAGCGTGTCCCTCTCCCAAGCTTCCGGTTCACCACTTTCCGCTACCACCGACGCATACGGCGCCTTCGCCTTTCCCGGTCTCAATTCCGGTAGCTATATGGCAACCTTCTCGGCACCCTCCGGCTACACAGTCGGAACTCCCGTCGGCGGTTCGATGAGCATCGCTCTCGGAACCGACGATGTCAGCGTTGTCGCGGGACTGGTCTCAGGTGGATCGGGTGGCGGCGGTACGGGAAACGGCTCGGCACCAGTTGCCGTAAACGACACGGCCGAAACGATCGAATCGACCCCCGTTCGCATCGGAGTTCTCGGGAACGATTACGATCCCGCTGGCGGTTCGGTCTACCTCTTCAACTTCGGCGATGCGTCCCACGGTACGGTCGGCTTCGATTTCAACAATGACCTGGCCTCAGTCCTCTACACGCCGGACGCCGGATACGTGGGAACGGATACCTTTTCGTACACCATCTTTGCAACTAACGGGCAACAAGCATCGGCCCAGGTCACCGTCACCGTCATCCCGAGGCTCCTGCACCCGATGGGCGATCAGGCATCGGCCGAGGGCGGTCTCGTCTCGGTCGCCGTGGCGTTGGGTGGCGGCGCAGCCGGTCAAACCCTTCAGTTCTCGGCCTCGGGGTTGCCTGCCGGGCTCGAGATCAATCAAAGTACGGGGCTCATTTCCGGCCGTCCGCAATATTCGGATGCCCAAACCAACATGGGCGATTACGCGGTCACCATCGCGGCTTCGACCAGCACGCAATCCGATTCCATCAATCTCCACTGGTTCATCAGCGACACCAACCGCCTGTCGATGATCGACGACTTCCTCAGTAAGACGAACGGCAAAGGCGATTACAAGCTGCTCCATTCCAGCCAAATCACGGCCGTCGATGAACTGCACAACGCCCTCACTTTCAGCCTCGCCGGGAACTCCGCGACCATCACCGGCACCGAGGATCCCGCTGCATTGGGACACTGGTCCACGGTCTTGGGCGGTACGCTCCCCGATATGACAATCGACAACACCGTCACGGTCTCGGTCGAAGGTGGCGGCGCGACCGATACCCGCAGCTTTAAGTGGCACAACGACATGTCCGCGATGAATATTGTGGCTCCCTTGGTCGACGACACGCTCACGAAAGTGGATGACTACCAGGTCGTGGGCAAGTCGATTCACGTCGGCTACATCATCTCCGGCGACGCGGCCTTAACGGGCGGATCGGTTACGTTCAGCGTCTTTTCCGGCCCGGCTCAAATCAGCGGCTCATCGACCGTCGCGTTCGCGGCCAATCCGAGCGGCACTGTTTACGTCTATACGTCCGCGACTCCAACCGGCACCACTCTCACCTCGGATGAGATTAAGATCAGCGGTAGTCTCAGCGATGGGGTGAATTTGCCTGTGCAACTCGCAAACATCGATCTCGCCGCAATCGAAATCACGATAGCGACTGGGAAGGCTCCAACTCCCTTCATCAACCGGATTCGAGCGGCCACGACTCCGACGGGCATGGGCAAGGACGCAGATCGCATCCCACCCCGCGTCAATACTTCGGTAGGCGTCTTCCTCAAGGGGGCATTGCCAGACGGTGCGATTCTCAAGGCGATTGTGTCGGATGAAAGCGAGAACAACGGCACCGTGTGGGTAGTGAACCGTCGTGTTATGGGTGCTTCGTTACAGCCCGAACTCATTCCCGGCGCGACTGGTCGCGAACTTTCCGTATCGGATGGGTACGCAAGTTTCAACCTGCGCGGTGCGACTCAGACAATGCCGGGAAGTGCGAGACAGTTAAAGGTCAAAGTCGTGGACAAGAACAATGCCGCGAAAGAAATCCAGTCGACGGCTGGCTTCAGCGTCGCTGCAGTGCCAACGGATATCACGATGAGATTCGTTATCGCGACGCCCGGTGCTGCTGCTGAGACCAAGGTAGGTACAGGAGTTTATTCGGCGTTTATCGGCAACCAGTATTCATTTTCTGCGGGCAGTGACTCCGGAGACCCTACCGACTTAGACAAAGTGAAGGTCAGGGAAGTCGTCGATGGTTTTCAAAAGGAAGGCATCTTCAGTAACGCGAATTTCACCCAGAATTTCGGTTTCGTGGAGCTTGCTGGCATCCCACAAGGTAAATATCTATACGACTCCCTACCGTTCGTCGGCGGACTTGCGGCGACCAGCGAGCAAGACGCCATCGAGAAGTTTCAACTCCAAGTGTTCAACAACACTCTTAACTTTGGTACTCCGGCTGTCGGTGCGACGGGAACAGTAACAAGTGTCCAACGGTTCGAATTCGCGGACACACGGACGGGCGTTACGGAAGCGGCTCCTGTGCTTATCCAAAACTCCGGATTTAAACACAAAGTCTCTGTCAAGAAACTCAGCGACACCAAATTCGAGATCAAGACTCAGAAGACTGGTGTTGCAGATGTTACTAACAAAGTTGATTCGGGCACTATATCCGCCACGAGTGAGAAGGAAACCACTGTAAACCTTTCTAAGCCCCAGTAGCGTCAGTTGCGTAGCGTCAGTTGCGTAGCGTCAGTTGCAAGCGTGCCAAAAATATTGAGCAATTACTCGGGATGGAGCCTTTATGGGTACCTTCGTGGCCAGTGCCATGCTCTTGAGCCAATTCACTATCGACGTTCGATCTCTTGACGCAATCAAAGGTGGGCCTATTATCCTAGAGGTGACGGCTACATACGTCGGGAGTCAACCTTTATATCTGACTCACCTTCCCTCGGTTGAACCATTCCAGGTGATTGTTCCCGAAGGATGGACGGGGGTTCATTTTTCGCCCGTTCGCCAATTGTTCTACTTCGGCCCGTGGGTGCATACTTACGAAGTGCGTTGCGGGCATAAGGTAATCCGCAAGATTTCAGTCCACCATCAATTTGCAGGCCAAATCCCAGTTGGGCGCGCGATTCTGACATTAGACTATGAGCTTCTCGCTAGCTTTAGGCATGATGGCGAGTCTGGAAGGTTCTTAAGGCTTCGTAAATCGTTCCAAGTCGAAATCAGACCAATCACTCCACAAGTCGTGGATGACGTACGGAAGGATATTGCCCGCGTCGCCGCTACCCGGCCTAATTCCAGCGCACCGCAGGGCGCTTACGAAACTGCCATGAGCGATCAGGCCGATCGGATACTTGGCACGAGTCATAAGGAGTTTGTGCCACTCGCGCTCGACGTGCTTCGGGCAGGGTCTGAATCGACCCGTTATTCCATGCGAACATACCTGTGGAGATCGACAGCTGGCGCGACACTGCTATACCAACACGACTTTAATACACTCCGTACCGGGGTGACGAATCCTCGTGTGGTCAATGAGATGTTTTCCGACTGGAGGCAGCGTGAGCGTACGATCTTCGATAACTCCGGCCCAATCCAATATCACTTCATGCGAGCGATGTTCGACCCGCCGCAATTCGCTACCGACGGGAGGCGTATTCTCACCGATGACCTCGACCGGATGGTTTCGCTAATTCGACAGCCAGGGTTGTGCCTTCCCGATGAGTACCTTCAAAAATTGAAGGATGTGAAGCCGCTCTGGCTGCGTGCGTTCGTTTACGTCACATTCGCGGACCGGCTGACACCCGAATGGCGCACGGCGTTCCTCAAAGAAGTCGAAGGGCGGGTTCGTCTGCTGCCGAAGGAGCAAGTGCAGAAGTGGATCGAGAATCTCGGGTCCGAGGACTTCAAGGAACGTGAGCAGGCCACCGCGAAACTGGAACAGAATCTCGACCGTGTGGCGAAGCCCTTGCATGATTCCTTGAAAGGCCTGAGCCCCGAGGCGACCAAAAGGGCCGTGATGCTGCTCAAGAAGACAGAGGGCATCCGACCTCGCGAACCCTATGAGGCCGCATTCTTCGACTGGATCAAGCCGGGGTCGCAGAATTCCGGATCGCGCGATCGCATCCTCAAAGTCATCGCTGCGGGCGATCCCGCAATTCCGTTCGTTCAGGACGCTCAGAAATCACTTGCGGTTCCTTGAGTTGCAGCGAAAAGCAGCCCATCCCAACCCACACACCGAGCCGATCACTTCGGCCCGTGGTCGAGGCAGTAGGCGAAGGTTCGGGGAAAGAACGGGATGCGGCCGAAGAGGCGGTGCCAGCCCCACCGCTGCACCGAGGCGGGTTGGTCGCAAAAGTTGCATCGTAATGCGGTTCCGTCTGGGAGGAGAATCGCGGTTTCGCGCCGCTGCCGATCGTGTTCGGCCATGTCCGCACGAGAAACGCCCCGGCGATCCAGTTCCAGCTCCATCAAATCCAACGCCGCCGGCTCCATTCCCGACCGATAAATCGTCACCCGATCGAGCAAGTCGTCCGTCTCGGCCTTACGAACGAATTCGGCCACCCGCTTCAGGTCGAACTTCATGGAACCGCCTCGCGGCACGGTTTTGGGAACTCTCAGGGCACTCGGCGCATCATATACGTGAAGCACTCCGAAGCGACCGGCTCTCGTTCGCGGTCCTGCCGAAAAACAGTGGACCCCGCCCCGCTTCGCGGTCTACACTAGAATCACGGGATGCCCAACAACCAACCTGCCCAACCACTTCACCCATTTGAAGCCGCGGGTGAAGACTCCATGAAAACGGGGGAACTCCGGATGATCCGCGTCTTACTCGGCCGCGCCGCCCTGGCCGCCGCCCTCGTGTGGTTGGTCGTGCCGTACGGCCCCGCCCAGGACAAGAAAGAGCCGCCGAAGGCCGTCGCGGCCAAGCCTGCGGAACCTGCTAAGCTCGAACCCGCAACTCCCGGCGCGGCCGGGCTTTCCCCGCAAACCCAGAAGATTAACGAACTCATCCGGAAGGGCTACGAATCGGCCGGGATCAAGAAGCCGGCGGCCCGCGCCTCGGAGGACGAATACGTTCGCCGCGTCTACATCGATCTGGTCGGCCGCATCGCCACTCCGGAAGAAGTGATCGACTTCGAGAGCGATAAGTCGCCGTCGCTGGAGAAGCGCGTCAAACTCGTGCAGCGCCTCCTCGGTGCCCAGCCGTACGTGCCGAAGCAGGCCAATGGCCAGCCCGCCACGATCATGCTGCCCGGCCCGGACGGCAAGCTCAAGAAGCAGCCGATCACCAAGTATTATGCGGAAGAGTATGCCGAGCATTGGGCGAACATCTGGACCGTGTGGCTCATGACCCGCACCGGCCACGCCGACTACCGCGATCAGATGCACGTTTGGCTCGAGGATCAGTTCTCCATCACGCCCTCGCGGGCTGGCATCTCGCACAAAGACCTCGCGATGAAACTGCTGACCGCGACCGGTCAGGTCGGCGGAGCCAAGACCACCGCCGGCTGGACGCCGAAACCCGAATACGCCGCGAACTTCATCGTTCACCACCTCGGCGAAGCCGTGAAGGATGCGAAGGAACGCGCCCGCGATGGGGCCTTCGACGCCGTGCCGATCACCAGCCGCGTCACCAAGATATTCCTCGGTCTGCAGACGCAATGCACCCAGTGTCACGATCACCCATTCAATAAGGAATGGGTCCAGTCGGACTTCTGGGGCGTCAATGCCTTCTTCCGCCAGACCGTCCGCAGCGGGACCCCCAGCGCGGCTCCGGGCAACGGGAACAACGCGAAGATGGTGAATGCGAACTCGGTCACGCTCACCGACATGGCGGACCTGAACCCGGAAATGATCGTGTACTACGAACGCCGCGACGGCCGCCGCCTCGGTTCGTTCCCCATCATGCTGAAGGATTACGCCCAGGCCCAGGCCGGCGAAAAATCTTCGAAGATGATCGCCTCGGCGTCGGGCAGCAAGACTCGCCGCCAGCAACTCGCCGAGTGGGTCGTGGCGCACGACAACTTCGGCCGAGCCTATACGAACCGCCTTTGGTCCCACTTCTTCGGCCGCGGGCTCTGCAAGGAACCCGCCGCCGACGACTTCGGCAGCAACAACGAAATCGTTCATCCCGAACTGCTCGACTACCTCGGCGGCGAGTTCGCCAAGTACAACTACGACCCCAAGAAGATCATGGAGTGGATCTGCACGAGCGAGGTGTATCAACTCAGCCACGTCGGCGTGAAGGACTATCTCGATGTGAAGTACGACCCGTACTTCGCGCGGATGCCGATGAAGGCGATGTCGCCCGAGGTGCTGTTCGAATCGCTCATGACCGCGACCGGCACGATGGCCGAGAAGAAGAATCCGGCCGCGGCGGAGGCCCGTAAGACAGCCCGCGACAACTGGATGCGCAAGCTCGTCCGTCAGTTCGGCGACGACGAAGGAAACGAACTCAGCTTCAACGGCACCATCGTCCAGGCACTGCTGATGATGAACGGTTCCGAGTTGAACGGCGAAATCGGCGTCGGCCGCAGTGGCGGGGGCATCAGCGTGATCGACGAACTGCTCAACAAGACCAAAGGCAATCCCAAGGAAATGTACGACGGACTGTTCTTACTCACGCTCAATCGCCACCCGACGCAAGACGAAATGGTAAAGTTGAATCTCGTTCGAGAGGGTAAGGCGTCGGTCGTCCTTGGAACGCCTGCTCCCAAGGCACCCAATTCGAAGGGACCCGCTCCGAAAGCAACGCAGACCGCCGTGATCGGAGCCGGAGGAAACGGTGGTGAGAAAGCTTTCTATCAGGACGTGTTCTGGGCTCTGCTCAACACCAGCGAGTTCATGATCAACCACTGATCGCCCATTGAAACAGCCCCGCCCAAGGCCCACCCGTTCGCGCGGGTGGGCCTTTTCTTTTTCCCATTTCCCAGGGGCGAGGCTGATCCATTCGCGATTTTCGGATCGCGGGTACGCCACGCTTTTCAGCCGATGGCAATTCCCCACGAATCCAAATCCACGTTGCTCGGCGGCAAGTAGACCACCGGCGCGGCGGCCACCGGTACCGTCGTCGGTCCCATTGGTAACGACGTCAGCGAAGGAACTGGCAGCGCGATGGGGGCAAGCAGAGAGGTGGCGGTAACCGCACTCGCGACGTACGGCCGAGTCGGTTCATCGAGGAGGAGTGCGACCGGTCGCGGAGTACCGACCGGAGTAGCTGGGCTCGCGGGAAGCGGAGAAATTGCGAGGGACACCGGCGCCGCGTGATGCACGGGCTCGGTGAACGGCTCGCCTTCGCGCATGCCGAGAATCCTCGCGGACGATCCCGTGATCGTGCCCGTGATGACGAGGGAAAACGCGGTCAGGCTTCCGGTATCCTGGGTACTCGAGTCGTAAACCTCGAGCGTCCAGGAACCGCGAGCATTGGTATTGTCGAAGGTCGTCAACGTGGTCTCCGGGCGATACGTTCCCGAGAAGGGGGCCGCGCCCGCGGCGATGGCCACGGACGCTTCGTCGTCGATGGTAGTGTTGAGGAAGTTGTTGCTGCTCCCGCCTCGGCGATTCACCAAAGTCGAGGTTTGCCCGCCCGGCGCAGTGAGCTTGATTACGAGATCGCGATCGTAGGTGTGCATGATGTTGAAGCGAACGTTGACATCCAAGATTGAGAAGTCTTGAGCGATGGCGATGTTTGCCCGCGTGTACTGGAGATCGCGGATCGGCAACGGCAGGCCGGTCGAGGAGAAGGTCTGCGTGATCGGGGCATTGAGCGTTCGCGTGGCGGTGTAGCGGTCCGCGGGGATCTCGCCGTTGGTGCCGTTGAGGTTCTGATCCATGGGATTGCCGGCCACGTCGAGAATCGCGGGCCCGATGACCATCGTGTAGACGCCAGGAACCGTTTGAGTTGGGAAGGCGACGTCGAACTGCGTGTTTCCCGAAGCGGCGACGACCGTGAAGGAACTGGGAACGATCGCGCCACTTGGGCCCGTGAACGTCACCACGTCGGCCGCATCGAAGCTCGAGACAATGATCGCCTCGTTGAAAGTGAAGCGGACCGAGTTGAGGTTCGCGGCCGTCGATCCCGTGAAGGCAGCGGAGGTGACGCGAGCGCCGATCGTGTCCGTGGGAGGTGGAGGCGGGCTGCTGCCCAGGAGCATCTGCCCCACGTTCAGCCGGCGACCGTTGTTCACGGTCGAAGTCAGGCCGGCAACCACGTCGGCGGAACTCAGCAGTTTCGCAATCACCTCGGCGGGCGTCTTGGTCGGGTTGGCGTCCCAGTAGAGAGCAATAGCCCCGGCCACGTGCGGCGAGGCCATCGACGTGCCGCTGAAGTTACTGTAGGTGTTGCCCGGAGTCGTGCTGATGATGCCCGAGCCCGGTGCCGCGATGTCCACCGTCGTGGTGCCGTAATTCGAGAAGCTGGAACGGGCATCGGTATTGGTCGTGGACGCGACGGCGATCACGTTTCCGACGTTGTAGCTGGCCGGGTAGCTGGGCGAGAGGTCGATGTTCGTATTGCTGTTGCCAGCCGCGGCGACGAAGATGTGACCCGCGGTTTGAGCCGACTGGAGGGCGCTGAAGAACGCCCCACTGTAGCCGCCGCCGCCCCAACTGTTGTTGGACACCTTCACGCCGTGGGCGACGGCGTAATTCAGAGCCTCGAGAGCGTCGCTGATGGCACCGGTGCCGGAAGCGTTGAGGAACTTGAGGGCCATGATCTTGACGTTCCAGTTGACGCCGACCACGCCGAGGTTGTTGTTTCCGATGGCACCGATGGTGCCGGAGACGTGGGTTCCGTGGCCGTTGTCGTCGAACGGATTCCCGGTATTGCTGCCGATGAAGTTGGCGCCGTAGTAGTCGTCGACGAGGCCGTTGCCGTCGTTGTCCACGCCGTCGCCCGGAATTTCGGCGGGATTGTGCCACATATTCGCGGCGAGATCGGGGTGGGTATAATCCGCACCCGTATCGATGACGGCGACCACGAAGTTGCCCGAACCGGTGCTGACATCCCACGCCGCCGGAGCGGAGATCTTCTGCATGCCGTAAAGCGACGAATACTGAGTATCGTTCGGGGTGTTGGTCACCTGAATGATGATGTCCGGTTCCGCGAGCTTCACGCCGGGCAGGCTGCTGTAGATCGTCGCCGCCGCGCTCGGTTCGATGCCCGAATTCAGCGTGACGTTGTAGATTCCGAAGCCGACGTGATGGACGGAGGTGGCGTAGGGTGCTGCCGCGAGGCTGGCCTGGAACGCAGGGTTTTCGACGCCGGCTGTGGAGACCACGTTGATGCTGTCGACGTGTGCTCCCACGATGGGCACGGCCGAAGCTAAGGCATCGAGAGAAATGGCCGGGGTGGTACGGTCCTCGAGGAACTCGATGAACAGCTTGGTACGAGCGATAAACGGGCGATGATTGCGCATGGCGGGTGGGCTCCGCGGACGGAATTTGGTATCCGAACGATGACGTAACGCGAGAAGAAACGTCAGGATGGAGTCGGTTGTAACACGTTGGAGTTCAAATTCCAACATGAAGATGGAAGATTTCCTGAAGTGTGAAGCCCTGAGCTCAGCCTACGGGAACAGTCCGCGCTTCTTCATTTCGTTCGCGACCTTCTGTACGCCGAGGCTGAGCGCAGCCGTCCGGTTGGAGAGCTTCCGATCCTGCGATTCTTTCCGCACCCGCTTGAACGCATTCAGCATCAGCTTCCGCAGTTCGTTGTTCACGTCTTCCTCGCTCCACATGAACTGCTGAATGTCCTGGACCCATTCGAAGTACGAGACCGTGACGCCGCCCGCGTTGCAGAGTACGTCGGGGATCACGTAGACGCCTTGCGCCTCCAAAATTTCATCGGCTTCCGGAGTGGTGGGGCCGTTCGCGCCCTCGGCCAAGATGCGGCACTGGATCTTCGGAGCGTTCTCGATCGTGATCACCCGCTCCATTGCGGCCGGCACGAGGATCGTGCATTTCGTCGTCAGGAGTTCTTCGGGCGGGATTTCTTCCGCACCGGGGAACCCAGCAACGCTCTTGCGTTCCTTCCGTTCCTCGACGTACTTCGCGAGGGCCGGGATGTCGAGCCCGCGATCGTTGCGAATGGCACCGTAGCGGTCGCCCACGGCGATCACTTTCACCCCGATCTTGTAAAGCTCGTCGCAGGTGATGGCACCGACGTTCCCGAAGCCCTGCACCACGGCCGTCGCTTCCACGGGGCGAAGCTTGAGTTCGTCCATCGCTTCGCGAATGCAGTACACCACGCCGCGGCCGGTGGCTTCTTTCCTCCCGACGCAGCCGCCGAGTTCGATCGGTTTCCCGGTCACGATCTCGGGGCACGCGTATCCGACCTTCATCGAGTACGTGTCGTAGATCCAGGCCATGGTCTGTTCGTCGGTGCCCATGTCCGGAGCCATGATGTCGATTCGGGGGCCGATGATGGATTGCACTTCTTCCGTGAATCGCCGCGTGAGCCGCTCTTTTTCCGTGAGGCTTAGAAGCACGGGATCGCAGGCGATGCCGCCCTTCGCGCCGGCGAACGGCAGGTTCATGATGCCGCACTTCCAGGTCATCCACATGGCGAGCGCGGCGACTTCGCCCAGATCGACGTGCGGGGCATAGCGGAGGCCGCCCTTGCTCGCGCCGCTCGTAAGCGAGTGCTGCACGCGGTAGCCGATGAACGTGTGCAGCGCGTTGTCGTCCATGCGAATGGGAATGCTGACGATCAGCGAGCGCTTGGGAACGGAGAGCCGTTCGAGGATGCCGGGATCGAGGTCGATGGCGCGGGCCACAGTTTGAAGCTGTTGTGCCGCCATGCGGAACGTGGGCGAATCGGAGAAGATCGTGACCGGAGGGTGCTTCGAAGGATTGGCGATGGCCGACGACATGGTGCGCCTCGTGAACGGGAGAGGAACCGCAACGCGGAGACTCCCTAATTGTAGGACGGTTCGCCAAGATTCGCGGTTTTCAGTGGGCGGCGTGCGTTTGCGGCCTAAACTACCCTAGGCCGAATTTCCGGCCCACCCGATGTTTACCCCGTTCTTTCACACTCAGTAGAGGATCTTCCCATGGCCGACGAAGCAACACCCGCCCCGGCACCCGCCCCGGGCCAGGCCCAACAGATTCAGGTCGCCATCAACGACGCTGACATGGCCTCCGTGTACGTCAACTTTTTCCGCGTGACCGGGAACCCCGACGAGGTGCTCCTCGACCTGGGGATGTACTCCCAGGTGATGGCACCCGGCGGCCCCGAGCCGATCGAACTCACGCACCGCCTCGTGATGAACTTCGTGACCGCCAAGAAGTTGGCCGAAGTTCTCCGCGTGGTCGTCGCTCGCCACGAGCAGGCGTTCGGCGCGATCGAAGTGGACCCGAATCGCCGCCTCCGCACGCAGCCTCGCTGACTCGGCATGGATCGAGATTCGAACAACACCAGGCGAGCCGACCCGCGGAAGGGGTAACCGCGGCGAAGCCAACCGAAAACGACGGCCAGCGGCCGTCGTTTTTTCGTTGGTAGCCCGCACTCCTTTGGTAGCCCGCACTCTCCGAGTGCGGACTCGGCTCCGGTATTATGGTGAGCCGCCGTGAATGACCGCACTCGGAGAGTGCGAACTACCCTCGTTGCCATAAACTAAACGCACGAACCCAACGCGAACCACGGTGAATCATGGTCGAGCCGCTCCTGGCCGGCAAAGGCGATTGCGATCTCCTGCTCCTTCCCGCGATGGCGAACCGGCACGGGCTCGTGGCCGGGGCCACCGGTACCGGCAAAACCGTCACGCTCCAGCGACTCGCGGAAGCTTTCAGCCGCATCGGCGTGCCCGTCTTCCTCGCCGACATCAAAGGCGATCTTTCCGGCCTCTGCCGTGCGGGTTCGCCCGAGAACGTGCGGGTCGCCAAGCGCGTCGAGGAACTCGGCCTGAAGGAGAGCTTCGAGTACGCCGCGTGCCCGACCGTGTTTTGGGACGTGTTCGGCGAACAGGGCCACCCCGTGCGCACCACCATCTCCGAAATGGGGCCACTGCTCCTCTCCCGGCTTCTGGATCTGAACGAAGTGCAATCGGGAGTGCTCAGCATCACCTTCAAGGTCGCGGACGATAACGGTCTCTTACTGCTCGATTTGAAGGACCTCCGCGCGATGCTCCAGCACGTGAGCACGATCGCGAAGCAACTCTCCGCCGAGTACGGGAACGTCTCGCCGGCCAGCATCGGGGCCATTCAACGCGCCCTGCTCCGGCTCGAAGAACAGGGCGGCGAAAACTTCTTCGCCGAGCCCGCACTCAACATCATGGATTTCATCCAGACCGGCGAGAAGGGTCGCGGCGTCATCAACATCCTCGCCGCCGACAGGCTCTTGCAATCGCCCAAACTGTACGCCTCGTTCCTGCTCTGGATGCTCGCCGAACTCTACGAGCGACTCCCCGAGGTCGGCGATGTGCCGAAGCCGAAGATCGTCTTCTTCTTCGACGAAGCTCACCTGCTGTTCAACGACGCCCCGAAGCCGCTGCTCGAAAAGATCGAACAAGTGGTGCGGCTGATTCGCTCCAAGGGCGTCGGCATCTTCTTCGTCACGCAGAACCCGCTCGACGTACCAGACACCGTGCTCGCTCAGCTCGGCAACCGCGTGCAGCACGCCCTGCGGGCCTTCACGCCGCGCGACCGCAAGACCGTCGCCGCTACGGCCCAGACCTTCCGCGACAATCCGAAGCTCGACGTGGAAACGATCATTACGCAACTCGCGGTCGGCGAAGCGCTCATCTCGTTCCTGGACGAAAACGGCACGCCCGGCATCGTAGAGAAGGCACGAGTGGTGCCGCCCGGCACGCAGATCGGCCCCATCACGCCGGAGCAACGCAAAGCCGTGATCCAAGGTTCCACCGTGTTTGGCGTCTACGACAAGCTGATCGACCGCGAGTCGGCCTACGAAATTCTCAAGGGGAAGGTCGCGACCGACGATGGCGAGAAGGTAGATGCCGATCGGGCGACCAAGCGCGCCGAGTTCGAGCGGAAGCGAACCGAGCAGCCGGAAGCCAAGCCTTCGAAGGCGTCGCAGAAGGAAGGCGTGTTCATGGGCTTCGTCCGGAGCGCGGCCCGCTCGATGGGCACCGCCGTCGCCGGCATGATCAAACGCGGCCTCATGGACACGCTGTTCCGCTCGAAGAAGCGGTGAGGCCGTGTTCTCTTCAACAAAAACCCCACCGTTTAGCCGCGACGCGTAGTCCTCGAAGCGGAGCGCGACATCGCCAGAGTCGTCGCTCAGACCGAGGCCACTTCCACGAGGTTGTCGTAGAAGGTGGCACCGGCTCCGAGGTCGGTGAGGGCCGTGCTCGTGGTCGCGTTGCAGTTCGCGCCGTCGGCCGTGTACTTCGTCCACCACGAACCGAGGCTCACCACCACGCCGGGCTTCACGTTGTCCCCGACCACGGCCTTCGCGCGAAAGCGGCCGCGACCGTTGAACACGGAAACGGTTTGGCCGTCGGCGATGCCGCGAGACGATGCGTCGGTGGGATGCATTTCGAGGGTCACTTCACCAGCAGCGCGGCGCATCGAGTTCACGTTCACGAATGTGGAATTGAGGAAGGACGGAGCCGGAGGCGTGAGCAATTGCAGCGGGAACTTCGCGGCCAGGTCGGG
>JAYTUG010000536.1:0-3950 GCA_043744695.1 Gemmataceae bacterium
GTCGGCGCGATGGACTACCGGCCGAACGTGGATGCCGTGACGTGGTTCGCGCGCGAGATGTGGCCATCGATCCGCGCGAAGTGGCCGGAGGCGGAATTCCGCATCGTGGGCCGCAAACCTTCTCCCGAGGTGCAGCGCCTAGCCGAGTTACCGGGCGTGAAGGTGATGGGCGGTGTCCCGGACGTGCGGCCCTTCGTGGCCGAGGCCAACGTCGTCGTCGCGCCGATGCGACTCGGCCGCGGCATTCAAAACAAGGTGCTCGAAGCGATGGCGATGGGCAAGGCGGTGATCGTCGCGCCGCCGGCCCTCGCGGCACTGAAGGCCGAACCGGGCAAGCACTTGCTGGTCGCCACGACTCGGCAAGAGTGGGTCGATGCGGTGTGCGGCTCGTTCGCGAACCCGGACCGCTGCCGCGAACTCGGCGCGGCCGCACGCGAATTCGTGGATGCCCACCACCATTGGGAAACGTGCCTCGAACCGCTGATGGCGACGATCTTCTGACATTTAGCCCGCCGTTTACGGCGGGTGCGACCGCGAGTACCCGCCGTAAACGGCGGGCTAAATGGGGATATGACCACCTCGAATTCTCCCGTCGTTCTCGATACGCGGGTCGTCACCGGCTCCGGAGGCGGGCCGGACAAGACCCTGCTCAACTCTCCGCGGTTCTTCGAACCGCTCGGCTACCGCATGATCTGCGCGTACCTTCACCCGCCCGACGATCCCGGCTTCGAAGTCATTCGCGCGAACGCCGCCCGCTACAACGCACCGATCATCTCGATCCCGGATCGCGGCCCGTGGGATTGGCGCGTGATCCGGGAACTGCTCGCCGTCTGCCGTCGAGAGAAGGTCGCCGTGTGGCACGGGCACGATTACAAGACGAACGCCCTCGGCCTACTGCTCAATCGGTTCTACAAGATGCGGCTCGTCACCACGGTTCACGGCTGGGTGCAGCACACGGCCCGCACGCCGCTTTACTACAAGATCGATCGGCGCTGCCTGCCTCACTACGAGCGCGTGATCTGCGTGTCGCACGATCTCTTTGAAACGTGCCTAGAATGCGGCGTGCCGGTGAAGAATCTCGTGCTGGTCGAGAACGCAATCGACGCTGAGGACTACCGGCGCACGCGTTCCGTTCTGGAAGCGAAGACCGCGCTCGGCTTCCCGCAATCGCGATTCCTGATCGGGGCCGTCGGCCGGCTCTCGGACGAGAAAGGATTCGACCTGCTCATCCGCTCCCTCGGCGAACTCGCGAAAAAGGGCGAGGACGTTCAACTCGTCATCCTCGGCGAAGGCGGGGAACGGGCGAACCTCGAAAAGCTCGTGGCCCAACTCGGACTGCAGGATCGCGTGACTCTTCCCGGCTGGCAGACGGACGTTCGCGGGTACTTCGAAGCGATGGACGCGTTCGCACTTTCGAGCCACCGCGAGGGCTTGCCGAACGTGCTGCTCGAAGCGATGGCGCTGGAAGTGCCCGTGGTGGCCACGCGCGTGAACGGCGTGCCGCGATTAGTTCAAGATGGCCGCAATGGTTTCCTCGTTGAACCGGGAAGTGTCGAGGCACTCACGACGGCTCTGCTCGGCCTCGTTCGCAACGAAGGCTTGCAGGATCTCTTCCGCGCCGCGGGCCGTAAGACCGTGGAAGGCCGCTACAGCTTCCCGGCCCGCATCCAGAAATTGAAGCAGATCTACGATGATCTTCTGAGCCCTGAATAAGATGTTCTCCGAACCGCATCTGCATTCGGAGAAATCATGGCTCGTCGCAAGCTCGTCGCCGGCAACTGGAAGATGAACACCACCCTGGCCGAGGCGAAGGCACTCGCCACCGCGCTGGCCCAAGGCGTAAGTTCTACCCCGAAAGCGGATGTCGCGGTGTTCCCGCCCTTCCCCTGGCTCCTGCCCGTGGCCGAGGCCTTGCGCGGGTCGGCAGTCGCACTCGGTGCCCAGAATGTGTTCCACGAATCGAATGGAGCCTTCACCGGCGAGGTGAGCCCGAGTATGCTCCTCGAAACGGGCTGCAAATACGCCTTGATCGGGCACAGCGAACGCCGCCACATTCTGGGCGAAAGCGATGCCGCCATCAACCACAAGGTCCACACCGCGCTCGAGTCCGGGCTGCACGTGATTTTGTGCATGGGCGAGACGCTGGCCGAACGCGACCGCAATTTGCAGGAACGCGTGTTCCAGCGTCAGGTATTCGCGGCACTGTCCGGCCTCACCGACGAGCAATTCCACCGGCTCGCGATTGCCTACGAGCCGGTCTGGGCCATCGGCACCGGCCGCACCGCGACTCCGGAGCAAGCCCAGGAGGCTCACCAGTTCATCCGCTCGAAATTGTCGCAGCTTTACGGCGAGAAAATCGCGGACAGCACTCCCATCCTCTACGGCGGGTCCGTGACCCCGGAAACCGCGGCGGGCTTGTTCTCGCAGTCGGACGTGGACGGTGGCCTCGTCGGCGGCTCGAGTTTGAAGGCGGATTCCTTCCTCAAGATCATCGCGGCGGCTTAAGCACCTTAACGTTTAGCCGCGACGCGCAGTCTGCGGAGCGGAGCGCGGCAACTCCGGCGAGGTCGCGTTTCGGCCTTTCCGGAAGTCGTTGTCGTTCGTAGATTAACCGTTCATTCGGCTCAACCGTAGGATTGCGGAGGCTCCCGCCGTGTCGCTCATTGCCGTCGCCTGGTACTCGCACCTGCTGAACGCGATCATCATCGTTCTCGGCCTCATGTTGATGCTGATCGTGCTGATCCAGCGCGGTAAAGGCGGCGGTCTCGCCGGGGCCTTCGGCGGCGCGGGCGGCTCCAGCGCCTTCGGGTCGCGAACCGCCGACGCCTTCGTCAAGATCACGCTCTACCTCGCGGCCGTGTGGGTTCTGTTCATCATGATCCACGTGAAGGTCGTGAAGTACGACACGGCCCAGCAGGCCTCCACCTCGGTGACCACCGGCGGGGGGTGAGCCGCGTGTTGCTGAGCATGACCGGCTTCGGCGAAGCCCGATCCCAGACCGATGCGTTCTCCGCGACCATCGAGGTGCGAGCGGTCAACAACCGCCATTTGAAGGTGACGGTTCGCGGCAGCGACCCCTATCCGATGCTCGAAGCCGACCTCGAAAAGGTCATCCGCAAGCACGTTCGCCGCGGTACTCTGCTCGTTCAGATTCGCGTTCAGCGGAAAGCTCAGACTTCCGACTTCACGCTGAATGCGTCCGCCCTTCAAGCCTACCTGCGACAAATACGCGAGGCCTGCGAAGCGACCCCCGATTTGATGGCACCCCTCCTGGCGGGCGTCTTGTCTTTGCCGGGCGTGGCTCCGGAGTCGACGCGTTCGGGGGCACCGCCGGAAGAAGAGTGGCCGATCGTGGTGCAGACGCTGCAAGCGGCACTGGCCAAACTCGATGAGATGCGGAGCGAAGAAGGACGGGCGATGGGAGGCGAACTGCTCGCCCTGCACCGTTTCGTCGGGGAGCAACTCGAGGCGATTCGCGTTCACCTGCCGACCGTGATGGGCGACTATCGGCAGCGTTTGTTGGAACGGGTTCGCCAGGCCGTGGCCGACGCGGGCGTTTCGGTCGAGCCGCAACACTTGGTGCGGGAACTGGCCCTGTTCGCGGATCGGACCGACGTGGCGGAGGAAGTGACGCGGCTGACCAGCCATCTGGCCCAGTTCGAGGAGATTCTGAAGAAGGGCGAGGAGGGTGCCGGGCGGAAGTTGGAGTTCGTGGTTCAGGAGATGGGCCGCGAGACGAACACGCTCGGTTCCAAGGCCGGCGACGTCACGATCTCTCGCCATGCCATCGAGATCAAGGCGACGCTGGAGAAGATTCGAGAACTGGTGTTGAATGTGGAATAGCCGTGAGCAAACCCTACGACGCGACCGGTATAAAGAACTGCTTCAATCCGGCCCAGTCGCCTGGGGTGTGCCACTGGAAGTAGGCACTCTGACCCTCTCCCCGCTGG
>JAYTUG010000537.1:0-15574 GCA_043744695.1 Gemmataceae bacterium
CCGGGGAGACGGCCTCGATGTATGAACGCTTCACCGACCGAGCCCGGAAGGTCATGCAACTGGCCAACCAGGAAGCTCAGCGGTTCAACCACGAGTACATCGGGACCGAGCACGTTCTGCTCGGTCTCGTGAAGGAAGGCTCGGGTGTGGCCGCTAACGTTCTCAAGAACCTCGACATCGATCTGCGTAAGATTCGCTTGGAAGTGGAGAAGATCGTTCAACACGGTCCGGGCGGCGAGCAGGTCGTGATGGGTCGCCTTCCGCATACACCGCGGGCCAAGAAGGTGATCGAGTATTCAGTCGAGGAAGCCCGCAACCTCTCTCACAATTACGTCGGCACCGAACACCTGCTTCTCGGGTTGCTCCGCGAACAGGAGGGCGTGGCTGCCCAGGTTCTGATGAACCTGGGACTCAAACTGGAAGACGTGCGCGAAGAAGTCCTGAACCTGCTGGGGCACAACATGCCGAACGAAAGCGAATCCGGCGGCGGCGGCGGCGGCGAGGGACGCGGCGGCACCGGCGAACGCGCCGGACGCAACAAGTCCAAAACGCCCGCCCTCGACAGCTTCGGACGCGACCTCACCGAACTCGCCCGTCAGGGCAAGCTCGACCCCGTCATCGGCCGGGCCAACGAAATCGAACGCGTCATTCAAATCCTGTCGCGCCGCCAGAAGAATAACCCGGTGCTGTTGGGCGAAGCGGGCGTCGGCAAGACGGCGATCGTCGAAGGTTTGGCGCAACTCGTCGTCGATCAGAACGTGCCCGAACTGCTCCGCGACAAGCGGATCGTCGTGCTCGATCTGGCCATGATGGTCGCCGGCACCAAGTATCGCGGCCAGTTCGAGGAACGCATCAAGGCCGTGATGAACGAAGTGCGTCGCGCCAAGAACACGATGCTGTTCATCGATGAACTGCACACGCTGGTCGGGGCTGGCGGTGCCGAAGGCGCAATAGACGCTAGTAACGTTCTCAAGCCCGCCCTGGCCCGCGGCGAAATCCAGTGCATCGGGGCCACGACGCTCGACGAGTACCGCAAGTACATCGAGAAAGATGCGGCCTTGGCTCGCCGCTTCCAGGCCATCATCGTCAACCCGCCGAGTATGGCGGAGACGGTCGAGATTTTGAAGGGCCTCCGCGACCGGTACGAGGCGCACCACCGCGTGCAGATCACCGACGCCGCCCTCAAGGCTGCCGTCGAGCTTTCCGAACGGTACATTTCGGGCCACTGCCTACCGGATAAAGCCATCGACGTGATCGACGAAGCCGGTGCTCGCGTTCGCCTCAAGGCCATGACCCGCCCGCCCGATCTGAAGGAACTCGACGAATCCATCGAGAAGCTGAACCAGGAAAAAGAATCGGCCGTGATGGAGCAGGACTTCGAGAAGGCCGCGCACCTTCGCGATCAGGCCGAGAAGCTCCGCAAGAAGAAGGAAGCCACCACGAAGGAATGGCGCGAGAAGGCCAAGGAGACGGACGGCGTGGTGGACGAGGAAGTGATCGCCGAGGTCGTTTCCAAAATGACGGGCGTGCCACTGAAGAAGGTGGGCGAAGACGAGACGCGCCGCCTGTTGAACATGGAAGCCGAACTGCACGGCACTGTAATCAGCCAGGACGAGGCCATCAAGGCCATCGCCAAGGCCGTTCGCAAGAGCCGCTCCGGCATGAAGGATCCGAAGCGGCCCATCGGCAGCTTCATCTTCGCCGGGCCCACGGGCGTCGGCAAAACGCTCCTCGCCAAGCAACTCGCCCGATTCATGTTCGGCGACGAAAACAACATCGTGCAACTCGACATGTCCGAGTACATGGAGAAGCACAACGTCTCGCGGCTCGTCGGGGCCCCTCCCGGCTACATCGGCTACGAAGAAGGCGGCCAACTCACCGAGAAGATTCGCCGCAAGCCCTACTCCGTCGTGCTGCTGGACGAAATCGAGAAGGCCCACCCGGACGTCTGGAACATGCTGCTCCAGATCATGGAAGAAGGCCGGCTTACCGACAACGTGGGCCGCGTGATCGACTTCAAGAACACGATCCTGATCATGACCACGAACATCGGGGCCGAGACGATCATCACGTCGGACGACCTGAGCAGCCCCTTCCGCAAGGGTTTGCAGCAGTCCGCCGAGGCGACGTATCAGGAAATGCAGAAGAAGTTGAAGGGCCGGATGGACAAGGAGTTCCGCCCCGAGTTCCTCAACCGCCTGGACGACATCATCGTGTTCCGCTCGCTCACAAAGATCGACCTCAAGCTGATCGTCGAAATGGAACTGGCGAAGGTCGAGAAGCGCCTCAAGGACAAGCAGTTGAAACTGATCGTGACCGAAGAAGCGAAGGAATTCCTGATCGATAAGGGATCGAGCCTGGAGTTCGGAGCCCGGCCGCTCCGCCGTGCGATCGAGCAACACATGGAAGACATGCTCGCGGAAGAACTGCTCCGCGGCACCTTCCACAACCAGGACACGATCACGGTGAAGGTCGGCGAAGTGGACGGCGAGAAGCGTCTGGCCTTCGAAACGGCCCGAGCCGAGGAGCCCGCGCTGGAGTCGGTCGGAGCCGGCGACGCGAAGTAAATGCGATTGTTAAACGCAGCCCACCCGTTCCCACGGGTGGGCTTTCTTCATTTCTTGCGAGTCGTCGGCTTCCGGATCATAAGACAGCACCATGCGGCTTTCCTTGCGGTACCGGCTCCTCATCCCGCTGACGTTTCTCCTCGTTGGCGATGCGGCCGCGACGGCTTGGGCCGCCGCCATCGCAGCGCGAACCGCCGAGACTCGCCTCGCCGAGCAGCAGTGGGCCGTGGCCCGCACGCTCACCGGGCCGCTTTCGTACCGGCTCACGCAACCCGTGCTCGATTCCATGAAAGGTTTCTCGGGTGCCGAGTTCCTCTTCGTTCATCCCAATCGGCCGCCGGTTTCGACGCTCCCGAATCCGAACGCTTCACCCCCCGCTGATGTGCCGATCGCCGCGCTGGCTGCTTCGGGAGAAGAGCACAAACTCGGCCCGCCCGTGACCGTACTCGGTGCCGAGTATCGCTGCCTGCGCCTCCCGCTCCGCGAGCCGCATCCGGACCACGGCGGCGATCTCTACATCTTTTATCCCGAGTCGCTGCGGCTCACGGCGGTTCGCGATGCCGTGCGGCCCACGTTAGCGCTCGGAGTCATCGGCGGACTGATCGCCGTGGGCCTCGCGCTCGTGATCGGCACCGGCTTGGTTCGCCGCGTTCGCGATTTAGAACACCGCACGCGGCTCATCGCCAAGGGCGACTTCCGACCGCTTCCACTTCCCGCACCGGACGACGAACTCACCGACCTCTGCAAGTCCGTCAACGACATGGCTCGGCGACTGGCCGAGTTTCAGGAGGCACTCCAACGCGATGAACGCCTCCGCGTGCTGGGCCAATTTTCCGGTGGTCTCGCGCATCAACTTCGCAATGCTGCTTCCGGCGCGAAGCTCGCGCTCGAACTATTCCTGGCAGAGAACCCGAGTGCGGATCAGGAACCGATCGAAGTGGCTTTGAGGCAACTCGCCCGGATCGAATCGAACTTGCGGCAGTTCCTCGATCTCGGCAAACCGCCCGTCAACTCGAACGTGCCCTGCGATCTTGCGAAGCTCGTCGATCAATCCGTGAGCCTGCTCCGGCCGCAGTGCCAGCACGCGGGTATCGTGCTTTCGTGGGAGCCGCCCGCTGTGGGAGCGACCTTGAAGGGCGATCCCACGCAGTTGAGCCATCTGATCGGCAATGTCATCGGCAACGCGATCGAGGCGGCCGGTCCCGGCGGCACCGTGAACGTGATTCTCACCGGAGCCTCGATCGAAGTTTGCGACACGGGCCCCGGCCCGCCGCCCGAGATTGCCGCGAAGTTGTTCGAACCGTTCGTGACGGGCAAGGAGGAAGGGATCGGGCTCGGCCTCGCTGTTGCGAAGCAAGCCGCCGAGGCTCACGGCGGGACGTTGACCTGGAAACGCCGCGACAGGAAGACTGTCTTCCGAATTGCGTTCGCGGCAGAAGCATAATCGCACGCTTCTGGACACCGCACCGCGAGCGTCAGAAATGCTTTCGCCGATTCGTCAGGCGTCTCGCCTCGTTTAATCCCGCCTTCGCGCAGCAAGTTCTCCAGTGCGATCTTCAAGTTGACGCTGGCGACGTGGTTGCCGAGCGCTTTCGATTGCTCCGCGCCCAAGCCTCATAGCTCGGCGGGCGGGATCACTCGTTTCGCCGAGATGAATTGCCGAGTTGGAGCCACCAAGAACGCACAACCTTCGGGTTTGAGCCCGCTTTACGATGGACCCGCGAGACCGATACACTGTACTTTGACGGTTGCCTCTGACACCACGAGAACGAGCGGATGCTCGAACACTTCGATCAATACGGCTACCTCGGTATCTTCCTGGCGCTTCTCGCGTCGGGGATGGGGCTACCCATTCCCGAGGAGTTGCCGGTCATCATGGCAGGCATTCTGGTCGGCCACGAAGACACGCAGTTGAAGTGGTACATCATGTTGCCGGTCGCGATCATCGGCGTCGTGATGGGCGACGGCATTCTCTATTCGATGGGCCGATTCTGGGGAACGTGGTTCCTCTCCCGGCCTTGGGTGCAGCGGAGAATTCTGACGCCGGAGAAGCGTGCCCAGATCGAAAAGAACTTCCACGATCGCGGCATCGCCGTGTTGCTGGGTGCCCGGTTGCTTCCGGGCATTCGCACGCCGATCTTTATCATGGCCGGCGTCGTACGATTGCCACTCGGTCGCTTCCTGATGGCGGACGCCCTGTATGCGATCCCCGGAGTCAACCTCCTGTTCTGGATCTCGTACATGCTCACGGATCAGGTACTCGTCATCTTCAACCGCATCGATGCGTATCGGCCTCAAGTCATGCTCATGATCCTCTCCGGCATCGCCGGTGCCTTGTTTCAGCGATACATCTTGGTGCGAAAAGTTTCGACGGGCGAACCGCCGCCCGCAATCATTAACAAGCCAGCCGAAGCGATTACGCATGCCGTCGAGAAGGCTGTAGAAGTGGTGGGGCACATGGCCCACCTGGGCCAGAATCACCCGAAGCCCGAGCAAAAACCAGCGGAGGCTTTGGCAAGCGGCGCAGTCGGCGGGGCTGTGGAGAAATCGTAGGCGAGCTTCGCAGCACAGTCACTTCTTCCATTTCCGATTATTCCGGTCGGGAAGTGGGAATCGAATTCAAGACTGGTACCGGGCAAGACGATACTCACAATACGATCCGTCGTCGGGGTCGAACCTGTTCCCGGGTTGGGGGACTTGGGAAACAGGGTAAGCGGGGGAGCTTACTGTGCACGGAGGCGGGAAAATGTTCCGCAAACTGAGCCGCAAATTGATTCTGGGAACTGTGGCCGTGATCGGGCTCACCGCGAATAGCGGCTGCCTGATCAACCAGTATTCCAGCGAACCGAACGTCCGCATGCAGCAACTTCTGTATCAATCGGAAGACTTGCGGCAGATCGGGCAGGAATGGCGCCGGTTCTGGTTCAACGACCAGCCCGGCCACCTGACGCCCGAGCGCATCCACGGCGGTATTATCTAAGCGGTTTGAAACCCGGTTTCTGCTTTGAAACCGGGTTTCAAAACTACTGCCCACCGCCCGTGGTTGCGGCTGGAGGTGCGATCGGTTCCGGCACGCCGGCCGTTCGCAGGTCCGCGCCCGTGAAGCGCAGCCCCAGGCGGTGCGTCTTCCCGGCGTTCGATACCTTCACCAACACCGCATTCCAGCCCGCCTTCAACGCCACCGAGAACGTCTCTTCGGTCGGTGCCTTCTCGTTCACCAGCAAACGATCGAACGCCGAGATTCCGTTCACCCAGATCCGGGCCGGGTCTCCGCTCTGGATCGCGCCCACCACCGTTTGTGCCTTCGCCGAGTAGACGAACGTCCGGACGTAAAGGCCGGCCGAACTCGGAGACGCGAACGCAGCCTTCAAATCCACCGTGCCGTTCGGCTCCGCAAAGAGCGGTACCCACTTGGTCGCAGCCTTGGCCAACGGGTCCGGCGAAACCTCGGGCTTCACGAGTTTCAGGTCCGGAGTGAAGCCACTCGCCACACCGAACTCGACCACGAGGCCGCGGAGCGCCTCTTGCTCCTTCTTGCTCTTGAGGAACGCGAGCAAGTCGATGAACTGTTCGTACGTGAGTTGTGAGACCACGTTGTCCGGCATCAGCGATAGCTTTGAAGGCGAGATCGATTCGATGTCGCCCTTCGCGAACCGCACGTCGCGGCCGTTGGAATCGCGAAGCACCACTTCCTTCGGCGACTCGGAAATCTTCAACCCGACAAGTACCTGGCCTTCAACCGAAACCACGCGATAGGCCTGATACCCTTCCTTGATCTCCTTGCTCGGCTCGATCATCGATTCCAGTAATTTTTCGACGGTCTGCGTATCCCAGACTCGCGTGAGATCGGGGCCGGTGTTGCCGCCGACGCCTTCGAGCCGGTGGCACGTCGCGCAGGCCAGCACCTTCGTGTTCAGGTAAAGCTCCTTGCCCTTCTTGGCGTCGCCCTTGGTTTCGACCAGCGCCTTGATCTTCTCGGCCTGCCCCGGTTGAAGCGAAAGCAAGAGGCCACCCTTGAGCACTTCCGATTGAAGCCTGGCGATGGCGGGGTCGTTCGCCGCATGGAGTTGAAGTGCCGCGATTACCTGCGGGAACGCATCGCGCGGCAACTTCTTCGCGATGTACCGCTCCGCCAGCAGCGTCGCTCCGGGCTTCGTCGCCCCGAGCAGCACGACCGCCTCCGCGAGAAGCGCCGCATCCGGTTGTTCCAACAACTTCTCAGCGGCGGCTCGGCCCGCCACCACGTCCAGCGCCACGAGCGTGCGAAGCGCCTCGATCCTCAGCGGCGTCGGTTCGTTCGAAGTGAGAATCGCTTGAACCGGAGCGATGGCCGCCTTCGCAGCCATCACGCGAAGTGCCTTCACGATGACGGTTCGTTCCGCAATCGGGCGAGCGGGATCGGCGAGCATCGCGAGCAGTTTGGGAGCCGCGGCCGTGAGCCGTGCCGACTCGACAGCCTTGATCGCGGCCAGCCGCACCTCCGCATCGGGCCGCGCGAGCAACCCGAGAACGATGGCCGTGGCCTTGGGCGAATCGAGACCCGTCGGACTCGCGGCAAAGACCTCCACGGCAGCCCCGATCACCGCCGGCGATTCATCCGGGTGAAGTGCCAAGTAGTTCGCCAGGGGGTCGAGCGAGATCGGCGGATCGACCTGATAGTTGTTGTAAGAGGAGACCAGTGCCTCGCGTTGGGTCGCGTTGATCTGCGTGTTGGCGAGCAGTTGTGGGATCGCGGCCGCGCCGTCGCGCGTCCGCAGCGTGATGAACGCCTCGACGGCTTGAGACAACCCCTTGTCGCTGGTCGTAGCCAGCGCGAGCAGCGCGTCGATGCCGGGCTTGCCGATCCGTTCGAGCCCCCGAACGTACGCGTCGCGGAGGAACGGATCCTTCGTGGTGTCGTTCTGCCAAGCCTTCACGAGAACTCCGGCTGCGCCCTCGGCTCCAACCTTTCCCATGGCCAGAGCCGCGGCGTGCCGCACGGTCGGGTCCGAATCTTTGATCGCCTTCACGAGTACGTCCTGAACCTTCAGATCCTTCGGCTTCGCATTCAGGCCGAGTGCCTCGACCACGATTCGCCGTACGTCTGGGGAATCGTTGTTGATTTGGAGGCGGAAGAAGTCTTCGACATCGGGGTTCCAGAATGCTTGAAGCAGGCCGAGGGCGGGCAGCTTCCCATCCGCGTTGAACTTCCCCGACACGAACTTCGACATCACGATGGCCCGGCTCTTCGTTCCACGACGAACGAGTTCCTTGCGGGCTTCCACGCGGTCGGTCAGATCCGGCGCATTGAGCGCGTCCGCGAGTTTGTCGTCGCTCAGGGTCATGATCTTCGCCCAGCTATCGAGGCCGCGAAGTGGGATCGCGGGGCTCTTCTCGGTACCGGCCCAACGAATGCGGTAGATGCGGCCGTTGACGCCGTTGCCCGACAACTTGCCCGCGCCGCCCGAGTCCGTGCGCCAGTCGCAGACGTAGATCGCGCCGTCCGGACCCGTCACCATTTGGCACGGGCGATACAGCGGATCTTCGCTTTTCATGAATTCGAACTCGCCGGTGATCTTGAACGTGGAAGCGTCCGGCTGCGTCTTGTAGGCGCGAATCACCTTGCGAAAGACGTCTGGGTAGTAGAGCAGCCCGCGGTAATTTTCGGGGAGGCGGGTGTCGTGGTAGATGAGCAATCCTGCCGGCGAGCCGCGACCGGTCTTGATCATGGGCGGCATCTTGCCGGGCACTTCGCCGCCAACGGAAACGCGAGCGTCGTCTGGCCGGCAGCAGCGGGCACCGTATCGCAGACGCCAGCCGAAGTCGCTGCCTTCCGCGACGTGCATGATGCGGCAACCCATGAACTTGCTGCCGTCTTCGTTGTCGTTATCCGAATGGAACCAGTTGAATTTGTCGTCGTAGGCGAGGTCGCGGTACGGGTTGCGGTAGCCGAGCGAGTAGGTTTCCATTTTCGAGCCGTCGGGCTTCGAGCGGAAGACGGCCCCAGTTCGTAGGACGGTAGCACGGCTGCCGTCCGAACCTTCGACGTAGTTGTCGTCGTCGCCGCTGGTCATGTAGAGCATGCCGTCGTTGCCGATGGTCAGGCCCGAAACTTGATGGTGGTGGAAGCCGCAGAAGCCCTGGGCGATGATCTCACGGACGTTCCACGGATCGTTGGGCGAGGCGGGTTTGGTCAGATCGACGCCGCTGAGGTTGCCCGCAGGGGCTTGCCGCCAACGTCGGACTGTGCCGCGACCCGTCACGTAGAGCCATCCGTCGTGGTACATGATGCTCGAAGGCAGTTCCTCGGCGATGATCACCTTCGGCGGGTTGTACTTCCCCGTCGTCGGGTTGAAGATGAATTGCTTCACGAGATCGGTCGTGAACTTCTTCATGGTGGTCACCTGCCGCGTCGTGCCGTCCTTATAGCGGAAGGTTTCGAGTACGGGGAACCACTTGTCGCCGGCGACGGGATCGGGCCGCCATTCGAGCACGAACAAACTGCCATCGGGCCCGAAGGTCATGCCGACGGGATTGACCACGTCCGGTTCGCTGAGCAGGACTTCCATGCGGAAACCCTCGGGCAGTGAGTAGCCTTTGAGCTTAGGGTCGAACTCTCCCTGGTCGACCATCTTGATCGGAAACGGTGGCGGCTTGGTGGGCGATTGAGGCTGTGCGAACTCGGCGGGTGCCGGCGGCGGTAACGCACTGGCTTCGCGTGCGGTCGGCACGATGGCCGTGAGGGTGCCAATGAGTACGGCGAGGGAGAGGATGCGGCAGCGCATGAGTGTGAGTTCTCCGTGCGAGTCAGTTCAGAATGGCGGGCAGAATCCGAGCCGGCGGGAGTTCGAGAGCGAGATATGTGAAAGATACAGGAAGACCGGGGGGTTTGGGAAGTCTTTTTGGTGGAAGGTGAGTCTGCCGGTCGTGCCGGAGGTGGGGGTAGCGCGCTTGGCGCGATGAGTCCGGGTGGAACGGTGGGGCGGATTGTTCCGCGGCACGAGTCGCCGTTCACCAGCTTGTCGCGCCGCGAACGAGCAATAAATTACGAATGGAGGCGGGGTAGCTCAGTTGGTTAGAGCAGGCGCTTCATAAGTGCCGTGTCGCCGGTTCGAATCCGGCCCTCGCTACTGGAAAGACCTCTCGGCGTTCCGAGGGGTCTTTTTCGTATCGGCAATGGGAAGTTCTCTTCCCAATCAAGCCGCTGAAATGGCCACGGCATGCTCGGTCGGAACCGCCGGACGGCCATTGTGTCGAGCCGTGACCTGTGCCACTTCCACGCCAAAAAACAGAATGAGATACGAGTAGTAAAGCCATACCACGAACACGACGAGCGAGCCCGCGGCTCCGAACGGGCTCGCGACCCCCGTGCGGCCCAGATAGAAGCCGATCCCATATTTGCCAGCCGTGAACAGGAACGCCGATACGGCCGCGCCGAGCCACAGGTCGCGCCACGACATCCGTACATCGGGGAGGATCTTGAAGAGGAGTACGAACAGGATCGTCACGAACGCAAATCCCAAAAACACGTTGGCGAGGTTCAGAATCGCCGGCAGGCCGGGAACGCGTCCTTCCAACGTACTTCCAAACGCGGCCAAGAGCACGGTCGCGATCACGGACGCGAATAACAGCAACCCGATGAGCAGAACGGTTCCGAACGAGAGCAAGCGAATTCGGATTGTGTTCCAAAAGCCTCGGCCCGGCTTCACCTTCACATTCCACGCCGAATTCAGGGCTTCCTGCAACTCGCTGAAGACGCTCGACGCCCCAAAAATCAGAAAGAGCGAACTGAGGAGCGTTGCCGCCAGGCCGGCGTCCGGTCGATTCGATTTCACGAGTGCCGTGGTGGCGACTTCCGCGCCCGCGTCTCCGAATTGGCTTCGCAGTTGGTTTGTGAGTGCCCCACTCGCCGCATCTTGGCCAAAAATAGAACCGACTATGGCTACGGCGACGACGAAGAGTGGCGCGATCGAGAGGATGGTGTAGAACGCGAGCGCCGCGGAAAGCCGCATGGCGTTATCGTCCATCCATTCCTGCCCGGCTTCCCGCACGATGGAGTAGACTTTTTTCAGTGGCATGGAGCGAGCCCGAGCAAGCTACGTGCCGTAACCCATCTTGGCATGGCGGTTGCAAAAGGAATACTGATCGGAGCCCAATTTGGGAACCGCTCGAACCCAGGATCGACCCATGAGTACCGTCCTGCCCACGACGCACGTCGCGTCGGTTACGCAGTCGATTGAACATCACCGACCAGAACGCATCCGCATTTACGGTCACACGAATCTCTTCTACTGGTGGCCAGTTTGGGCCGTGGGCTTTGTACTCGCTGGTCTCACCTACGTCGATGGACACATGATGGCTGTGGTGCCCGAAGGCACTACTGTGGAGCAGAACAAGATCATTCCCGGCGACGATGGTCCCCGCGATGTTTTGGTCGCGCCTTCGGGGCAATCTCTGCCCGTACAGCCGAAGGAATCTGCCGAGCAGCAACCGCGACTTCGAGTTGCGAACAACAATAACTATGGGGTGATCTTCATCGCAACGATCCTGTTCGTGATCGTGGTTACGAACATTTTGGTGCGGGGATTAGCCTCGATTATCGTCATAGCCGCGGCTGCGATTCTGGCACTTCTCTTCGCTCAGTTTCACCTCTGGGATGCAATCTTTCAGTGGGTCGGCGGGCTCGACGTCCGCATGAACGCAGGCGGTTACCTCGCGCTGGCCGTACCTCTCTTTCTCATCTGGCTATTCACCGTCTTCTTTTACGATCGCTACACGTATCTCACCGTCACGCCCGGTCAGGTCACGATTCGTCAAGCGATCGGAGATGGCGAAATCGCAGTCGACACGACCTCCCTCATGTTTGAAAAACGCCGCAACGATTTCTTCCGACACTGGCTCCTCGGCTTCGGTGCTGGCGATCTCCACATCAAGACCGGCGGCGCGGCCAACCTCGACCTCGAACTCAACAACGTACTATTCGTCGGCACAAAACTCGCCCGCATTCAAGAAATGATTCGCGAGAAAGAAGTCAGCTCGCAAGCGGTGATCGTATAGGAATTATCGTTATCGAACTCATGTGTCAAACCGAAGGCGACACCGATCCGCCGTTGAAGCAAAACGTGAGGGTCCAAGCGGGCAGAATGCTGTCCCGTTCTCCACATCTCAACGCCGGCAGGCACGTCCGATTCAATGAACTCCGCAAGCAGAAGCAACCACTGCGGAGTTCAACGCGTTCACCGTCCGACCTCCCAGTCTCCGGGCCTGGGCTCGATCAATGGTTCAGGTAGCTATCGTAGGTGCAGTGCGGCCAAGGGCCGGCGGGACCGCGACCGTAGATCGGCGTGCGGCACTTGTGGCAGTCGCCGTTCTTCCCGCTGCAATCCGGCAGCACGCGCGGGCCGCACGGCGCGAAGAACGACTTGGATGGGCCGAATGCGAAACCCAGGTCGGCCGACAGCGAGCCAGCACCGTTGTTGCAGTTGGCCCCATTCTGGCAGTTCGACAGATAGTACTGGCCCGTCGATTGCATCACGAAGCCGCGAGTCGCGGTGGCGAGGTGGCCCGTGTGCTTGTAGCCCACGGTTGTTTCCGCAGGAAGCGGAACCACGTAGGCCGGGGTGTTCGGCACCGGTTGAACGAACACCTGAGCCGAAGCGGAAGCGCTGAACGCGAGTGCGGCAATCGCGACCGCGGTAAGCCGACGCGAGGTCTGGCGAAGCATGGGGAGTTTTCCTGTAAGTGGAGGAATGCGCCGCTTCCGTGGCGGCTCTTTCCCCCAAATCGGAACCCGCGAGTATGCGAAATTGGCCAAAGCAAGCAGAGAGGCGATGGGATTTGCGAATGGGTTGGCGTTGCCGGGAATGCAGCGAAACGGCTCGGAACGCTGAGAAATGCGAAGAGTGCGAATGGCCCGTTTGGCGGCGCGCGTGCTTCAAAATCCGGCTGTGGCGAGTGTGCGCAAGATGCGGCCATAGTCCGGAGCGCGGTTGGCCCACACTCCCCGACGCCGAGCGAGCCGGTTCGGCCAATTCACGAGGTTCAAGTGATCGCCGACCCAGACGTCAATGCTTTCGCCCCACGTTGCCGACGTCACTGATACGACCCCATCGTTCGGTCCTTCCGCCCGGTTCACGATCCGATGGGGCAGCGCCCACTCCAGCCCGAGCCACGGCTTCACGCAAACACCGGCAATCGAGAAGTACCGGACGCCCGGCACATTCGGCACGGTCTCGTTGAAGCGCTCGCAGCTATCGGTTCGCAGGTCGATGAATGCCTCGTGGGGGATGCCGACCATTCGCAGGAATGGCACGATGAGTCGCGACAAGCGAGTCCAGCCCCAGTCGGCGAAGCTGCTCCCGAGGTGCGGCGTGGCCACCGTCGTCAGCGAGAGTACGCGCGATTCGAGGCCGAGCTTCGTAATCGCGTGCCGAGCATCGAGCCCGCCGAGGCTGTGGCCGATCAGATGGATCGGACCTGCCGGGACTTCGCGATCGAGGTAGCGCTTGAGATCCGCGGCGCGTCGCGCGATTCCCGAGGTCGGGCTCACCCTCGCAGTGAAGACGCGATTGCCCGCAGCTTCGAGGGGCTCGCGAATGCCGGGGAAGTAATCCTTGATCGGACGGCGAGCGGCGTACAGTCGGTCGAACCCACAGAGACCGTGAACCAGAACGATGGGAGCGTGAAGTTTGGGGATCGGTGAGGCGAAGGGATGCACAGTCGTAGCCGCCGGATTGTGGGTTTGTTACGATTGATACGGCGAGCCGCGCCGCTCGAGAACTATGAAGCTTGTAACCATACCACCCTCACGGAACCCTCGCAATGACCATTCCGCTCGCTCAGCCTGGAAAGACCCGAATCGGCTGGATCGGAACCGGGGTGATGGGCCGTTGGATGTGCCAGCACCTCATTACGAAGGGCTATTCGGCGACGGTCTACAATCGCAGCTCAGATAAGCTCCAGCCCCTCCTGGAACTCGGGGCTGTCGCGGCGAAGAGCCCCAAGGAAGTCGCTGCGAAGTCGGACATGATCTTCGCCATAGTCGGCTACCCGAAGGATGTGCGCGAGGTCTTCCTGGGAACCGAAGGTGCGCTCGCGGGCTGTGCGAAAGGTGCAATCCTCGTGGACATGACCACGAGCGAACCGGGCCTCGCTACGGAGATTCACGCTGCCGCGAAGGTGAAAGGCGTGTACGCAATCGATGCTCCCGTGAGTGGCGGCGATCTCGGTGCCAAGAACGCGGCACTCTCGATCATGATTGGCGGCGAACCCGAGGTCGTCGCGGCCGTTCAACCTGCCTTCGAGGCCATGGGCAAGACCATCGTGCATCAGGGGCCGGCCGGTGCCGGGCAGCACACCAAGATGGTCAACCAGATTCTCATTTCCTCGACGATGATCGCCATGTGCGAAGGGTTGCTCTACGGGTACAAGGCCGGCCTCGATTTGGAGACCGTCTTGAAAAGTGTGTCCGTCGGGGCTGCGGGCAGTAAGAGCCTGGACATCTACGGTGCCCGAATCCTGGCCCGCAACTTCGAACCCGGCTTTTACGTCGAGCACTTCATCAAGGACCTCGGCATCGCGCTGGCCGAGGCTGAGAAGTTGAACCTGTGCCTCCCGGGACTCGCGCTGTCGAAGCAACTTTACGAGGCCGTGCGGGCGCAAGGCATGGGCCGCAAGGGAACGCAATCCTTGCTCGTGGCCCTCGAGAACATTAACGGCATGTCTCGGAAATGACGCGAGCCCGGCCAAAAGGCCGAGCTCTTTCTTATTGGTAGTCCGCACTCTCCGAGTGCGGAAGCCGCTCCCGGCGGGAGCGGACTACCGATAGTCCCAGCTTCTACGAGCTGCGGGCGAGGGAGTCGGCCTCGGAAGTCACGCCGCTCATGATCCAACGGTTCACGTCGCGAAGCATGTTCGGATGAACCTTGCCGTCGGTCTGGTACCCGACGAGCCGCACGTTGGCACCGGCAGCATAGAGCAAGCGGTGATCGCGCTGGGCAGACGTATATGGAACGACTTGGTTCGAGAGGCCGTGGCCGATGAGCACGGGAAGATCGCGGACGGCACCCATCCGGAACAGCGGAGCCCCGGTGGACTTTGGAATCTGTCCGTTCAAGGCGATGATTCCCGCGATGCGGTCCGCCATGCCGAGGCCGACGCGGTAGGCCACTTCCGCTCCTTCGCTCACACCGGCCAGAAACACGCGTTCCGAATGAACGTGGTACGTGCGGCGAGTCTGCTCCACGGCGTTCAACAAGTAGTCTTCGATGTTCGCATCGTCCGAGGCATCGCTTTCCCATCCGAAGGAATCGCGGCCATCCGCGCGCTTGCCGAGGCTTTGGGGGCCGCGGAGGCTGATCGCGATGTAGTTGCGGCGGCTCACGCGGGGAGCCAAACGCCCGACCGATTCCTCGCTGCCGCCGTTGCCGTGGAAGAGGACCACGAGAGGGTAGGCGTAGTTCGGTTGGTAATCGGTCGGGAGAAACGTGCGAACGGGCCGACCGTGCTGCGCGGGTAGTTGGGTCGTGTAGAACCCTTCCGCGGGCCGATCGATCCGCCAGGTCGTGTTCAGGAGTTCCGGCATTTTCAGTCCAATCAATCCGGTTGGTGGGTGACTCGAACACTCCGGACTCGACATCCGAGGAGCCCGGCGTCTCACATCGAAAAGCGGCAAGCGAGTACGACTCGGCACAACTCTACGTCCGCGAGCAAAGACATTCAAGCCGACGAACCTGGGGTCTTGAGTCAAAGTTCTCGCTTTAGCGGCCCAACCGCGCGGTTAATCCGGCTGGGACATATGAAGTGGACTAGCGAATCCGGGCGAGGTCAACAGGGGAGGCAAGCCGGGAAAGCATTTCCGCTTGTGCGGCCGCTAGGAAGCACGTTACATCCGGAGAACTCCGACCCTTCGGCATATTGGGAGCAGACGGAATAACCGGACGTTTCTCCCCGAACGACCAGATTGAACCAGGCGAACCGGTGGACGTGAGTCGCCGGGTTTTTCCATACCCGGCGACTCATGTCGCCGG
>JAYTUG010000538.1:0-15439 GCA_043744695.1 Gemmataceae bacterium
TTAGCCGCGACCCGGAGTCCGCGGAGGGGAGCGCGGGCAGTGGCAGCGCTCCGCCTTCTCGCCAGGCGTTCAACAGCGCCGTTTGAAACTGCAACACGCCGGCAGCCGAATCGATGATCCGCTGATTCACGCGAAGGAAGACTTCCTGGGCCTGCATCGTGGCGACCTGCACGTCGCAGGTTGCCGCAATGATCGGGGCCAGCGACAAGGCGGTGTCACTCGCCTTCACGATGATCGGTTCGGGCTCCACTTCCGGCGGACCGGCAACAGGAATCGGCCTCGCCCCCACTGGAATCGCGAGCTTTGCCCCACCGTCAGGCTTCGCCTCCCGATGCCCGACACAGTTCGTTTCGGTTCCGTAGAGTGCCGCGAGATCGACCGGCACTCGCTCCGCAATCAGGCTTCCCAGCAGCCTCAGAACTTGCGAAACCGCATCGATCTTGGCCGCATGAACCGCCCGCGCCAGGTGCGGCCGCTCGCCGAGAATCGCGTCGATCATCCGCGTACACGATGAACCCGGTCCCACCTCCAGGAATGCGCGCACGCCATCGCGGTAGGCGGCTTCGACCACATTCGGAACGTCGATCGCGTTCAAGAGCCCGGCCGTGATCGAATCGGCGGCGCTCTTTTCGGTCGGCTTATATTGCCGGCCCCAGGCACCGCTGTAGACCGTGACTTCCTTCGGTGCCGTGACGGGCAGCGTGTGCAGTTCGCGGTACGGCACCTCGACGGGACTCCCCACCTCGCAGTGGGCGAGCGTGACGCCGGTGAGCGGAAAATACGGCTTGCCAATAGCGGCGGCGAGCTTTTCGACATCGGCTCGTTCGCCCCCGATCACGCATTCGGTCGGCGTGTTTACGATCAGAAGGTACGCCTTGAGCCCCGGACGCAGGGCGGCTTCGACATCGTCGGCACCGGCACTCACGACGCCCGCGGCCCAGTCCGCGGTTTGATTTTTCGCAAGCCCCCAGTGCATGCGGGCCGCGTTGAACGGCGGTGCGAGATCGGAGTTGAACAGCGTTGAAGCCTGCATTCGCTCGAACATTTCGTCGCGGCTTCGCCAGGCCCGAATGCCGAAGAGCCCGGCGGATTCGCCGAGACTCAAGCCGATCATTGCGTCGAATTTCACGCCGAGATGAACGAGCAAATCGGTGACGAGGCTGCCGACCGTCACTTGGCCGAACATGAGGTCGCGGTGCGGCGCTTCGCGGGTACGGTCGCTCCAGAAGAAATCCGGCGCGAACTGGCTGCGAAGCAGTTCGTTCTCGGACTGTTGACGGCGAAGCAACTCGGGCCACTGCGTGCCGAGGTCGCGCCCCATGCCGTCGAACTGGTTGCCGGAGCCGGGGAAGACCACCGCGATCTTGGCCTTCGGGCCGAGCGGTGACGGCGAATGGAAAATGCGGTCGCGGTGTGCGATGCCGCTTGCCGCTTCGCGATTGCTCGCACGCTCGAGGAGTTCTGCCGTGGACCCAGCCACGATCGCGACGGCGAGTTTCTTCCGCGGATCGGGCGGGTTCGAGCGGAACCACTCCCGCGCGAGCGCTTCGATGTTCGAGTGGTGACTTTCCGCGGCCGCGCGCAGTCGCTTCAATCCCGCATCGAGTTCTTGCGGCGAATCGCCCTCGACGACGAAGAGTGCTTCGTTCCGCGCGCCGAGAGGCTGCACCCGATCCGCGCGATCGGTCGTGGCGTTCTTTGCATGCTCTTCGAGAATGACGCCGATGCAAGTGCCGTCGGCACCACTGGAGGCGATGGCCGCACGGCGCGGGCCATTCGCGCGATCGTGGAGCCAGTAGCACGGCGAACCGCGCACCGGTAACACCTCCTGATAAATCGACAAGCAGGCCCGCGCCAACATCGCTGCCCCGCTCGCGGCACCGGTGTAGCCCACATCGGCCTCGGCCGAAGTCTCGGCGAAGCCTTCCGCGTGCTCGATGGTGTCGAACTCGATCTGCGCCTCGAAGCACGCGCGCATCACGGCGCGATCGTTGGCTTCCGAGCTCGGAACGGAGTCGCTCGGTTCGCCGCCGCCGGCCACGCCGATGCCCGTAATGACGGCATAGACGCGGTCGCCGTCGCGCTCGGCGTCTTCCAATCGCTTCAGAACGAAGGCCGCCGCGCCTTCGCCGGGGTTCGTGATCCTGCTCGGCAGCACGGTTCGCGGATCGCCGGCGAGATCGACTCCCCCGACCAGGGCGCGATCGATTTCGCCCGCACCGAGCGCCCGCACGGCGAGTTCGAGTGCCCGGGCCGCGGAGGCTTCCTCGCTGCACACGGTGTGGCTCGGCCCGCCGAAGTGGAAGGCCCTTGCGATGCGACTCGCCGCGATGCTGCCGAGAGCGCCCATCACGCGATTCGCGTTGAGCGCGGGGCTCGCGGCTTCGGCGGAACTCTTCGAGCCGTTCGCCAGGTGCGACCAACGCAGGTGGAAGTTCGTGGTGTTCGGGTCGAACCCGAGACCGATGAACACTCCCGTATTGGGGTCGTCGTTCGAGATGGCTGCATGGGAGTCGTCCAGAGCCGCGGCGGCAACTTGCAGCATGAGCAGTTGCTGCGGCAGCATCTCTTCCAGTTCCTTCGGAGGGATGCGGAAGCGGTCGGTCGGGAAGTTCAACTCCTCGATGAAGTAGCCGGGCGGACACTTCTTGGAACTCAAGCTCCAACCATTTTGTTTCGGAGCCAGGGCCAGCGAATCGGTTCCGAAGATGTGTTCTTGCAAAGAACGCGAATCGTTCCACGGGCCGAAGTGCGCCGCGAGGCCGACGATGGCGATGGGTATTGTTGGTGGTCCGCTCCCTCCGGGAGCGGCCGCACTCGGAGAGTGCGGACTACCAACGGGAGCATCGGCCACCGTTACCAATTTGGGTACGATGTTCGTGCCCGTTCGCCGCGGCGCGCGGACTTCATACGGCTGGCCAGTCCAGGCTTCGAGCAGGAGGTGCGCGTTGACGCCGCCGAAGCCGAAGCCACTGACGGCGGCGCGGCGCGGGCCCTCGGACCGCGCCCACTCAGCGACCGTGCCGTGAACCAGGAACGGGCCCTCGTATCGCAACGCCGGGTTGGGTTCGCGAAAGTTTGCCTGCGGGGGAAGCATACCGGCGTTCAACGCGCGGATCACTTTTGCGGTTGCCGCGGCTCCGGCCCCGGTGAGCAAGTGACCCACCGTGGACTTCACGGAACCGATCGCGCACTGTCCCGGCTTCCAGCCCGTTTCGCCCCAAAGCTCGCGCAAACTCTCGAATTCGACCGCGTCGCCGACGAGCGTACCGGTGGCGTGGCACTCGATGAGATCCACGTCCTGCGGCTTCCACCCGGCGTTCTGGTAGGCTCGCCGCATGGCCCGGAGTTGGCCCTCTTTGGCCGGAGCGAGCAGGTTTCCGTGCATGTCGTTGGAAAGCCCGACACCGGCAATCGTGGCCAGGATCGCGTCGCCGTGGCGGAGGGCATCCGAGAGGCGTTTCAGAACGAAGATCGCGGCCCCTTCGCCGACCATGAGACCGTCGGCCTTCGCATCGAAGGGCGAGCAGCGGCCCGAGAGGGAGAGCGCCCGGAGTTGCGCGAAGCCCATCTGCGTGTAGTGCGAATCGGAGCCGTTGACGCCGCCGGCGAGCATGGCGTCGGCCCGACCAGCGAGCAGTTCATCGGCAGCGAGTTTGATGGCGTAAAGGGAAGAGGCACACGCAGCATCCAGGGTGAAGCTGCCGCCGCCGAGGCCGAGCGACTTGGCGAGCATCCCGGCGGGAAGCCCCGCGACGTACCGGTTCAAAGGGTGCGTTTTTTTCGGTTCGCCGCCCAGATACTCGCGGCAGAGTGCGTTCGCCTTCTCGGTCGGCAGGCAGATGTTCCCAAGCACGACGCCGACTCGCGATCGCTCGACGGCGGCCGTTCGTGCGGCCTTCCAGGCCCGATTCCCAGCATCCAGGACCAAATGAAACAGCGTGTCGAGCTCACCGACGAAACTCGGGTCGATGTTCAGCCCGGCGAGGTCCGTTTCGAACGGGTCGAGGAAGTAGCCTCGGGTGGAATAGACCGTATCCGGGTTCGCGATGCGGGGATCGTAATACTCCCGAGCGGGCCGGGGCCAACGGCCGTCGGGCACGTCCCGCGAGCAATCCTCGGCGTTGGAAACCGAGGCCCAAAAGCGATCGAGATCGGCTCCGGCTCCAGGCAGCCGCACCGCCTGGCTCACAATCGCGACGCGTTCGTTGAAATTCGTCATGGGAGGCATTGTAGAATCCCGGCCAAATGAGTTCTCCGTTTGCCAATTGGCAGCCCTTCACCTTCCCTGCATAATAACGCTCCACTGCGGAACCGGGTCGAGGAGGGGTTACGTGATCGGCACTGGCAGCACCCACAAGCTGAAGATCTTCAGCGGGCGGGCGAACCGGCCCCTGGCCGAGACCATCGCCAAGCACCTCGGCGTGCCGCTGGGCAACATCAACCTCGGCACCTTCCCCGACGGCGAGACGATGGTCCGCATCGACGAAGACGTCCGAGGTCGCGACGTCTTCATCGTTCAACCGACGTGCCCACCCGTGAATCAGCACACGATGGAACTGCTCATCATGCTGGACGCGTTCAAGCGCGCCAGCCCGGCCCGAATCACGGCCGTGATCCCCTACTTCGGCTACGCACGCCAGGATCGCAAGGACATGGGCCGCGTGCCGATCAGCGCCAAACTCGTCGCCGATCTGCTTACCACGGCTGGGGCCAACCGCGTGCTCTGCCTCGATCTTCACGCCGCGCAGATTCAGGGCTTCTTCAACATTCCCGTGGACCACCTCTACGCGTCGAAGGAAATCACGGCGCACGTGCGGGCGCTCGGCATACCCAAGGAAGACCTCGTGGTGCTGAGTACGGACGAGGGAAACGTGAAGAAGAGTTTGAAGTACCAGCAGGCGCTGGGCGGCCAAATTGCCGTCGTCGACAAGCGAAGGAGTAGTGCGACCAAGACTGAGGCCGCCCACTTGATTGGGGCACCGGTTGAAGGCAAGACGGTCGTGATTTTCGACGATATGATCTCGACGGCGGGGAGTTTGATCAATGCGGCAGCCATCGCCCGCAAGCACGGGGCCAAGAAGATTTACGCCTGTGCCACGCACGGATTGCTGGTCGATCAGGCGATCAACCGGATTCGCGAGGCGGGCCTGGAGCAGATCGCGGTGACGGACAGCATCCCGCTGACGAGCGAGAAGATGTTGCCGAACGTGAAGGTGATTTCGGTCGGGGCGCTGTTGGCGAACGCGATCCGCCGCATTCACGAGGATCAGTCGATCAGCGAGTTGTTCAACGACGAGGCGATCGTACGGTGAGTTCACGCCGCGAGGCGGTCCATCGCCTGGAACACGGCTTCGTACTGCCGTTCCACGGTCCGCTTCTCGACAACGCTGCGAGCGTGAATCACGCCGGGGATGAAAAGCAGCATCGTGAGGCAGGCATTCTTGGCAGCCTGACTCGGCGTGCCGGACGCGAGAACCGCGAGGGGTGGGCAGACAAAAGCGAGCAGCGCTAGCATGATCGAACCTCCCGAGTAAATCCGGGCCTCCTTTCCCGTACCGATGAAGACACTTTAGCGGGCGAAGATTAACAGCCGCTGATAGAGCGCGTTGCGCCGTCGTTACCGAGGCATTCGCCAGCTCGGCTCATTCCTTTAGAACGACGCCGCTCCCGGAGTGTCATTCCACGAAAAACCATCGTTGGAAGTGATACCGAAGCTCGGCAGGAGTCTTACAACTGTAAAAGTTGAGAATCGCTAGGCCACATCGGCTGATCTTTCGGCTTTGCTTGGCATGGTTTGAAGAAGTGCGCGAAGCACGGCATTCACGTCCTCCGAATCGTGGAAGGCGGCAGCGACTTCCGGATCGAGCACGACCAGACGCCCTCCTTTTTGCAATCCGGCAGCGAAGCGGTTGGGCTTCGCCACGGAGTAATCGAACTGATATTCGGAACGAAGTTCGTCGCTCATTTATTTCGTACCTCTTTGAGTGTCGTCGTCATTCTTTCGCTCATTCTTACGTCATAAAATGAACTTGCTCAGGTCTTCGCTTTGCACGATCGGACCGAGCTTGTCGCGGACGAACTTGCCGTCCACGATCACGGTCTTCTCGGGCAGGTCCGGGCCCTCGAAACTCACCTCCTCCACCACCTTCTCCAGGATCGTGTGAAGCCGGCGAGCGCCGATGTTCTGGGCGGAACGGTTCACCTCGAATGCGATGTCCGCGAGCGCCTCGATGCCGTCCGGCGTAAAGCTCAACTCGACGCCCTCCGTCTTCAGCAACTCCGAGTATTGCTTGGTCAGGGCGTGTTTGGGCTCGGTGAGCACGCGTAGAAAATCGTCGCGGGTCAGGTCCGTGAGTTCGACGCGGATCGGGAAGCGGCCCTGCAACTCGGGCATGAGGTCCGAGGGCTTCGACGTGTGAAAGGCACCCGCCGCGATGAACAGGATGTGGTCCGACTTCACCGGACCGTGCTTGGTGTTCACGGTGGTGCCTTCGACCACGGGGAGCAGGTCGCGCTGCACGCCTTGCCGCGACACGTCCGGGCCGTGGCCCGAGGACGGGCCGCAGATCTTGTCGATCTCATCGAGGAAGACGATGCCGCTGTTCTCGACCTTGGCGATGGCTTTCTCGGTGACGCTGGCGCGATCGATGAGCGCCTCGGTTTCCTGCTCCGTGAGCAACTTGCGGGCGTCGCGGATCGTCAGGTTCCGCGCCGCGTTCGACCGCGGCATGATCCGGTCGAGCATCCCCTGCATGTCCACGTCCATGTTCTCCATGCCGAGGTTGGAGAAAATCTGAACGGGTGCGGTCCGCTGCTCGACGGTGAGTTCGACGGTACGATCTTCGAGTTCTCCGGCTTCGAGCTTGGCGCGAAACTTGTCGCGCGTCCGCTGTCGCTTCTCGAGTTCTTCCTTCTCGCTTTCCTTTTCCTGCTCTTTGTCTTCGCCCACTTCCTGCTCAGGTTCCCACGGCGCGGAGGGCTTGCTCGGCGTCGGCGGCACGAGCAGATCGAGCAAGCGCTCGGTCACGCGTTCCTTCGCTTTCTCCATCACTTGCTGCCGCATCTCGGACTTCACGAGGCCGATGGACGCCTCGGTGAGGTCGCGGATGATGCTCTCGACATCGCGGCCGACGTAGCCCACTTCGGTGAACTTGGTGGCCTCGATTTTGATGAACGGAGCACCCACCAAGGAGGCGAGTCGCCGGGCGATTTCGGTTTTGCCGACGCCCGTGGGCCCAATGAGGATGATGTTCTTGGGCGTGACGTCCTTGCGGAGGTCTTCGGGCAGTTGTTGCCTCCGCCAGCGATTGCGGATGGCGACCGCGACGGCCCGCTTGGCCGCGGATTGCCCCACGATGTACTTATCGAGTTCGGCCACGATCTGCCGCGGTGTCAGGTCCATGTGTGCTCGGCTGGAAGGTTGTGATTCCGAGTGCGAACGGAAACCATATGCCAATGATACGCACGAGCCGCTTGAGGGAGAATGCCGTGGACCGGACGCAGATCGAACGCTTTCTCGCGGAGTCGCTGACGGACCGCAAGCTCTCCGGCAGCGAGAAGCAGTCGCTCGCGGGCTGGGTGGCCGACCACGCGAAGAACGATCAGCAAAAAGGCGTGCTCCGGCACGTCGTGTTCGAAATCGCTCGGCAAGCCATTTCCGACCCGGAAGCCGTGCAGGTGATCGGCTGGCTCGAGAACGTGCTGAAAGCCGTGGTGCCGATACAAGGAGAGAATGTCGACCTTGCGATGGCGCTGCCGATGAATGATTCCGCGTTCTTCTCGCCCGGCGAGGAGTGCCTGAAGGAGATCGTTCACCGCTTCCAGACGGCAAAGCGGACGGCCGACCTGTGCGTGTTCACCATTACGGACGACCGCATCAGCCGTTCGATTCTCGATGCCCATCGCCGCGGGGTGAAGTTGCGGATCATTTCGGACGCGGAGAAAGCGGACGATCTCGGTTCGGACTTGAGGCAATTCGCCGACAGCGGCATCCCGGTGAAGTTGATTCGCGCGATGTCGGCAGAGACGCACAAGTCCGGTCACATGCACCACAAGTTCGCGATCTTCGACGGCATCCGTCTGGTGAACGGCAGTTACAACTGGACGCGCGGTGCCGCCGACATCAACTACGAGAACCTGATCGAGAGTGCCGACTCGAACCTCCTGCGGCGCTTCGGTGCGGAGTTCGAACGGTTGTGGAACCTCGCGTGATGTAGCGATGAGAGGTGTGAGTCGCCGTCTCGTCACTCGGCCTACTTCGAGTGGTCCAACCGGGTACGCAACACTTCCAAGAAAACGATTGGGCGCGGTCGGCTCGCCGCGCCATAATACACGTCCAACTTCTCAATTGCTTCGCCATCCGGAGACTGCCGTGCTCCTTTCGCTGCCCCGTTCGCGGTTGCTGGTCGCGCTCGCTCTGTTCGCGTTGCTACTTGGAATCGCGGAGCGCACCGCTGCTCAGGCTCTGCAGCACAGGAAGATTCTGACCCACGCCGATTACGACGCTTGGCGCAGCCCCACGGGCATAACCCTTTCGCCGGACGGCAAGTATCTGGCATACACCGTCTCACCGCTCGACGGGAGCGATGCGGAAGTGATCGTGAGGCACATCTCGAGCGGCAAGGACACGACGATCGCTCGCGGTGGCCGACCCGCCGACGGCCCCACGCCTCCAACGCCTTCGACTTCGGGCAGCCCACAGTTCAGCCCGAATTCTTTGAAGGTCGTCTTCCCCTTGTCGCCGACCAAGGCTGAACTCGACAAGGCGAAAGTCGCGAAGGTGAAGGCCGAGGAGATGCCCAAGCCGATGCTCGCGATCGTGAACCTACCGGCGGGCGACATTGCGGCGCGATTGCCCTACGAGAAGAATTTCACGGTTGGCGGCGCGGGTGCCGGCTTCCTGATCTACCACAAGCCCACGATTCCCGAACCGAAAAGCGATACGCTTGAGGTGAAAACCGAACCCGCGCCCGCCCCGAAGAGTCCGCGGCCTCCGTTCAGCAAGGAGAGCGGCACGGCTCCCGAAGTTGCACCGGCCCCACGGCCCACACGCACCTACGGCAACCCGCTCACCATTCGCGACCTTGCCTCCGGCAAGGAACGCACTCTTCCCGATGTCGGCGAGTACGACCTCTCGAAAGACGGCAAACTGCTCGTCTTCACGGTGTCCTCGAAGAAGGAAGAGACCAACGGCGTGTTCGTACTCGATCCGAATTCGCAGGCGAGCCCGCTGAGTCTGAAGGTCGGCGAAGGCCGATACTCGCGGCTCACGTGGGACGAAAAGCAGAAGAAGCTCGCATTCTTTTACGACGGCGCGGGGGTGACCGCGGATCCGAAGGTCGCTCCGCCGCCGCGGCCCGCAGGCACGCCGGTGGGAACGTTGCCGCTTCTGCCGACTCCGGAATGGCACGTCTACGTCTGGGAACGCAACAAGGTGACAGCGTTACAGGCGGAACTGTTGCTGGCGAAGGGGCCGAATGAAGTGCTGCCCGCCGTCAAGGTTCTCGGGTCCAAGCCGTCGGGACTCAAGACCGGCTGGGCACTCAACGGCACGACCCTCGGGTTCAATGCCGACGGCACCCGTTTGCACCTCGCCACCACGATCGTTCGACCGCCCGCTCCAACAGTCGCCCCCGCTTCCCCGGATAAAGTCGAACTCGATCTCTGGCACTGGAAGGACGGCTACATCCAGCCGATGCAGAAGATTCGCGGCGACGTCGAACGCAACCGCAGCTACTCTGCCGTGCTGTTCCTCGACGACAAAGTCTTCCGTCAAGTCTCGGATGAAGCGCTCACCGTCGGCCTGCCCGCCGTCGGCGACTGGGCACTCGGTTCCGACAACCGCAAGTACCTCCACCTCACCGGTTACGCCGACCCCGTGCCCCGCGATGTCTCGGTGGTCAACTTAAAGACCGGCGAAACCAAGCCCGTGCTCTCCGCCTTCGGCGGTTCCTCGTCGCTCTCGCCCAACGGCAGATACCTGCTCACCTTCGACGGCAAAAACTGGAGCACCCTCGCGATTGCCGACGGCACGAAAACGAACCTGACCTCGAAGTTGAAGGTGAAGTTCTTCGATGAGGAAGACGACCACCCGGCCGAGCCGCCGCCCTACGGCGCGAACGGCTGGAGCACCGATGGCAAGTTCGTGCTGCTTTACGACCGCTACGATTTGTGGAAGTTCGCCGCGGACGGCAGTTCGGCCGAGAACCTGACGAAGGTCGGCCGCGCTCAGCAGATTCGCTTCCGCTATGTGAACGTGCGTTCGGACGATGACGATGAAGACGTTCGCGGAACGGATCTGACCAAGCCGATGCTCCTGGCTGCCGAGAACCTGCGGACGCGCGACACGGGTTTCTTCCGCCTCGAACCCGGCGAGTTGCCCAAGAAGCTGGTGATGGACGCCCGCAAGTTCGGCCTGCCGACCAAGGCTAAGCACGCGGACACCTTCGTGTTCACCGCGCAAACTTTCTACGACTACCCGGACTACTACACGACTGGCGCAGACTTCCAGGCGATCAAACGCGCGACCGACATCAACCCGACGATTCGACAGTACAACTGGGGGCGGTCCGAACTCGTGAACTTCAAGAGTGCCGATGGCACACCTCTCGCCGGCGTGCTCGTGAAGCCCGAGAACTTCGACCCGAGCAAGAAGTACCCGATGGTCGTCTACCTCTACGAGCGCCTCTCGCAAAATGTGAATCAGTTCGCGGTGCCGAACGTGACCCGCGGGCAGGTCATCAACCCGACCTTCTACGCTTCCAACGGCTACCTCGTGCTGATGCCGGACATCGCGTACAAGACGGGATACCCCGGCCAGAGTGCCATCAAGTGCGTGCTCCCCGCGATCCAGGCCGTGGTCGATAAAGGCTTCGTCGACGAAAACGCGATCGGCATTAACGGCCAATCGTGGGGCGGCTACCAGATCGCCTACATGGTGACGCAGACGAATCGGTTCAAGGCGGCGGTCGCCGGCGCGCCGGTTTCCAACATGGTGAGCGCGTACAACGGCATCCGCTGGGGCACCGGCTTACCGCGACAGTTCCAGTACGAGAAGAGCCAGAGCCGCATCGGCGAAACGCTCTGGAAGGCTCCGATGCGCTACATCGAGAACTCGCCGATCTTCATGGCCGACCGCGTCGAGACGCCGCTGCTCATGATCCACAACGATCAGGACGACGCGGTGCCGTGGTATCAGGGCATCGAATACTTCCTGGCCCTGCGGCGACTCGAGAAGGAGTGCTACCTGCTCAACTACAACGGCGAGCCGCACAACCTCGCGAAGAAAGCGAACGCCCGCGACTTCGCCGTGCGGATGTTCTCGTTCTTCGAGCATCACTTGAAGGGCAAGCCGGCCCCGGAGTGGATGGTGAAGGGCGTGCCGTTCGTGGACCGCGACAAGGAGAAGGAGAGCATCAAGGGGCAGTTGCCGACCGTGAAGAAGTAGTTGGGCTTCGCGATTCTGTTGTCCTTTCGTGGTAGACTGCTATCGTCCTCCCGGAGAGTGAATCATGGAACTGGAAGGCGTGGTACAGAATGGCGTCATCGTTCCGGACGACGCGACGGCGTTGCCGGAAGGGACGCGGGTGTCGATCGCACCGCTACCGGCGAGCAAGTCGAAATCCTTGGGCGAGCGGATGGCTCGCTTCAAGGGCATCTTACACGGGTTGCCTACCGACCTGGCGGCCCAGCACGATCACTACCGATTGGGGACGCCAAAACGATGACTGCGTTCGTCGATACTTTTGCGTTCATCGCCTGGATGCATGCGGACGACGCGGCTCACAGCGTCGTCTCCGAATACCTTGAATCGTTCACCGGCCAACTGGTGACGACCGAATGGGTCTTGGTTGAACTCGCCGACGCCCTATCCCACCCGTCTGCGCGGGCCAGCGCTGTCCAACTCATCGAGTTCCTTCGCGACGAACCCCAGTACGAAATCGTTCCCTACGACGTGGAAGTGTTCGACGCTGGATTCGACTTATTCGCCAAGCGTCCGGATAAGGAATGGTCGCTGACCGATTGCATCTCGTTCGCGGTCATGACAGAACGCGGGCTGACGGATGCCCTCACGGCGGATCATCATTTTGCACAGGCTGGGTTTCATGCCGTTTTCAAACGATAATGGCTGAAGACGCCCGCTTAAGGCACGGCATCTGCCCCGATTGTTGGAAGGACCGCGATCGAGCCCGACCTCTCCGCCACTCACTTCGCGTCCGACCCAAAAACTCCAGACGGCGAAAGCAACCGCTAGACTGTTCGGTATGAGGGTGCTGCTGGTTCACGGCCTCGGTCGGACGCCTTGCTCGATGTTCGGGCTCGGGTCGGCACTGCGCCGCGCCGGGCACCGCACACTCTACTTCGGCTACTCGCCGACCTTGGAAACACTTCCCGGCATCCTCGCTCGCCTCACGAAAAAGCTGCAAGGACTGGCGCGAACGGGCGAACCGATCGGCCTCGCCGCTCACTCGCTCGGCGGGTTGCTGCTGAGGCTGGCCCGGCTCGAAGTTCCGGAACTCGTCGTTCACCATCTCGCGATGCTCGGGGTGCCGAACCGCCCGCCCCGAATCGCGGCGTACGTCTGGAAGTGGCGGTTTTTTCGCTGGTTCAGCCGCGGTTGCGGCCGCTTCCTCGCATCCGCGGACGCCATTCCCGCGATCCCACCGCCGGCCGATCCGTACACTTTAATTGCGGGAACCGCCGGGCCGCGAAACCCGCGATTCCTGTTTGGGGGCGAACTCAACGATGGCGTCGTGGCCGCCTCCGAAACTCGAATTCGCGATGGCGATCGGCCGCTGCTCTTCCCCGTGCTGCACTCATTCCTCATGGACGATCGGGCGGTGCAACGCGCGGTGCTGGTGACTATGATGACTCAATCTCGCACCCTCGACCGAATCATCCACTGAGGCACCTCATGAGCAAGGCAAAGAACGTTCTCGGCGGTCCGTTGAAGACGTGTTCCACCGAACCGCTGACCGGCTTCTATCGCGATGGGTGCTGCAACACGGGGGCGGACGACGAAGGTCTGCACACGATCTGCTGCCGCGTGACCGCTTCGTTCTTGGCCCACCAACGATCGATCGGCAACGACCTGAGCACGCCGTTTCCCCAATTCGGATTCCCGGGTCTCAAGGCCGGCGATCAGTGGTGCGTCTGCATCACGCGCTGGAAGGAATCTTTCGAGGCGGGAATGGCCTGCCCCGTGGACTTGGAAGCGACTCACATGCACGCGCTCGAATTCGTCGACCTCGAAGATTTGAAACGGTACGCCGTTCGCAGTGCGAACCCGGAAGTGTGACCCTCTACTCTGGTGTCTTCTTTGGGAGAATGCACATGAAATGGGATGGCGACGCCGAGAGTTCGAACGTGGAAGACAGCCGCGGCATGGGCGGCAAACTCGCCTTGGGCGGCGGCGGGCTCAGCATCCTCGGCGTGATCGTCTACCTCCTTACCGGCGTCAACTTCGGAGGCGGCGGCGGGCAGGGCGTGCAAGAGGCACCGCCCGCTGGCCCCGAGCAGCAGGAGCAGGTCAAGTTCGTGAAGGTCGTACTCAAGTACACCGAGGAGGTGTGGGGCTCGGAATTCGAGAAGCAACGCAAGCGCTACAAGCAACCGAAGCTCGAGATCTTCACGGGTCAAGTCCAGTCGGCGTGCGGGCTCGCGGATTCCGCCGTCGGCCCGTTCTACTGCCCCGGCGACGATCAGGTTTACATCGACCTCGGCTTCTTCGCGGAAATGGAACGCAAGCTCAAAGCGCCCGGCGAGTTCGCCCGCGCCTACGTCATTGCGCACGAAGTGGGGCACCACGTGCAGAATCTCATCGGCTACTCCGCACGCGTGAAGCCGCACGATAACGATGGTTCGGTGCGACTCGAACTACAGGCCGACTATCTCGCCGGAGTTTGCCTGGGGTTGGCGAACCGGAAGCACAAATTCCTGGAACAGGGCGACATCGATTCCGCGCTCAACGCGGCGTTCCAAATCGGCGACGACACGCTGCAAAAGCGATCCCGCGGCACCGTGACGCCCGAGAAGTTCACGCACGGCAAGTCGGCCCAGCGCATGAAGTATTTCAAGGAAGGCTTCGAGAAGCCCGACGGCTGGTACGAGCGCCTCGACCACTTCTTCGCCGTGCGTTCGTCTTCGGAGTTGTGAACGCATGCCGCTTCGCGATCATCGAGATCGCGAAGCCGCAAGCGGCGATCTAAAGGACCTCGACCACCTTCCCAGCTTGCTGGCTCGACCGCAGGCACGCGTCCATCACGAGTTGAGTCTTCAGGGCAATGTCGCCCCAGGAAGGGTCGAGTTTGCCGGAAAGGACCAGCCCGCTGAAAGTGCGGATCATGTTCGCCTCCTGGGCGTTCTCGGCCCCCTCGCTGTACTCGCGCAAGGCGTGTTTCACCGGGTGGCTCTCCATGCGGAAGGTGCAGCCCTTCGCGTAAAAGTGGGGCTTGTTCGCTTCGAACGCCGACTCGCACCCGAAGAACGGCAGCACGAAATCGGGTACGTGTACCGAACCGCGCGAACCGCTGATGTGACCCCACTGATGGTTCTCGGTGCGGAAGGAACAGTAGAAGCTTCCCGTGACGCCGCCGGGAAAGAAAAGCTCCGCCGAGAACTCCATCGGCACCGGCTTCGACTCGGAGCCGTGTTCGTAGAGCGTTCGCGCGGTCACCCGTTCGGGCAGTTGATATTTGAGTGCGAACAGTGTGAAACGAATGTTGTACCAGCCGAGGTCGCCGAGCGCTCCGAGCGGTTCGAGGGAATCGCTGACGCGGATGTTCGTCTTCATGAACTCGTCGGGAGCCGAGAAGCAGAATTGGGACGTGACGCGGCGGAGGTCGCCGACGGTCTCGCCGTCGTCGAGCACTTTGCGGAGGAGCGGCAACCGGGCACTGTGCATGAACATGACGCCATCCATGAACTGCACGCGGTTCGCCTGGCACGCATCGAGGATTGCCCGGAGTTCGCCAGCGTTGACGCCGCACGGCTTCTCGCAAAGTACGTGCTTGCCGGCCTCCGCGGCCTTGATGACCCAGTCCTTGCGGATGCCCGTCGGCAGCGGAATGTACACGGCATCCACGTCCGGGCGCTGAAGCAACTCCTCGTAGGTGCAAGGCATCGGCGGCGTGGCGAACGGCACTTCCGACTGGCACTCGTCGATGAACTTCCGTGCCTTGGCAGGGTCGCGGCTGCCGACCGCCACGATCGTGGAGTTCCCCGCGAGCCGCATCCCTTTCCAGTTCTTGCGTGCGATGTTCGCGGTCCCAAGAATGCCCCAGCGACAAATTTTGAACATGAAGAAACTCCGTGGAATGGTGACATGCCTCACGCGGGAGAGGGTGTGCCTCCCGAAGTAGGCAGTTCATTTATGGAACGAAAGCACGATCGATCTCTTCACCTCTCCCCGTTGGGGAGAGGTCGCGATGCCGATGCG
>JAYTUG010000539.1:0-3857 GCA_043744695.1 Gemmataceae bacterium
GATGTTCGCGGCGCTGATCGGTGCCCTGTTCCTGTTCTTCTTCTTCTATCCACCGACCGATCGAGCCAAGGAACCGCCGCACTCGACACCGGAGGAAGATTCACCACCGATCCCCTGACCGCCAACTGGTGAGAATCGATGAGCGGAGCGCGACCTCGGCGGAGTCGTCGCACTCCGCTCCGCTGGTTACACCCTCGTTACACCGTTGCAGTCACTTCCGGTTCGGGTTCGGTTATCATGTCCGTGTGCCCGCTGTGCCTCGGAGGTAACCGGATGTTCGCGAAGACCGTTCTCCTCGCTCTCGGCTGCCTCCTCGCACTCAGCGTCCCTGCCAGCGCCGACGAAAAGCAGGAACTCACCGCGAAGGTGCAGACCGTCTTCAAGGCGCACTGCTACCGCTGCCACGGTCAGAACGGGGCTATCGAAGGCGGAATGAACTACATCGGCGATCTGTCGAAGCTCGTCGCCCGCAAGAAAATCCTGCCCGGTAACGCGGACGGTTCTCGCCTCTTCAAACGGATGGATGAAGGCTCGATGCCGCCACCGGAAGAAGCGCCGAGGCCCACGCCCGCCGAGATTGCACTCGTCAAGAAATGGATTGATGCTGGGGCACCGGGTGCCGAGATTGCCGCACCGCGAACGCCCGTAACGCAAGGCGATGTGCTCGATGCGGTTCTCGCGGACTTGGAGAAGATCGATCGCCGGGCTCGCCGCTTCCATCGCTACTTTACGTTGAACCAACTCCACAACGCCGGCCTCTCCGACGAAGAACTCCAGACGTATCGCAATGCACTGAGCAAGCTCGTGAACAGTCTGTCGTGGAACCCGAGGATCAGCGTGCCGGTGGCCATTGACCCCGCGAAGACCGTGCTCCGCATCGACCTTCGCTGGTATCTCTGGGACGCGACCATCTGGAACCGCATCTTGCAGGAATACCCCTACGGCATCCTCGACGACACGATCGCGGCCCGCGCCGTGACCGTGAGCACCGCAACGAAGGTGCCCGTGATCCGGGCGGACTGGTTCGTCGGCACCGCCTCCCGTGCCCCGCTCTACTACGACGTGATGCAACTCCCCTCGAACCTCGCCGATCTAGAACGCCAGCTTCGCGTCGATGCCGTGCTCAACGTGCAGCAGGAACGCGTGACTCGCGTCGGGTTCAACGGGTCGGGCATCTCGCGCTTCAACCGGGTGCTCGAACGCCACGATTCGGCGCAGGGCATGTACTGGCGAAGCTACGACTTCGACGAACCGCCCGCGAACCTGACAGAACGCGTGAACGGCAACCTGCTCCCGGATCGCCGCAACATCTTCGCGTTCCCGCTCGGCCCGAACCTCGTCGAGAACGCCTTTCAACATGCCGGCGGTGAAGCGATCTTCGCACTGCCCAACGGCCTGCACGCCTACATTCTCGCCAAGGCGGACAACACGCGGCTGGACAAGGGACCCATCAATATCGTGAGCGATCCGAAGCGGCCCGACCGCGCCGTCGAGGCCGGCGTCTCGTGCATGTCCTGCCACATCACCGGCATCCTCCCCAAGGCCGACCAGATTCGCGACCACCTCGGCAAGAACCCGAACGCCTTCAAGAAGTCCGACGTCGACCTCATCAAGGCACTCTACCCGGCCAAGGAGAAGTCGCTCGAAATCATGCAGGACGACGCGAAGAGGTACTCCGAGATCGTCGCGAAGACCGGCGCGAAGGTGTCCAAGTTCGAAGCCGTCAGCACCATCACGTTGAAGTATGAAGCGGATCTCGACCTGCCGCTCGCGGCCGGTGAGGTCGGGCTTTCACCCGACGAGTTCCGCGCGAAGATCGACACCTCCGCGACGCTCGGCAAACACGTCGGGGCGCTCCGCGGCGCGGGCGGTACCGTGAGCCGGCAAATCTGGGTCCAGGCCTTCGGCGACCTCGTCCGCGAACTGCGCCTCGGCACCAGCTTCCAGACTAACTCGAACGGCCCGGCCCTCGCCGACAACACCGGCGAACTCGATCCGCTCGAAGCCCGAGGCGGCGACGCCAATCAAATCGCCTTCGCTCCCGACGGCAAGCGCGCCGTCGTCGCCTCCGGCGATCGCACCGTCCGCCTCTACGACGTCGAAGGCCGTCGCGACCTGAAACGATTCGTGGGCCACACCGCGAGTGTCTGGGCGGTGTCGCTCTCCGCCGACGGCAAACGCGCCATCTCGGGAAGCATGGACGGCACCGCCCGCATCTGGGACACGCTCTCCGGACTCCAGACCGCGAAGTTCGACAAACACGACAGCCTCGTGACGGCGGTCGCGTTCACTCCGGACGGCAAGTGGGCCATCTCGGGCGGCTTCGACGGACTGGTCGCACTCTGGAAGACGAGCAACGGCGACGAGATTCGCCGCTGGGAAGGCACCGCGAAATACATCACGGCCATCGCGGTCGATCCCGACGGCAAGACCGCCCTCATCGCCGCGGACCGCAACCTCTACCTGTGGGACCTGTACACCGGCGAAGTCTTGAAGAAGTTCACGGGGCACACGTCCACCGTCACGTGCGTCGCCTTCACCGATGACGGGACGAAGGCGATCTCGGGCAGCGACGACAAGACGGTGCGAGTCTGGGACGTGAAGTTCGGCAAACTACTGACCACGTTGCCGGGCCACGAGGCGGCGGTGCGAAGTGTCTCGGTGATGCCGGGCGGTCGCTGGGCGATCTCGGGTTCATCCGACCGCACGGTGCGGCTCTGGGATTTGTGGGCGAAGGTGGAACTGGCCGCGTTCCGCAAGCACAGCGGCCCGGTGGTTTCGGCGGCGTTCCTGAACAACGGCACCCAGACAATCTCCGGCGACCGCGAACTCGGCGTCTTCCCGTGGAAGATCGACAAGTTCCTGACTGGCGAAGCCCCCAAATTGTTCCCGACATTGCCCGATGTGATCCCGTACGCGAAGCCGTGAACCCAAGAGCCGGAAGCGTAAGCGACGGTTTTGCGAAGCCGCAAGCGGCTACGAACCCAACACCTCGCGCGCCCGGTGCCTCCCACCCTCCGTCAACTTCAGCAACGCTCCCACTCGCCTCACCAATCCGTTTCTCTCCGCGCGGGACACCACGGCCACGACCTCGACCGGCTTCCAGTGCAGGTGCGCGTGCAAGCCATCGAGGCGCGACTCATCGTCTTCCGCAGGAGTGCCCTCGTGTTGAAGCAGGTGGATCGCCAACATCGTTTCGAGGAAGCGGCGGCTCTGCGCGTAGCGGCGAACGACCTGCGCCACGAGCCCGCGTTGCGGCGCGAACGTGAAGCCGAGCGCGAAGAGTACGCCCAGCATGACGGCCACCGTGCCCGCGATATTCGTATCGACGCGGAAGGCCACGTAGGTTCCGCTCGCGGCACCAATCGCACCGATGAGCGCGGCCAGGCCGAGCAGCACCGCGAGCCGATCCGTGAGCAGAAACGCGGTCGCGGCGGGCACTACGAAGAAGCCGACGACGAGCACCGGTCCGACCGCATCGAACGACGCCACCGCCGTGAGCGAGACGACCGCCATGAGGCCGTAGTGCATGAGGCCGGGGCGGAAGCCGAGCGACGCCGCGAGCGCGGGGTCGAACGTCGTGAGTTTCAGTTCCTTCGAGAAGACCGCGAGCAAAATTACGTTCAAGGCGAGAACGCCGATCATCACCCAGAGCGGTTTGATCCCGGTTCCGCCGACTTCCCAGCGAGCCTGCCGGGCGTACTCGGGTTGGCCGAGCAACACGCGATCCACATCCAGATGCGTCTGCCTCAGATAGAGGGAGGCGAGCAGCACGCCGAGCGCGAACAGTGCCGGGAAGACGAGCCCGATGGCCGCATCTTCCTTGATGAGTTTTGTGCGTTGGAGCAGTTCGACGA
>JAYTUG010000540.1:0-3850 GCA_043744695.1 Gemmataceae bacterium
CGGGACGAGCGAGTCCGATGGCTCCGAGAAGAACCAAGGCGAGCGGCGTGCGAAAGATCATGATGGTCGTCCTACGATGATTCACTTGAAGAAGTCCGCTACGGGGCAGGTGAAATTCGGTAGTACGTCGCCACCATCGATCGAGGTTCCCTGATGGAGGACGCGGCCTTCCTGAGCGTTCTGGTAGGCGGTCACCGAGCGGTCGTCCGGATCGACCGCCCAGACGAGCTTCGCCCCACCGGAGAAGTACTCGCCGAGTTTATCTCGAATGTCGGAGCGCGAATTCGATGGTGAGAGAACTTCTATGCAGAGATCGGGCGTGGAATCGGCGTATCGATTCATGCGATCGTTTTGCGGGAGCCGGTCACGACTCATGAAACTGACGTCCGGCCCGCGTACGGTCGCGGGATCGCGATCGACAATCACACCGCTCTCGACCACGACCTCACCGATCGGTTTGTGTGTGAGATAGAGCCTGATCGCAAAATAGACGTTTCCGGCGATTCGTCCGTGTTCCCAGTTCGGTGGCGGTGCCATTTCAACGACCTCTCCACGCACGAGTTCCTGTCGGCTGCCGTCCACCGGTTCGGGCAACAGCATGAACTCCTCGGCCGTCATCAATTTCGTTGCGGTCGCCATACCTGATCCTCACTTCTTCATGGGCACGGGTGCGGGCACCACCGGTCGCGGCGGATGCGTGCCCAATGGCAGTTCGATCGTCTGCAGTGCCTCACCCCGACGAACGTCCACGCGGATCGTCGTGCCCGGCCGCGTGTGAGACCGCAGGTAATCCTGGAACGCCGTGATGCTCACGATCGGTTCGCCGTCCACGAAGCTGATCAAATCGTCCGGTTTGAAGCCCGCCTTCGCCGCCGGCGAACCGGGAATGACCGCTTCCACATAGGCTGGCGTGCGGCTCAGAATGTTCGGCACGAACAGTATCCCCGTCCAGCCGCCTTCACCCCTCACGATCGAAGGGTCGCGCTTCATCGGGCGATATTCGCCTTTCATGCCGCGCGCCACGAAGTCCGGGAAAGAGATCGTCAGCGTCTTCTCGACCTCCTTCTCCATTTCCTTGATCTTAAACCTCACCGCGACCGAAGCATTCGTGGGAATGGCGTAGTTGATGTTGGTTTCGGTTTGCGCGTTCTTGATTTCGCGGCCGATGATGCCGAGGAGTTTGCCTTCGCGAGTGGTGAGGGCTCCGCCCGGCGCTCCGGGGTTGTTGGTGATCTGATCCACGACGTACACGTCGCCGTTGTAAGGGAAGTCGAAGACGCCGGCGCGGCCGAAGAGGCGGGTGCGGGCGGCGATGACGCCGCGCATGGCGCTGAGCGGTTCGTCCCGCAGGGCGATTTCGTACTGGTTGGTGAACCCGAGAATCCAGTCGCCCGGCTCGGCGCTGGGCCGTTTCGCGGCCTCGGCGAAGTCGAAGAACGGCAAGTCGAGCCCGGTCGGTTCCTCGGGCTTCCTCCCCTCGAGCTTGATCCGCAAAATCGCGGCATCGAGTTCCTGTTCGACGACCATCACCTCGGCTTTAAGCCTCCGGCCATCGTACAGGTGCACGACCAAATCCGACGTGTCGAGCAGTTGGCTCGCCACGGTGAGAATGTGCCCTTCCTTGGAAATGAGGATGCCGGTGCCGAAGTTGTTGAGGCGCGAGAAGCCGCCCGCTCCGAACACTTTGACCATCTTGGTGTTCACTTCGTCGCAGACCTTATCGAACGGGTCCGCGGCCCGGCACAGCCCCGGGAGAAGCAGCAATAATGCGAGTGATGCGAATCTCATAGTCGCGGCTTGTTATTGGTTATTGGTTTTCTGTTATTGGTGATTCGAGTAACGAATAACCAATAACCAGCAACTACTTCACAGTGTACTTGTCGATCGTGAGAATCCCGTAGCGCTTGTCGCCGAGGCGCACTTCCATGCGGTGGGGCAGCATCAGCCCGCCGCCCGCGTCCTTGTAGTCGTGGAAGAAGACTTCGCACGGATCGGTTTCTTTCGCCACGGAGGTCTCGAAGCCTAAGAGCTTGCCGTCGGTTTTGGCGAAGTACCACTTGCACGTGACGGAGGCGTGCTTCGAACGGATCACGTTCGCATCGACGCGCAATTCCGACAGCGACTTCGGAGCGGTTCCATCGGCAGGATAAGGGTAGAACGGCTCGGAGCCTGCGTGGACGAACTCGCCTTCGAAGCCCTTTGCCCCCATCGTAAGGAACCGATGGTAGTGGTAGAGGGCCATCATGAGGCCGCCGCTGCCGATGGGCTCGGTCGCGGCCCGGAGGTTCAATCCGGCTTCGAGCGGATGCAGCGCGTGCAGGATGTTCATCTGCATATTCACGAATGGATCGGCACCCTTTTCGTTGATTTCGATCTTGATGTCGCCCTTGCGTTCGCCGAGGTCGTACTTGCCTTCGAGGTTCCAAATGGGGGCGGTAGTAGCGAAGTCGCCGTGCTTCTTGGCGGAGGCGAGGAGCTTGTCGCGCTGCACTTCGTTGAAGTAGTAGTTCACGTAGCCGGGCTTCAGTTTGAGGAACTTCGCCGCGGGAGAAGCGCTCGGCGTCGGGCCCTTCGGTTCCGGCGCGGGCGGTTGCGGCGTCATCGGTGCGCCCGGAGTCGGTGCCTTTTCGCCCGGGGTGATGTTCTGCACCCGTACGAGCAGTTCCTTCCGCACGTTGTCGCTGCGCACCGCGATCGGCATCCGCCAATCCTTCGGCAACGTGCCCAAGATGTTCTTGTACTGGTTCGCGCTCGTCATTTTGCGACCGGCAAAACTGAGAATCTGGTCGCCTTCCTTCAGCCCGCGGCGAGCCGCATCGCTGTCGTCGAGTAGTTGCTTCACGACCATCTTCTGTAAGTCGCTGGTTTCGTCCGCGGTGCCGACCACGGCGCCGAGACTCGCGTGGTCGGTGTCGATTCCCGCATAGAAGTGGGCGAGGAAGTTCTTGATCTGGTTGATCGAGATGGCGTAGCCGACCCCCGAGTTGATGCGTCGGCGCTTCTCGAAGTTAATGCGGCCGTTGATGCCGATGAGTTCGCCCTTCACGTTGAAGAGCGGCCCGCCCGAGTTGCCCGGATTGATCGAGGTATCGACCTGAATGCAATCCGTGTACTCGCTGATCCCCGGTTGGCTGCCCATGGGCTCGTAGCGATTCGTGCCCGACACGAGACCGTACGTGACCGTCGGGGTGAAATCCAAGGCGATGGAGAATGGGTTTCCCATGGCGAGCGACCAGTCGCCGATTTTGACTTTGTCGCTGTCGCCGAGTGGGACGAAGGGAAAGGGCGTGCCTTCTTTCTTCGGCAGGAGTTTGATGAGGGCGACGTCGCCGATCTTGTCTTGGCCGACGATGACGGCATCGTAAAGTTGGCCGTCGGCGAGCCCGCACTGCATGATCGCGCCGGCCGGTTGGGTGACGTGGTGGTTCGTGAGCGCGAAGCCCTCGGCGTCGATGATGACTCCGGAGCCGATGGCCTGCCCGCCGTAGATGCAGACCGCAACGACTGCGGGGCTCAGCTTCGCGACGACCGCGACGCGCTCGGCTTCGGCATCGAGCACCGCCTTCGGCGGCTGCGCCGAGGCGACCGGAAAAAAGCACGCGACCAAGCTAAGGGTGACCGGTGCAGCAAGTACGGCAAGAAGGCGAAGCATGTGATTGTCTCACGACACCGATTATGGATTGATGACGATTTCCGCAGCGGGACCGCGAAATAGCACGTCCATGTAGTTCAGTACATTGCGACCGAGTATTCGCTCGTTTCCCGTGAAGTCGACTAGGACTTCACATTCGTAATCGCGTCCGTCGAGCGTAATCCAGATCTGAAACCCGACGGTTCTCACTGATGTTCC
>JAYTUG010000541.1:0-15173 GCA_043744695.1 Gemmataceae bacterium
CCACGGTGTGTTCGTCGACAAGGTGCAACTCTTCCTTGGCCGGATCGATGGCCAGGTCCTTCGCTTCCCCGTGCCGGCGGGGACCGGCGAGGGCGACCGTTCCGTGAAGGAGGCCGTTGCGGCGGGACTGGCGGCGCTCATTGCCGACCATCAGGCCGCGGTCGACACGTTTGGGGAAGACACCCGCGCCGAGACGATCACGCGGGCCGCCGAACGGATCCGGCGGACGCGCTTCAAAGTCGAGAGCTACGCGGCCCTCCTGGCCGACGAGAAAGATCGACTCGACCGGGCCCTCCAGGCCGCCGCGACCCAGCTCCGGGCCCGGGTCGCCACCCTCGCCGAACCGGCGAACGCCTGAACCCGAACATCCACCCATCACCCAACCCCAGGAGAAGCATGATCGCCATTGCGCGTTCGTTTTGCCGGGACCTCCGGGCCGCGATTCGCACGCTCGGAACTGGCCGGCCCATGGCCCTCCCGCCGCTCGAATTCGTTGCGGGACGCAGTGGGCTCGTGATCCGCTGCCGTGGACCCGAGATCGCGGTGCTCGTCCGAGCTCCCGGCCGGTTCCCCGAAACACGGCTACGGATTCCCGCCGCCGCGCTCGACGACTGCCAGGGGTCCGACGAGACGCCGGTCACGTTCCAGACCGGCCCGTCCGGTCGAGTCGCGGTCGGCTGGTCCCATGCGGGAAAGCAACTGCTCCGGGAGTACCCGGCTCCCGCTGCCGTCGGCCCGGCCTTCCCGACACCGCCGGCCCGATTCACACCCGTTCCGGGTGAGTTCCTCCAAGCCCTCGACGATGCGGGCCGAATGACGGCCCGGGACTCGGCCTCGCGGTTCGCTCTCAACCGCATTCAACTTCGCGGCTCCGGCGAGATCGTGGCCACCGACAGTCAACACCTCCTGCTCCAGGGCGGCTTCCACTTCCCCTGGACGGACGATACCCTCGTGCCCCGCTCGGATCTCTTCGCCTTGCTCGGATCGTTCGGTGCCGGTTCTGTTGCACTGGCACGCGCAACCCACCACGTCTGGATCCAGTCCGGAGCCTGGACCGTGGCGCTGGCGATCCAGCCGGGCCGGTTCCCCGACAGTAGGGACCTGATTGCAAAGGCCCGCTCGAACGCGACCGAACTCGTTCTCGATCCTCGCGACCGGGCGATGCTCCTCCCGCAACTCGAAAGTCGTTCCGGCTCGAAGGAAGATCGCCCGCCGGTCACGCTCGATCTCGGCAAGCAGGCAGTGGTCCGGGTGAAGGGAGATACCGATGCGCGTCCGGTCGAGGTGGTCCTGACGAATTCGCGCGTGGTCGGTATGCCCGTTCGCGCGGCCTGCGATCGGACCCATCTCGTTACCGCTCTCAAGCTGGGTCTGAGCCGGGTCGCGGTAGCCGGATCGAATCGGCCCATCGTCTGCCGCGAGGGAGCGCGGACCTATCTCTTCATGCCCCGGCCCGACGACGCGATTGTGCCGCCGGCTCAAGCCGCTTTGCCGACGCCGCGGGTTCGCGGTCCGGCAAAGCGTTCGAGTCCGCCTCCCACGCCACGGCGGATCGACTCGCAGCCCAAGGCAAAGCGCGACCCAGCGACTGCTTCGGGTCCTGTGGTCCGAAAGCAACCCGGTGCAATTCGCACCCTGATATGCCGCCTTCGCGGCCTGCTCTCGTTTGGAGCGAGCTAACCGAAACAGTCCGACGAGACCCGTCGGTTCAAGGAGCAATCGACTCACCCTTTTCCAAACGGGTGACCCGTCGATGGTGTGTGTTCGTGTTCCGTTTAGATAACCCCACTGCAAGGAGCTTGCGATGATGACTTCGACTCGACCGATGCGATTCCGGAATCCCATGCCGGACGCCCGCAACAAACTGAACCAGTTCTACGCCACGGGAGCGGTTGTTCTCGCGGTCGGCCTCGGCCTCCTGTTCAACTCGTGGACCGTGTTCGCCGTCGCCGCCGTGATCCTGCTCGCCCTCAACGTCCTCGGCGGCAACATCCGCACCCGACGCCGTCACGGCTGAACGAGAAGCGAGGAATGAAAAAGGCCCGTCCATTCGGGACGGGCCTTTTTATTAGCCGTTGCAGACGGTCGAGTCACTCCCTCTTCCAGGTCGACGTGCGCGCGTGCAACCAGCCTTCATGCTTCGCCTCCAGGGTGACCTCGTACTCCGTCGGCTCGACATCCGCTTTGTTCAAGTCCGAGAAATCGATCTCCTCGATTTTTGCCGCACGCCACTTCCGGATTTTCTCGACTCGCTCGGTCCACACGCCATTTCGCTTCACGCGGACCGTCACGGTCGCCGACGGAACATAAGGGATGTCCCGGAAAGAAACCTTGACCCGATAGCCGTTCTCGAAGATCCCCTTGTAACGAGTGCAGTCCGCAACGACCTTCACGCGGTTGACGTACTCCCGAAATGCAAAATCCTTCTCCCGCTCGTCATAACGGTAGCCAATCTCCTCCTGACTTAACTGTTCCGACCAGATCGATACCTCGACCCGCTGGACGTTCGTGCAGGTCGTGCGAAGCACGAAGTGCTTACCAATCGGAATCCCCGAATAGTACTCGGCTGTACGCATTTGCCCCGCGACCCACTTCGGAACAAAGTGAACGTTGTATCGGGTGTCCTTTTCTCCCACGACCTTGACCAGGACGATGCAATTGGTGAGCGTGATGCCGGAGGCGTTTGTCAAGCGGATGCGATCCGGGTTGTCGAAGGGGTCGCGGTTGCCGCCTTCGAGAAATCTCTTGCTCTGAAATTCGTAGCACTCCAGAAAGTCGATGGTCAGTGCCTGGCCGCGGTTCACAAGCGGACCGGAGCGCTTCTTCGCGCGATTGGCAACCCGGATCATTTGAGCCCGCAATTCGTCGTACCCGTGAAAAAGCTTCCCTCGCAGCCCATTGAGCGATTCGTCCGGAAGAATTTCCCGGCTCTCGACGCTCAGTTTCGGCTTTCCGTTGAAAGCGCCAGGCTCCAGTGAGAAGATCGTTGAGGACTCCCGTGGCAATCCGACCACGTCCGGATGCTCACGAATGGTGCGAAGGAGCTTTACGAACCATTCGACCTCGACCGTAATGTCCTTTACGAGCGGCCGCATCTCTTCGGGTGCCGTTTCTCCCAATAACTTCAACGACGCGATATCGTCCTTCATTTGTGCCGATAATTTGGCAACGTCCAAATTGATCGTGTCCGACTTCTCGGTGGAGTCTTTCAAATTCTGCTGCAACACGAACCGACAGAGCTTCTCCTCGGCGTCCGGGCATTTCACGGCCTTGGCCGGATCGACTTGGACAGCCGCCGCGAGAAAACCCTCCTCGATCCATCCCTCGTGGGTCTTCCCCTCGCTTGTGAAGCGGGTTCGCACCCAACCCTCGCGAATGCGTTCCACCTTCAAGCGCGTCCCATTGGGAATGCGCACGAGAAGTTCGTCCCCTCTTTGGAGGGGAGCCTCCTTGACCGTGACGATGCAGGCGTCTCCTTCCGCGAACGAATCGGCGCGGGCCAGTAGCGGGCTCCACAACAAGAGTCCCAGTGCCACGAAGTGGCAGCAGTACATGACGTATCTCCTTTTCGTTGACTGCGTGGATCGCGACTCAGTCGGCGGGAGCGGTCTTCTTCATCGTTTCTTTCTGCTTCTGTTCCTGGCCGGGCTTCAGCGAGCTGGTGGATGCGGTGTTGCCGTCGCAAGCGACCGGCGTCAGGGCGAGACCGACGAGTAAGAGCAGGCGAAATCGCATCGAGTTCCTCCAAAGAGCGTTGAGCCGGATTGGGTTGGTGTAGACGATCATCTGTATAGATATGGTCTGTAGATTAGTCGTCTGCAGTCGGGCACGCTAGCCCGTTATGCAAAAAATTGCGGACTTATTCGGCGCGGCCGTGCGAAGGCGTCGCGAACGACTCGGGCTCTCTCAGGAAGACTTCGCGGATCAGGCCGGTATTCACCGGACCTACGTCAGTTCCATCGAACTGGGAAAGGTGCAGGTCAGCATCGCCATTGCCCAGAAACTTGCGGATTCGCTCGGCGTGCCGCTCAGCAAGATCTGGCTAGAAATCGAAAAAGAGAATTCATAGATAGTCGATGTCGTGAAAGAGTCGCTTGCATAGAGAAGTACCCGAACGCCGTCGCCTACCACACGTTCGACAAGTATCAGCCCGTCGAACTCCCAACGAGGGATGACCCAGATTCGGTCAAGTCCAGAGAGAAGCCGGACCCCCGGTTCAAGGCGGGTGAAGAGTTCTCGGCGTTTGGACGGGAAAGGCCGCGCGGGCGTACCCCGTCGCGGACCTGGAGAAGTGCGGCATCATCACGGACGACATCGACGGCGAACCGCTCGTCGTCGAGCGGATCGAGTGGTTCCTCGCCAGCACGTATTGCACCTGTGGGGTGAGCAAGAACGTCTGCACCGGACTCTTCTACACACTCGCGAGCTGCGACCCGAACGGGTGCGGGATGCCGAACAGCCGGCGGGACGACCTCGGGAAGAGAATCGACCGTCACAAGTTCAGTGCCAGCTTCGGCGTCGATCTCTCCGCTTCCAATCTGTAGCAGGATATGATCCTTTGTTCAGGGGCCAGACGCTGGCTCCCCCGGTAAAATGCCCAATTATGGAGCGGTCCTCTCTACGTAACCCATCGCGCTGGCTGGATCTCCGGCGGCGTGGATAGCCCCGCTGCCACCCAAGGAGATCCGTCCCCGTGTCGCAGCCGTTGATCTTCCTACACCTCTCGGACATCCACTTCTCGAAGAGAAGCAGTTCGGCGTACGATCCGGACCTCGACCTGCGAAAGGAACTCGTCGCGGACGCGGTTCGCACGCTGGCCGAGGTGAAGGTCTGCAGCGGTATCCTCGTGTCAGGTGACATCGCCTTTTCCGGCAAGCCCGACGAGTACTCAAAGGCGAAGGACTGGCTGGGGGAGCTTTGCAAGCTACTCGGGTGCCCGGAGGAAGCCGTCTGGGTCATCCCCGGCAACCACGACGTGGACCGGGACATCATCAAGAAGAGCGGCATCATCCAGGACAAGCACAAGCTCCTCCGTCAGGGCGATCTCGAGAAAGAGATCCGACGCCTGCACGACGACGAGGAGGCGTTCGATGCGGTCCACCGTGCCCTCGCGGGGTACGTCAAGTTCGCGGGCGGGTACGAGTGCCTCCCCAAGCCCAAGCACCTGTACTGGGATGACGACATCGAGCTAAACGATAAGTCGATTCTCCGCATCCGGGGGTGCAACTCGGCTTTCGTTTCCGGTGAGAAGGACGACGAGAATCAGAACAGAATGGTGGTCGGGCGGAATCAGATGCTCCCCTCGAACGAATCCGGCGTGGTGAACCTCCTGATGTGCCACCACCCGCTTGACTGGCTGCACGACCGGGACGCGCTCAGAGACTCGCTCAAGGCGCGGACAAGAATCTGCCTCTTCGGCCACAAGCATGTGCAGCGGCTGGAGCTGTCCGATGACACCCTTTTCGTCATGGCGGGTGCGGTGCATCCCGAACGTAACGAAGGCAAGTGGGAGCCGCGGTACAACTTCATCGGGCTTTCCGTGACCAGTGCAGCCGGGCAGCGGCACCTGGCCGTCGATATCTGGCCCCGCATCTGGAATGACGTGCAGAAGGTGTTCAAGGCCGACCTTGACAACAACAGATCGGACCGGCGGTCGTATCAGCTCCCGCTCTCTGCTTGGCAACCACCGCCGGCTGCCGAGGGGGAGTCGCCCAAGCGAGCCAAAACCAGTACGGAAGTCACTACGGAGGGCAGGATCGTGAACCCAAAACGACGCCTTGTCTACCGCTTCCACAGCCTTCCCTACGTTGCGCAGATGGAGATCGTCACAAAGCTGAAGCTGGTGGCGGAGGAAGACCGGGATCGGAAGGACGAAGAGCGGCAGGTCCTCTATTTCCGGCGGGCCGAGCAGAACAATGTGCTGGACCAGCTCTGGAGGGCCGTGGAGCAGCAGCACGGCAAGGACCTGGTCGATAATCCGTTTGCCAAGAAAGCGTGAGGGAGTAGATGCACGACCATTTCGCCGACTGGTACCGGCCTTGCACGACGGGGACCGAAACCGGCCTCACCGAAAACCTGCTGCAGAAGCGGTGGACCGGCGTTGCGAAGCTCGCCGAGGAATCGGCCGAGCACGCGCTGCACTTCGTTAGGGTCGTGTACCAGAAGCGGTCGGTGCCCGCCGACGTCATGACCGCCTTCAGAGCCGCCTTCAAGGAAGCCGATCCCACCTTCCAGATGTCGGGCAACGAATTCGAACTAAGCGTGCTGGCGGGCGCGGTCGCGTGCCAAATCATAGCCGATGAGGGCGGCAAGGCGGACGCAATCGCGCTCGGGCTGATCTGCGCGGCTGCCGCTCCGGAGCCGCCGGTGTGGGCAACGCCTTTTATTGGCTGGGCCCGGTCCTACCTCGACGAACGACTTCGCAATTTACGGAGCCCGGTGAAGATCAACCTGCCGCAGTTCTCTCAGAAAAACCTGAAAGCGCCGCTCGACGCTTTCGTCGCGCGACTTGCGGAGAACAATCCGGCGGTGACCTCCGAGGCGGCCAAGACGCTGAACGAATCTCTCCTTCAGGTGCTGACCTCCACGACTAAGGTGGCTTCGAAGGCGATCGCCGTATTGGAGAATCAGTCGAGGCTGCGGCGAGAGGAGACGGACATCCTGTGGTGGATGACGGCGGGGGTGAGCCGTGATCTCGGGGTGCCGTTCAAGGATCTGAAGACGCTGGCGGCCTCGGTTGTCGCCGGGAAGGAACTGGCCTCTCTCGTCGAACCGCCCGGGGTGCTTCCCGCGCACTCGCTCCTTCAAAGCCTGATCCCACCAGCAGCGGGGAAGAATGCGGGCAAGCCGATCGGCCTGATAGCCGCGGTCAACGCAACCGGGCGCGAGTGGCGGCAGTCCGTGGTCGGCTCCCTGAAAATCGACGGCATCGCCGACCTTGCCCCGGCGCTCGCGGCGATCAGGCAATCCCTCACCACGGACGAAGAGGACGGATGGACGGCTGCCTACAAGAGGTCGCTCGACATCAAAACGGATGTTTCCCTCCAGCCTGCGGACCTCGCCCTGCAGATCTACAGGGAATGTCTCCTTGCGAAGATGGGATGAACCGGGGGCATTCACGATGGCGGAAGAGAAATCGAAGGGGAGACGGTTTCCGGAAGGGGACGTGCTCGACGCTGCCGAGGGCGGGGAGATCCTCCGGGCTTCCCCCGCTAGTATCGTCGTCCTTGCGGGTCCGGCCCGGTGCGGAAAGACAACGCTGGTAGGCGGCCTTTACGAGCTGTTCCATCGCGGCCCGTTCGGCGGCTACCGGTTCGCCGGTTCACGGACCCTGCCGGGCTTCGAGCGGCGCTGCCACCTCGCGCGAATCGCTTCGGGGCTGGAGACGCCGGACACCGAGCGGACGCTCAGAAGCGATGGCAAGGATCTTCTTCACCTGCGACTGGCAGAAGAGGATGGGAGTTTTCGAGGCATCCTGTTCAGCGACATCTACGGCGAGGCGTTCCGGCGGGCCGCGGATGTCGCCGAGGAGTGCCAAAAGTTCACCGTCCTCAAGCGCGCCGACCACGTCGCCGTCCTTGTCGATGGTGCGAAGGCCGCGGACAAGAGAGAGCGGCAGGCGGCGTTCGCCTCGGCGGACGCGCTGATCCGCCAATGCCTCGACTGCGGCATGTTCGACGGCGAATCGTCGGTGCAGGTCGTGGTGACGAAGTGGGATCTTGTTGCAGGTAATACGGGCAACGAGCAGTTCGTTGACGGGAAGATCGGCTGGCTAGACGGCCGCTACGCGTCAAGGGTCGGGAGCCTGACCTCGCACAAGGTTTCGATCCGGCCGGTCGGCGGCGGGCTCACGCCGGGGCACGGCATTGCCGACCTGTTGCGCTGGTGGACGCAGATACGGTGGCGCTTCCCCTCGATCCCCGCCGGAGGCCCGAGGACGTTCCACACAGAGTTCGACCGCGGCGCGGTGACGCTGGCCGCTCCCGGCATCGGAGGCGCGAAAGGTGGCTGAACTAGAACCGTTCCAATGCCTGATGCTCGGGCTTCCGAAGACGGGGAAAACGACCTATCTCGCCGCGCTTTGGCACGTCCTGAAGTCGAGCGAAGTACCCGGCAGCTTGGTGCTGGAACACCGGGAGGGCGATCAGGAATACCTGAACCTGATCGCGGATCAGTGGTCGCGGTGCGCCGAACTGGACCGCACCCCGAGGGCCGGGCAGATGGAGGTTGCCCTCGTCCTCCGCGACCCGGTGAACGGTGCACGCGTCCGGATGAGCATCCCCGACATGTCCGGAGAGATCTACGCTTCGCAATGGGAAGACCGGCACTGCTCGATCGAATTCGCCGAACTCGCGGCGAACGCCGGGGGCTGCCTCGCCTTCATCCATCCCGGCACACTCGTGCCGACGGCCTGGATCGCCGGGGGCAATTCCGTTTATGATGGGTGGATGGAGGGCGAAGAGGGCGAAGAGGGCGAAGAGGGCGAAGAGGGCGAACAGCCCTCGCAAGAAGCAGCAGAACCACCCCAGGCGACACCGTGGTCCGCGAAGGGCGCTCCGTCCCAAGTGCAGATGGTGGAAGTCCTGCAGTTCCTCGCCGAACTCGCGGGCAGGTGTCTGCGGCTTGCGTTCGTGGTTTCAGCATGGGATCTAGTCGCGGAAAACACCACTCCTGTCGCATGGGTCGAGAAACATCTTCCCCTGCTCTGGCAGTTCCTCCGAACCAACAACGAGCAGTTCGAGGTCGTTTACATGGGGGTGAGCGCGCAGGGCGGGAGGACGGACGATGCCGGGACATTGCTGGAGCACGCGGTCGCGTCGCAGCGCATCCGGCTGGTGGCCCCCGGTGTTGAAGGCCACGACATCACCCACCCGATTCGCTGGCTGATGTCGCCGGCGCAGTAGGACCCATGAGCGGTACAGCGATGAAGAGCATTCATGAATCCCCGATATTCGTCATTCAGCAGACCCTGCACGGCTACTCCGATGGCCACCGCCTGCTCGCGTCTTCCTGCAAGCTGCCGCGCGACGCCGAAAGCCTGATGCTCATCCTGAGCGACCTGTCCGGCCCCGGCGGCGGCGACCAGTTCGATCCCTACCTGACCGGCTACCCGCTCGAATCCGCGGGCCGGTACGCGCTGGCCTGCACATGGCCCGCCCCAGAGATGGGGCGGCCGGGTTGCGTCTGGACCCACACCCTCCTGCTCGGCGAGGAGCTGCTGGCTGAAACGAACAACCCGGAAGAGTTCGTGAAGCTGTTCCGCCGCCCCGCCACGACGTCTGGTTTCGGCGAATTCCTCGGCGGGATGAGGGTGCCGGAACTGTGCGGCGCGAGATCGGAACGCACCCGCCCGATGGATGACTGGACTGCATGGCTCGGCCCGCGCCTGTTGCAGGCCCTATACGGCTCGTCGGCTCCGTTCACGGCGCTGGCCGTTCCCCGGTACGCCGCCGCGGAGATGCCGCTCCTCTCGATCTGGCGGCTTCAATGGCCGAAGCTTCGGCGTCACTTCACGTTCTGCGGGGGCGCTCGGGCGGTGCGGACGGTCGAGGGAAGGCCGATGGACCTTCAGGCCGCGGTGGAGCGCGACATCCGGCGGCTTGACAGGGGAACGCAGCCGCCCGCCATCGTTCCGGGCGATCCTCCGCTGGAACCAGCGGCCAGTGAGTGGATCGACGCCGCGTCGGCCGCGTATCAGTCACCTGACGCTCACAACCTCGTCGGGTTCTTCAACAGGATCGGCGACGCCCTTCCCGCTGACCCGGCGCTGTTCCGGCCCGCCGTGACAGCCCATGCGATCCTCGGCCGCTCCTCGGCGGCTGACGCGGCCGCTCAAGAGCTGGTGAGCTACGCCGCGACGGAGTTCCCGGACGTAGCGGGCGGCGAATTCAAATGCGCGTTCCTCGGGGCGAGTAGCGTCACGGGGCTGCCGGACCTCGCGGTGCTTCGCGCACTTGCCGACACAGAGTATCACGGTGCCTTCGATGCATCCGCCCTGCAGGTCCGGCCTCGCTCGGCGGCGCTCTGGACCGTCGGTCATGATGCGTGGGGGTTGATGTCGCGGCTGTTGTCGAGACCGGGCACGCCGCTTTCGGAAGCGGTGCTGGGCGGCCTGATCGACGCGATGCCTGCGGAGGCGCTGCTCTCCGCGCTGGATGCCGGGGGTGATGTGCTAGAAGGGTTCGTCCGGCGAAGCCCTCAGATCGCGGCGTCGCCACAGTACTGGTCCCCGCCCGCAGAGAGGCAGTCTCGCGCCGTGCGGGCGCTACCGAGCGGTGGGGATAGGGCGCGGGGGCTGATGGGAGAGATCATCAGGGTGGCGATCGAAACCGGTGCCGATCCCGTCGGCCCCGATCTCATCGACGTATTCGGTGACGGAGCGGTCCCGGTGGTGTTGGACTGGCTCGACAGTACTCTCGACAGGCGGCTCCCACCGAACTGGCGCGAGGCGATTCGGCGCAGGCCGCACCACTTGCTGGCGTGGCTCGTTGGCGGGGAAACGGCGACAGAGGAAACCGCGCAGTTCATCCTGTCGGCCATAGACATCGCGGCACTCTTCCCGAACCGGGAACTGGTCGCGGCTCTCGACCGGTTCTTGCCACTCATCGAGGCGGTCGGGGTGGAGAATGCAGCCGCGATCGCGTGCTCCGCATTCAGGGTGGCGCTAAACGCATCCTCTTCGGAGGGGGCCGCACTCGCCTCGGCCAGCCTAGACACGGTGTACCACGCCGCGATGCATTCGCGGCTGCCGGATGATGCGTGGTGGAGCATCGCGAACGACCTTCCCGAAGGGTACTGGTGGCAAAGTTGGGACCGCTGCGAACGATTGAGAAGGGCCGTGGTCGAGCGGTTCCGCTCGAAGCAGTGGCCCGCCTCCGGCTTGGTCGGGATTACGAGGGACGACGGATTGTTCGGCGCGCTCGTGGCGGAACTGCGGGATAGCAGGTCCGGGCGGCGCGTTTTGAGCGACGCGATCGACAGCGGGGCATCGGACGGCAGGCGCGAAGTGCTGATGAACGAATGATCCAGCTTTTCCTTGATGGTGATGCTTAATGTCCTTTCCCACACTCCTATCGCATTTTTGGTTGAGTTCTTCCCGAACTGCCATCCCATCCGGCGAGCGTTCATGCAGCCGGAATTCGGTAAACCGCCCGGTCCGGTTCTGCGGCCTGTCCCTGTCGGACGACCCCGCTCTTCCATCGGATCAAATTCATCGGACCCCGCCTCTTCTCCCGCCCGCCGGACCTGCGGTACGCTCGGTGGAGTTCCGCGGCCGGAGCCCGCTCGTGAGCGACGAACGATGGTTCTGCCAGAACGACGCCGAGTGGGCCGCGATCGTCGAACGGCTCAAACTCACGCCGTGCCCGCATTGCCGTACGGTCGGCACGCTCATCCGACACGGCGTTCTCACCGGCTTCGATGACAGCAGCCCCCGGCGAACCGTCCGCGCCCGGCGCATCTTCTGCAGCAACCGCCATCGCCGGTGCGGCTGCGGACGCACCATCAGCGTGTGGTTCGCCGGCAAAATCCGGCGGCTGAGCCTGACTGCTCGCACCTTGTGGGCGTTCCTTAAGCGCGTCGTCGCCGGCGGCATCGCCGCCGCCATCCGCGCGACCGACTGTCCCCGCAGCGACCGAACCTTTCGGCGATTCTGGAGTCGGTTTCAACGCGCTCAAAGTGCGATCCGCACGGCGCTGCTGAGTCGCGGTCCACCGCCCCTGTGGCCGCCCGATGTGCCGGCCGCATCGCCCCGTCGGCCGGCCGCCGCACAAGTCCTCGCACATCTCCAGTCCACGTTTCCCCAAGCCGACTGCCCCATCGCCGCCTTCCAACAGGCGACCCGGTCGTTCTTCGTCTGAGTCGTCCCCCTCCGGCTCCGTTCCCAAAACCATCACCGAATTCCCAGCGCACGACCGGCCCGCCAGCCCGGCCGAATCGCTCGAAAACCGGCGACAACGCACGCCGTCCTCGCGGCGCCGCGCGGATGCTGATTCAATCTCCCGAACACGATCGGGGAGAAGATCCATGGTAGAGTCGAGAGGTGGCGCGGTCGTTTAGGTCAGACCCATCTGTTGCCGGCTCTTTCGTCTGCCGGTGCCTCACTCGCCTGACCGTGCCCCGTTTCCACCTCCCGCTCGTCGAACCGGACAGGCGGTTTTCCCGCATCCGGCTCTCGGACAAGAACTCACGCTTACGCCCACGGAAAGCTTTTCGGTCGGTCGCTCAAGCGGACTAAGCCCAGCACCTCGAGTAGGTACTGATCGGGGAACTGAGATGGCCCCTGACTTCGCCGCTTGTGCTTCCCCCGAAGCCACTGACGCAACCGGTGCTGCGAGTGACGGTCCACCGCCCGGTACACGCTGCTCACGGGACCAAGACAAAAGTAGTTCGACCATCCCAGAAGAATCTGGTTCAGTCGCGCCACCCGGTCTCCCACGTCCGTCATCAGCCACCGCCGACTCGTCTGGTCGCTGATCTCCCGCTTCATGCGAGCGATCTTCTTTGCCGACGGCTTCGTCCCAATGTAGGACTTCCCCGTCTTCGCCGACCGGCACAGGCCGATGGTGTACCCCAAGAAGTCAAACGTTTCCCCAGGCACTCGACATAGCCGCGTCTTCGTCTCGTTGACCGTCAGTCGAAGCTTCGACATCATGCCCCGCATCGCGGTCATGGCCTGTTCAGCCGTGCCGCGACAACAGATCACGAAGTCATCCGCATAATTGACGATATGAGCGTCCAACCGCTGTTCGTGGCCCAGAGTTTTCCAGCCCACTATGAACCGACGCATGTAGATGTTGGCAAGCAACGGGGACAGAGGAGACCCCTGCGGGCTACCCCGGCCCTCGTCATTATTCCGAGTCGTCCGACGCTTCCGACCCCGCGCATCGGTCTCTTCCACCGCTCCCACAAGCCACATCTTGATCAGCCCCAAAAGGTGCCGGTCGCTGATGCGTCGTGATAACGATTTCATGAGTTCGGCGTGCGGGATACTATCGAAGTAGCCGGATAAATCGGCGTCCACCACCTCGGTATGCCCCATGCTCACATACCCGTGAACTTGCCTCACGGCGTCCAGGGCACTGTGGTCCGGACGGTAAGCGTGTTGCTCCGGTTGCAGATCGGCCTCGAAGATCGGCTCCAAGACCAGCACTACCGCCATTTGCACCACGCGGTCCCGGATCGTCCCAATCCCCAGCGGACGTTGCTTGCCATCCGGTTTCGGAATGTAAACACGTCGTACGGGGATGAACGATACGTTCGATCCCTAAGGGTCGTCGTCAGTTCGTCGAGCCACCGATCACGACCATACGCCTCGATGTCCTCGAAAGTCTGGCCGTCCACCCCCGGCGAGCCGTCATTCGACCGGCAACGCCGATAGGCAAACTCCAGAATGTCCCTCCGGTACACCTTGTCGTACAGCCGGTAAAACCGGTAGCCCGCCGATCCCTTCGCTTTGGCATGCAGCGTCGTCTGGAGTTTCTGAACCTTTGGTGGAGGTACGAGGCTCACGCCAATCTCCTGGCTCTCATGCTCTTTGTGACGCTGATCTTGAACTCAGGCCCCTTCCCTCCACCGGAGTTACCCGGCTTCCTCGGTACTGCGAGCCTGTCCGCCACCCCACACGGCCCGGCCTGTCCCTCGCGGGCGTCCGGTTGGGATTCACTTCCCACCGCTGGGGCTTCCCGTGTTGCTACAGATTCCCTATGTCGACATGCCGTCACCACTACCCCGGTGGGACCGCTGGGTCTGATCGTTCAAATGAGGGGGCCTCAGCCCCTCGCGTTTTCCCAGCAGCAGCGGCCTTCCCCGGCAACTTGGCGGGTCGGCTCCCACATCGACCCTTTCGAGGCCTGCTCGGTGTTCACTCACGTTACGGCCTGTCGACTCGCTGCACCGCCAAAGCGGTGCATTTGTCTCGAAGGCTCCGACGGCTTCGTTACCTCCACCGCCGCTCCGATAGCTACCGGCTGGAGCGATCAAACTTGCCGGGTGGGACTTGCACCCACTGGGACTCTGTGCCTTTCCACGGCGCACAAGCTGCCGTCGGTCTACTTGAAGATGCGCGTCCTCGGCGCCGTCGACACCGTCGCGGGAAAGACCCGGGACGAACGCATGCACGCCGTCGCCGCCATGACCTTCACCGACGAGGACGGCAACCCGAGGAAGTTCACTTGGCGCACCATTCAAACTTGGTTCTACCGCTACAAGAACTGCGGCATCACCGGCATGACGCCCCAACCCCGCAAGGACAAAGGCGAAACCCGGAAGGTCACGCCCGAGGAACTCCTCGAAGCCCTGAGCGCCGCCCGGCCCCACTTCCGCAGCCTCAACGCCAACAAACGCGCCATCTACCGCTTCTGCGTCGAGAAGGGACTGCTCCGACCCGACCGCATCGCCCAAACCACCTTCTACCGCTTCATCCGCGAATACGACCTGCTCGCCGCCGACGAGGCCGACCACAAGCAACGACTCGCCTTCAGCATGAAACACGCCAACCAACTCTGGCAGGCCGACACCATGTTCGGCCCGCACTGCGGCACCCCGACCGGATCCAAGAAACCGACCAAACTCATCGCCTTCCTCGACGATGCCAGCCGCGTCCTCTGCCACGGCGAGTTCTTTTTCGACGAGAACGTCGACACCCTCGTGAAGGTTCTCCGCGCCGCCTTCTACAAACGCGGCGTTCCCGAACAACTCCTCGTCGACAACGGCTCCATCTACTGCTCCCAGGAGATCACGCTCATCGCGGCCCGCGTCGGATGCCTCCTCCGCCACACCGCCGTTCGCGACGCTGCCGCCAAGGGAAAAATCGAACGCTTTTTCCGCCGCGTCCGCGATCAGTTCCTCGTGAAGAATCTCGACCTGTCCTCGCTCGAAACCCTCAACCGACAGTTCACCGACTGGGCCGAACGCGACTACAACGCCACGCCCCACGACGCCATCGGCATGAAGCCCATCGACCGCTTCGGCATCGACCTGGCTCGCGTCCGCTTCCTCGCACCCTCCGAACACCACGACGAACTCTTCTTCGCCGAGGCCGTCCGCACCGTGAAGAAGGACAACACCTTCAGCTTTCAGAGCCGACGCTACGAAACGCCCGCCGACCTCCGCGGCCACGAAATCCAGCTGCGCCACGACCGCTGCCGCAGTGACACCGCACTGTCACCGACCGT
>JAYTUG010000542.1:0-3827 GCA_043744695.1 Gemmataceae bacterium
CCTCTCCCCAACGGGGAGAGGTGAAAAATCCGGCTGACGCTTCGACAATTTAAAGTGCCACCCCCCGAAGGTGTTCTCCTTCACTTCTCATCGGAACCCGGCTACACTTTCCTCGACCCATCGCCTTCAGTTCCTCTCGCGGAGTTGCGTCATGATTCACGTTTCGAGTCGCCGACTGTTCCTCGCGTCGGCGGCGCTGCCGCTCTTCACGGCACGTGGGGCGTTCGCCAACTTGCTCGACGACCTCACGAAGACGCCGGCCCAAACGGAAGGGCCGTTCTACCCGAACAAGCTGCCGCTCGACACCGACAACGACCTGATCGCGATCAACGAAGGCATCACGCCGGCCGTCGGTGAGATCACGCACCTCACCGGCAAGATCATGGACGCGAAAGGGAACCCGGTCAAGAACGCGCTCGTCGAAATCTGGCAGTGCGACGCCAAGGGCGTCTACCTCCACACGGCGGACAGCGGCGACAAGCAAGACAAGCAGGACAAGAACTTCCAGGGCTTCGGCCGCTTCCTCACCGGGTCGACGGGGGAATACTACTTCCGCACGATCAAACCAGTGCTCTACCCGCAGCGGCCGGCCCCGCACATTCACGTGAAGGTGAAGCTCGGCAAGAAAGAACTGCTCTGCACGCAGTGCTACATCAAGGGCTTCCCCGGCAACGAGAAGGACTTCATCTGGAAAGCCGTGAAGGACGAGAAGCAGCGCGACTCGGTGACCATCGACTTCGCGAAGATCAAGGGTTCGAAGATCGGCGAGTTGGCCGCGACGTTCAACGTCGTACTCGGCACGACGCCGGAAGCGAGGTGATTCTCACGTTCGTCGAAATTGCTTGTCGAGTTCGGTACGGCTGAACAGCAAGGACGTGGGCCGGCCGTGCGGGCAGTGGTGCGAGTCTTCCGCCATCGATCGCAGGTGCAAGAGGTACGCGATTTCTTCCTTCGTGAGCGGGTCGCCGGCCTTCACCGCGGCCTTGCACGCCATCGTCGCGGTCAGGTTGTGAAGCAACGCTTCGCGCGTCGGCGGGCGTTCCTTCGACAGCAAAAAATCGACGACGCCTTGGAATATCTCGTGCGGGGCACGGCGACCCAGCAGCGTCGGGTAGCTCGACAGCAACACCGTATTGCCCCCGAAATCGGAAACCTCGAGCCCGAGTTGTTGAAGCGCATCCGCGGCTTCGAGCACCAGGGCTGCCTGCTCGGCCGGCAACTCGATCGGCTCCGGAATCAGCAGTCGCTGCACTTCCAACTTGCCATCGCGCACCCGCCGCCGAAGTTGTTCGAAGAGGATGCGTTCGTGTAGGGCGTGCTGATCGATCACGAGCATGCCGTCGCGGGTTTCGAGCACCAAATACGAATCGTGAAGCTGAATCGCGGTACTCGGATCGGGCTCTTGAGCCGCGGTCACGCGAATCGGAGCCATCTCCGGCGGCAGCACGGGCTCGGGTTCCACCGGCGGCGCGAACGGCAATCGCTCTTGAACCGGAGGCGGAGGCGCAAGCGCGAACGGAGACTCCGGAAGCGGCAGGTACTCGAAAGGCAATCGCTCCTGAACCGGTGGCGGAGGTGAGAACGTGAACCCTCGCAACTCTTCGGGCTTCGAGCTTCGTTCGCCAACTTCTTGACCCAACGGCATCGTCAGCGTTGGGATCAAGTTCTCGCGCAGCAGTCGCCCCTTCACCGTCGCTCGCACCAACGAATAGATCAGCGAGTTCTCCTGAAACCGCACCTCGGACTTGGTCGGGTGAACGTTCACATCCACTTGGTCTGGCGGCACGGTGAGAAAGAGAAACCCAATCGCATACCGGCCAGTCATGAGCAAGCCGCGGAAGGAATCTTGCAGCGAGTAGGCCAGGCTGCGGTCGCGGAACCACCGGCCATTCACGAACAGATATTGCAGCTTGGCGTTGCCCCGATCGCACTTCGGGTCCGCGATGAAACCCGTGAGCCGCAGCGGGCCGGGGCCGGAATCGATTTCATACAGAGAGTCGCGGACGTTCTTGGTGAAGAAGAGCGCGATGCGATCGAGCAGGCTCGCGGTGGCCGGGATTTCATAAACGAGTTTGCCGTTGTGCCGCAGGACCAGATGCAGGTGCGGGTTGGCCAGCGCCAGCCGCGTGACGGTTTCGCAGACGTGGCCGAACTCGGTAGCCTGGCTTTTGAGGAACTTCTTGCGGACCGGCACGTTGTAGAAGAGGTGCCGCACTTCGAGGCGCGTGCCGGGCGACCCGTTCCAAGGCCGCACGGGCGAGGGTTCGCCATCGTCGATGCGAATCTCGGCCCCGGCATCGAGATCGTGCGGCCGCGATTGCAGCGTCACCTTCGCGATCCCGGCGATGGACGAAAGCGCTTCGCCGCGGAAGCCCAGGGTGCCGATGCGGAAGAGGTCGTCCGCATTTTTCAACTTGCTGGTGGCGTGTGAGGCGAAGGCGAGGTGCAGGTCTTCGGGGACGATGCCGCAGCCGTCGTCGACGATGCGGATGAGTTCGGTGCCGCCAGCTTCGAGGTCGATGTCGATGCGAGTGCTGCCAGCGTCCACGGAGTTTTCGAGAAGCTCTTTGACGACGGACGCAGGCCGCTCGATGACCTCGCCGGCGGCGATCTTCGCAACGACGCCGGAAGGAAGCTGAAGGATGCGCGGCATGGAGCTAGTCTAGGATTCGACAACTATTCTTGGAGTTCTTAAATCCGTATTGAACAGGTGTTGCACAGCTCGATTACCCGGCTGGGAGTGTACTTGTTTAGCGTCAACCCTTCAAACTGGCGCAGCTGAGGCCTTTCGGAGTTGGTAGCATCGAGTCAGGGACGAACCCGCGTGCCACAGGTTGCCGCGAACTCACCAAACGAGTCGCCGCGCTCGAAGACCAGAACGCCGCGTTGAGCCGGAAGCTGCACGACGCACTTCGCGCCGGGAAGCGTCGGGCCGCGCCGTTTCGTAAAGGTCCACCCAAAGCCCAACCCAAAACGCCCGGCCGCAAAGCCGGCGAACAGCACGGCGCCCACGGCCATCGACCGCCACCCCCCCCGACCAAATCCACGAGTGCCACGACGCGAACCTCCCTGGACCGGACTCTTCGAGTTGGCGACCCTGGCGACAAACGGACGAACTCTCTCTGTGAAAGCGCTCCGGAAGAGGTTGGCCGACGGGTGCGACTGAAGCGAGGCCAGTCGATTGGAACGGGCATGGTCGAAGGGGCGCGAAGAACCTCATCGGCCGCCGACTGAAGGCCAACGCAGCTCGCTGGCAGATCGACAACGTCGGGAAAATGGCGGGACTGTGTTCGGCCCTCTACAGCGAGTGCTGGGAAACCTTCTGGGGAGAACGCTGATTCCGAGTGACAACTCCAAGAATCGGGTGCAGTACATGGTTTGTATTACGCCGCCTTTCGGTAGCGGTGCTGTCCGGACTCGTTGGCGGCCCGGCGTTCCCAAAATGCCGCCAACGGTTCGTTGCTGCTGAGCAGGTCCGCCCGCAACTGCAGCATTTCCTCCGCGCCCGCCTCCGTCCAAAACGTCTCGACACTGGCGTTTGATTGGGAATCAGTTCGAACCCTTTTGCCAAACCTCTCGCAGAGCCGCCTCCAAATTGCGTACGTATCGCTCAGCCTGAGTCAGCGGGCTCGCTTCCATCATTTCTCGGAGGCTGGAACGCAGGTCCGCAAGCCCTTCGCGCTGGTCGCTCCAGATTGCCGCCAGTTCCACCAACTTGTCCGGCGTGTCGGCCACGAACTCGGGCAAGCCCAGGTTGTTCGAGATGCTCACGCCCTGCCGCGAGCGGTAATCCTTCCCGGCCACGGTGAGCACGGGCACGCCCATCC
>JAYTUG010000543.1:0-3813 GCA_043744695.1 Gemmataceae bacterium
GACGACCATCATGATCTTTCGCACGCCGCTCGCCTTGGTTCTTCTCGGAGCCATCGGACTCGCTCGTCCCGCTGCGGCACAACCACCGGATGGGAACGCTGGGATCGAGAAGGCCATGAAGGCGGCGATCGCGCGGACGGCACCCGCCGTCGTGAAGATCGAGACGGCCGGCGGCCTGAACGTCGCCACCGGCGCGAAGAAAGCCGGACCTCCTATCAAGGGGGTCGCCGTCGGCACAGGGGCCACCACCGGCCTCATCGTGGACGCGGAAGGCTACGTCATCACCAGTTCGTTCAACTTCGCCAACAAGCCGACGGACATCTTCGTGACCGTGCCGGGTCGGGCGACGCGGTTCGTCGCCAAGGTCGTTTCCACCGACTCCACGCGGATGCTGACGCTGCTCAAGATCGACGCGAAGGATCTGCCGGTTCCATCGCCGCTGCCCAAGAAAGAGGTGAGGGTCGGCCAGTGGACCCTGGCCTTGGGCCGCACGCTGGACACGAACCTCGAACACGCACCTTCGGTGAGCGTCGGGATCGTCAGTGCCGTGAACCGCCTGTTGGGCAAGGCGTTCCAGACCGACGCCAAGACTTCACCCACGAATTATGGGGGGCCGCTGGTTGCGATCGATGGCCGCGTGTTCGGCGTGATCGTGCCCGCTTCGGCCCGCGGGGAAAACGAAACGTCCGGATTCGAGTGGTACGACTCGGGCATCGGCTTCGCCATCCCGCTCGAAGACATTCTGGCGAAACTGCCCGAGATGAAAAAGGGCACGAACTTGCGCCGCGGATTGCTCGGCATCAACCCGAAGAGCCCGGATCAGTACAACGCGCCGCCCGTGATCGGGGCCATTCAGCCGGACTCGGCCGCGGATCGTGCCGGCCTCAAGGTCGAAGACAAATTGCTTTCCATCGACGATAAGCCGGTGCCGAACTTCTCCACGGTTCAGCACATTCTCGGGCCGCTGTACGAAGGCGATATCGTGAAGCTCAAGGTGCTTCGCGGCGACAAGGAATTCGACTTCCCCAAGGTGTCGCTGCTCGGCACCGCGACGGCTTACGTGAATGCGTTCCTCGGCATCCTGCCGCTGCGCGATGATCCGAGCGCGGGCGTGGTCATTCGCTTCGTGTATCCGAACAGCCCGGCGGCTGCGGCGGGATTGAAGGAAGGCGATCGCATCGTGAAGCTCGGCCTCGCGGGCGCGATGCCGCTGCAACCCATGAAGAATCGCGACGTGCTCGCCGCGACGCTCGCGCAACTGAACCCCGGCACCGACATCAAGATCGAAGTGAAGCGCAAGGAAGGCGACAAAGTCGAGACCGTGACCGCGAAGTTGACGACGATCCCCGAGGCGATTCCCGAGAAGCTGCCGATGCCCTCCAGTGCGGGCAAAGCGCTCGAAGCGCAGCCGAAGGATGGCGGCCTCGCACCGATGCCAAAGATTCCACTGCCGAAGAAGGAGCCGGAGCCGAAGAAGGAGAAGACTTCGCCCGTGCTCTTCCAGGCCGATCCGTTCGCCCCGAAGAAAGACGCCAAGAAGGACAAGGTGCAGACCGGGTATATCGAACGGACCGATGAAGCACTCGGCCGGCAATACTGGCTTTACGTTCCAGATAACTACGACGCCAACGTCTCGCACGGGCTGCTCGTCTGGTTCCACCCCGTGGGTCAGGGCGGCAAGGACGGCGAGAAGATGGCCCGCGCCTTCCGCGAGTTCTGCGAAGATAAGCACTTCATTATGATGGGGCCGAAGGCGAGCAACGCCGAGGGCTGGTTGCCGAGCGAAACGGAACTGATCGTGACCGACGTGCGAAAGGTACTCGGGCAGTACACGTTCGATAAGGCGCGGGTCGCGGCTCACGGCATGGGCAACGGCGGGCAGATGGCCTTCTACGTGGGGTTCAACGCCCGCGATGTCTTCCGCGGAGTCGCGACGATCGGTGCCGTCCTCGGCAACGCACCCAAAGACAACGTCGCCAACCAACCGCTCTCGTTCTTCCTTTCCGTCGGCGACAAGGACCCGACCTTGAAGGACGTGGAAGCGAGCAAGCAAGCGCTCGAAGAGAAGCGCTTCCCCGTGGTCTACCGGATGATGAAAGAGAGCGGCAAGGAATACTTCGACCAGAAGACGTTCGACGAAATGCTCAACTGGCTCGATTCGCTCGACAAGATTTGAAAGAGTTGCCGCTTGCGGCTTCGCGATTGTTTTCGGAGCCAATCGCGAAGCCGCAAGCGGCAGGATCATTTCAGTTCCACGTTCCAGTAGGCGTTATCCAGGAACGACTGCCAGGAGTGGTACTTCTTCTGCGTCAGCTTCAGGTTCAGCATCGGGCTGCGGCGCGGCTTCTCGGGCCGTCGAATCAAGGTCATGTTCGCTTGCCGCGGGGTGCGGCCGCCCTTTCGTACGTTGCAATCCACGCACGCGCACACGATGTTGTCCCACGACGTGCCGCCGCCCTGGCTTCGCGGCACCACGTGGTCGAGGCTCAACTCGCTCGTCGGGAACTTCTTGCCGCAATACTGGCACTGGTTGTGATCGCGGGCGAAGATGTTCCGCCGGTTGAACTTCACCGTCTGCTTCGGCATCTTGTCGTAGCTCAAGAGTCGAATCACGCGCGGTGCCTGAATCTCGGCCGTCGGCGTCCGCACCCAATCGTCTTCCTCCTGGCGAAAGTTCTGGGCCCGGAACTCGCTCAACTCCGCCCACGTCCGAAAGTCGTACGTCGCGAACTGGCCCTCTTCCAGGCTCACCACCTCCGCCAATTCCTTGCAAAGCAGGCAGAACGCTCGGCGAACGGAAATGATGTGAACGGCGAGATAAGTCTTGTTCAGCACGAGCACGCTGGCCTCGAGCGGCGAGTACGCACCGGAGTTCATGGGGCACGGCCTTTCTCTTATAACGCGACGAGTTCCCACTCGCCGGTAACATCAGGGAGGCGCTGCCTGGGCCGCAGGTTCAACTTCAACATGATACCGGGTGAAATTAACGGAATGCAAGTGTCGGCTACCAATCTTGGCCAAGTACGTTGCCGTCGTCGGTGGTAATCGCGTTCTTGAGCGTTGCCGCGGTGATCATCTTCAAATCTAGCTCTCGAACCGACCCATCGCAGAGCAGTGCGAGCGGCTTCTCCCCAAACGCCTTACCGAACTTGGGCAAGTCCTTCATCGGGTCGAAGGGCATGTCCACCGGTTTCGTCCACGGAACGGCGTGGGTTGCTTCCACACACCAGATCGTGTTCGAGGTGCCATCCGGGATGTTCCCGATGTTGTAAGCGGAGCCGAGGATTGCGCCGTTACCCGAGAAGCCTTGATAGACGGTGTATCCCTTCCGGACCTTCACGCGCGGCGACTCGAATGCCGACGGCATCTTCTCCAGCAACTTGATGTTGTTCGGGCCGTCCCACGCTTCGTCGAGCTTGAATTTCCGATAAAGTTCATCCTCCTCCACGTAGGGCAGCGCGAGGACGCGCCAACTCAGGAGTGGTTTGCCGTTCTTGTCGAGAACGTTCTGCGGGATCTTGTCCTGGTTCGCGGAGGCGAAGTTGTGGACGAAGATCCCGAGAGTCATGAGGTTGCGTTTACTACCGCCATAGGCTTGCTGACTTTCTTCTTCGTTGACGGGAACGGCTTCCTCCGTGTCCGTTAGCTTCGGCTTGGTTGGCATCGGCGGAACCGGAGCCGCCCAGAGAGCTGCAGTCGCGCACGCCGCGCAAGCCACCGCAAGAATCGGGTGTAGGAACGAACGCATCGTCGGCCTCCTCAGATGAGAGAATCATAACGGCATTCGACTGTGGTTCGCAAGTGTCGGGTTCG
>JAYTUG010000544.1:0-15070 GCA_043744695.1 Gemmataceae bacterium
CTCCGCTCCGAGGACTCCGCGTCGCGGCTAAACGGTAACGTTTTTTTCATGTCGCCTCACTCCCGCGTGATGAATTCATCCAAATTCATGAGCACCCGCGCCACGGCAACCCACGACTTCTGCGCCTCGTAATACGCCAGCACCCGCTCGGCCTCGGCGCTCGACGGTTCGCGCGCGAAGCACACCCGATACGCGAACCGCACCTTGCCCGCGTCGTCCGCCGGGCCGTCCTTCTCGATGCGCTTGCCGAGCCCTTCCGCGAGTTCCACGAACACCGGGTCGTTCGCCAGGTGCAGCGCTTGCAATGGCGTGTTGCTGCGGTTGCGGCGCGTGCAACTCGTCTGGGCATCGGCCGCGTCGAAGGTCGTGAGCAGCGGGTGCTGGCTCTGCCGCCAGATGTGCGTGTACATCCCGCGGCGATAGCGATCCGGACCCTTGCTCTCGTCCCACTTATGATTGCTTTGCGTGAAGGAGAACACTTCCTTCGGCTGGGGCGGGAAGACGCCCGGCCCGCCGAGTTTCGGGCTGAACAAGCCACTGGCGACGAGCGACGCATCGCGGATGTTCTCGGCTTCGAGCCGCAACCGGTTCTGCCGGCCGAGCAGTTTGTTGGAAGGATCGACCTTCGCGAGATCGGCGCGAATCGTGGAGGACTGCTTGTAGGTGTTCGAGGTCACGATCAGTTTGTGGAGGCGCTTCATGGACCATCCGCGTTCCATGAATTCCGCCGCCAGCCAATCCAGCAACTCCGGATGCGTGGGGAACGCACCCTGAATACCGAAGTCGTTCTCGGTGTCGACGAGGCCCTTCCCGAAGAATTTCTGCCATTCGCGATTCACGGTTACGCGGGCGGTCAACGGGTTCTCCGCCGAACAAAGCCACTTCGCCAAATCCAGTCGCGAAAGCCCGGTGGTAGCAGTCACCGGGGCCGACACCGCAGCGGGATACCCCGCGCTCACCAGTTCGCCCTTCCGCAGGAAGTCGCCGCGAATCTGAACGTGCGTTTGTCTCGGCGTCGGCCGCTCGCGCATCGTCAAAGTCGTCGGAACCTTGCCCTGCACCTTCTTGACTTCCTTCCGAATCGCGTCGATGTCTTCGCGGCTTCCGCCGTTCTTCTGAAGCCAGAACTCCATGTGGTTCAACTTCCCGATCGTCTCCTCGATGTCGGGCTTGCCCCCGATCGGGATGGTCGGCTCGTCGCACGAATCGAAGAACGCGTAGAAGCGGTAGTAATCCTTCTGGGCGAGCGGATCGTACTTGTGGTCGTGGCACTGGCAGCAGCCCATCGAGAGGCCGAGCCATACCGTGCTCGTCGTGTTCGCGCGATCGACAGTGCGCTCCACGCGAAACTGCTCAGCGTCCGTTCCGCCTTCCTCGTTGAACGACGTGTTGCGGTGAAACCCCGTGGCGATCTTCTGTTCGAGAGTCGCCTTCGGCAGCAGGTCGCCGGCGAGCTGCCAGGTAGTGAATTGAACGAACGGCAGGTCGTCGTTGAGAGCCTTGATGACCCAATCGCGGTAGGGCCAGATCGAGCGGGCACCATCGATGGTGTAGCCGTTGGAGTCCGCGTAGCGGGCGAGGTCGAGCCAATGGCGGGCCTGGCGCTCCCCGTAGTGCGGCGACGCGAGCAACCGATCCACCACCTTCTCGTAAGCCTTGGGCGAGTCGTCCTTCAGGAAGTCGTCGACTTCCTTTGGCGAAGGCAACAAGCCAGTGAGATCGAGCGCGACCCGCCGAATGAGCGTGGGCTTATCCGCTTCCGGGCTCAGTGACAGTCGATTGTCACTCAGCTTCTGCTGGATGAAGGCATCGATTGGATTCGCGAGCTTTCCGACAGGAACGGCAGGCCGCTTCACGGGTACGAACGACCAGTGCGGCGGGTACTCCGCCCCTTGCTCAATCCAGGCTTTCAGCTTCGCGATCTGATCGGGCTTGAGGCGGTCGCCGACTTCCGCCGGCGGCATGCGCGTTTCGTTGTCCGCGTCGCAAATGCGGTCGAGAATAGTACTTTCGGCCGGCTTGCCCGGCACGATAGCACTGTTTATCAACGCGCCCTCGCGCGTGTCGAGCCGCAGCTTCGCCTTCTGAACGGCAGGCCCGTGGCACTTGAAACAGGCGTTCGAGAGGATGGGTCGAATGTCGCGACCGAAGTCGACCTTCTCCGCGGCGCGAGCCGCAGCGGGTGCGAGGAGCAATACGAGTGAAGCGAGAACGCGAACGGCAGGCAGCATGGCGGCTCCGGGAGAATGCCGCGAGGCGGGAAGGAAAATAAAGATTAACCGCTTTCGGGTGCAAAAGACACTGAAGAAATTCGAGAATCCGTGAGGGTCAACGGTCGGTCATCGACTTTTCAAAAGCCGCGAGGCCTCGTCGATACGGTTCGACCCAAGTGGGCCGAGCGGCAACGGAGTCTTTGGTGCGAACCAGAGACGCCACGGCGTCGCCAATTCGGAATGCCTTCTCGATCCCGCGCTCGGCCCGAAGCGTATTTTCGAGTCCGGCGAGCGCGAGAACCGCGGCACCGAGTGCCGAGCCTTCGTCCGAGGCCAGCCGTACCAGTGGCAAATTCGCGGACAACACACCTTCCAGCACGCCCGCCAGGATTTCGCACATCAATCTCGAACGCGCCAACCCGCCGGAGACCGTGATGCGCGTCGCGTTCTGGCCGGCTTCTCGGTGAGCCCGGACTCCGAGGGCGATCAGATAGGCCAGCGCTTCGTACGAAGCGCGAACCCGCACCGCCGGATCCGTTGGCTCCGAAGGTTGCCACTCGACGCGTTCCTTGAAGACGCCGAGCGAAGGTTCGGACTTGAGAAACGGCAGCACCGCGACGCCGTTGCAGAGCGGCGGCACGCGTTCGCTCGCCTCCGCCTCGACGGTCAATCGCTTCTCCAAGGGCTCCACGGATTCCACGAACTGCGCACCGTTCGAGTAGCAGCGCATCCAGAGGTAGGCACCGTCCCAGCCGAGTTTCATGGCGTCGAGCGCATCGGTAGCCGGCGCTTTGTCCGAGGAAGAATTCACGACGGCGGAGGTGCCGAGGATGATGGCGAGTTCGCCGGGGTTAGTGGCACCGCCGCCGACGAGCCCGGCCGCTTGATCGTCCAACGTGGGGAAGACGAGCGGCCTTCGCGTGGCTCCGATCCCGGCATCGAGAGCGAGATGCTCGGCGAGCGGGCCGATCGCTTCAAACGTCTCGACCACGTGCGGCAGTCCGGCCCACGCACGTTGGCGGTAGTCGTCGCGGCCGATCGCTCCCAGCATCTCCTTGCACCATTTGTCCGTGCGAAGATCGAGGATGCCGGTGGAGGCCGCGGAAGAAATGCTCGTGACGCCGAAGCGGCCCGTCAGGTAGCCGGCGGCGAGCGGCCCGTGACCCATCATCCACTTCGTTCGCTTCCAATCGGCTTCCGCTAAACAGGCTTCATCTTTGACGAGATGGCTGAGCGAGTAGCGAACGGCCCAGGGTCCGCCGATGAGTTCGCGCACCCTTGCCGGGCCGCCGAGGCGAGCGAGGCCGATCGCGTGATACTCGGCAAGCGTCTGGTCGTCCCAGCAATAGGCTCTGCGAATCGGGTTGCGGTGTTCGTCGATCCAGCCTGCGGTGTGGTGCGTGGCCGAGATGCCGGCGGCGAGCCAGTTCTTGCCGATGAGCTTCGCCGCGAGATCGCGCGTGCTGGCCCGAGCGTGCCCTTCCAGTTGGGCGAGGTTGATTTCGCGGTTGCCCAGATCGAGGAATTGACCCGGCGTCTTGAGCCGTTCGTAATCCGTCCACACGTCGTTTTTGAACCAACTTCGCGCCACGACCGTTCCACTGAGGTCGAAGGCAAGTGCCTTCACGGCAGTCGTGCTGAAATCCCAACCGACGATGACGGCATCGGACGGCATGCAACGCAACGCTTCAGCCATGGGAGAGCCTCGGAGGGAGAGTGCCTACGACAGGTCCAGAGACAGTTTCAAGCAGCTATCAACCTGGAGCATGAGCGAGTGGGACAATTGACCGATCTTGCGAGCAATCAGCGTATTTTCAACAGTCGCAATGTTGATGCAGGACACGACTGAATCAACCTTGAGTCCGGTGTCAATGCCCTCCCGGGTGTTGGTTGAAATCAGAATGGAGGTCGGCTGGCCCGCATGTTTGAGATTGCTGGTGATAGCCGCAAGAATCACGTTCCTCAATTTCACGTTGTAAAGATCGGATTGAACGACCAGTGCTGGTCGCGGCTTGGGAGGCGACCCGTCGGAATTGGGGAAGAGTGCAACGACGACATCGCCGCGAGCGAGGTTCATGTTGGATCCTTGAGGTATTCGCTGTAATCGATTTCATCGAGTTTGCCGAACGCTTCTCCCGCGAGAATCGCCATCTCGTCAGGCGTCCAAATCGAGTGGTTCACGCCGAGGTCGTTCCGCACGAGGCGATAGGTTTGCTGCGTCAGGGGATTGAGAACGATCACGGGCTCGCGCTCAGTCGCGATAGCTTGGGCCTGATCGGCAGTCAGTTCGATGGTCACAGTACACCTCCCGATTTGCGTTACGGAAGACATCTTATCCGCGCTGGCTGCCCCTTGCAATTCGTCCGGATTTCCCCGATGCTCAAGGAATCTCACCGGTTCCCGTCTCCGGAGCCTGCCGGCCATGCTTTACCGCCTTCTCCCACTCCTGATCGCGTTCGCGTTCCCCTCGATCGCACTCGCCGACGGCCTTTCGCCGGAGGAAGCCGCGAAGAAGATGAAGCTGCCGCCGGGCTTCAGCGTGCGCGCCGTCGCGGCCGAGCCGATGATCCGGCAACCGGTGAGCATCAGCTTCGACGACCGCGGCCGCATGTGGGTGCTGCAATACCTCCAGTATCCGAACTACGCCGGGCTTAAACCCGTGAAGCAGGACCAATACCTGCGCACGATCTGGGATAAAGTTCCCGAGCCGCCACCGCACGGACCCAAGGGTGCGGATCGCCTCACGATCTGCTTTGACCCAGACGAGAACGGCGTCTATCGGAAGAGCAAAGACTTCGTCACGGGGCTGAACATCGCGAGCGGCTTCTGCCTCGGCAACGGAGGCGTCTACGTCGTGCAACCACCGTATCTGCTCTTCTACCCGGACAAGAACGAGGACGACGTGCCCGACGGCGACCCCGAAGTGTTGCTCACCGGCTTCGGCATGGACGACACTCATTCGCTCGCCAACTCGCTTCAATGGGGACCGGACGGTTGGCTTTACGGCGCGGCCGGCAGCACCAGCACCTGCAAGATCAAAAACCCGGCATGGCGAAAAAACGAGCCGGAAGCGTTAGCGACGGGTGGTTCGGAGTTCGTCGAGTTCCAGCAAGGCATCTGGCGCTACCACCCGAAGACCAAGCGGTTCGAGCTGTTCTCCGAGGGCGGCGGGAACACCTACGGCCTCGACTTCGATAAACACGGTCAGGCCATCGCCGGCACCAACTACGGCGGCTCCGCGATGCTCCACCAGATGCAGGGCGCGTGCTACGTCAAGGGCTTCTCGAAGCACGGCCCGCTGCACAACCCACACACCTACGGCTACTTCGAACACGTGCCGTATACCGGCTTCAAGGGTGGCCACGTGACCTGCGGCGGGATCGTCTATCAGGCCGATGCCTACCCGCCGGAGTACCGCGACCAGTACATTGCCGCGAACGTGCTCTCGAACGCGATCTACTGGCACAAGCTGGAGCCGGTGAAGTCGTCGTTCAAGGCGAGCCACGGCGGCGAACTCATCGAGGCGAACGACCCGTGGTTTCGGCCCATCGACTGCCTGCAAGGCCCGGACGGCTCCGTGTACATCGTGGACTTCTACGATCGTCGGGCGGCCCACCTCGACCCGGTGGACAACTGGGACAAGACCAATGGCCGCGTGTACAAGCTCGAGTACAAGGGCACGCCGAAGGTACCTCCGTTCGACCTTCGCAAGAAGCCCTCGGCGGAACTGGTGGAGTTGTTGAAGCATCCGAACAAGTGGTGGCGCATCGAAGCGCGCCGTCTGCTGGCCGAACGCCAGGATAAGAGTGTGCATCCGAAGCTGCGGCAGATGGTACTCAACGAGAAAGGCGACCCGGCGCTGGAAGCGCTCTGGGCGCTGTACGTCTCCGGCGGTTGGATGGAACGGGACTTCGACCAGATCGGTTCGCATCCGAATGAATACGTTCGCGCCTGGGCAATTCGATTCATCGGCGACGAGGGAACCGCTGTCTCCGATTTCGCACTGCCGGACTTACGAGACATCGCAGCCAAAGAAACAAGCCCTATCGTTCTCACTCAGCTAGCCTGCTCCGCGAAGCGATTGCCTCCCGAGCAGACCTATCACCTCATGAGTAATTTGATCGACAGCAAGGTCGTTGCCGAGGATTCTCAGCTTCCACTCTTGATTTGGTGGGCTGTGGAAGCAGCCAACACGCGCGACTCCACGGATACCGTGCGCTTTCCCAACCCCAGCTTCGCCCCGAATGAGAGACTGACCGATTTCTTTAGCGAGCGCATCGCCCGGAGGTTCCTTGCTGGCGATCTCAAAAGTGGCGATGAACGGTGTGCAGCGTTGATTGAATTGACGCAAATTTCCAAATCGGAAATGGCACCGGTGCTTCGCGGAATGGCAACGGCACTTCAATCGAAACCCCTTGCCTCCGTGCCGCAAAGTTTAATCGCGCCCCTCAATTCGCTTTGGAAGGAGAAGCCTACGGATTTCCTTGTGGTGGAAGTGCTGGCCCGCATGAACCACGGACCAGCGCTAACCGCGCTTCGGGAAATAGTCAGCGATGCGAAATCGCCGGACGCGGAACGGCTCAAGGCGATCGATTTGCTCCGTCAGGTTCGCGATCCGAAGGCCAAGGATTTGTTCCTGATTCAGTTCGCCTCCGAAAAATCCGACGCGCTCCGCAACGCCCTGCTCGCCGGGCTCGAAGCGTTCGACGATCCCACCCTCGGCGAGAAGATCCTTACCGGCTACCCCACTTACTCGCCCGCCGTCAAGAAACGCGCCGTGCAGATGCTCCTCGCCCGGCCGACTTGGGCAGTTGCCCTCTTGCAGCAATTCGAGAAAGGCACCTTCCCCAAGGCGGACTTCACCATCGACCAGGCGAAGGTCGCCGTGCTGCTCAACGATAAGGCCGTGACGGCCATCGTCGAGAAGCACTTCGGCAAGCTCGCCCCGGCCACGGCCGGCGAGAAGCAAGCCCGCATCACCTGGCTCAGCGTTCAACTCAACCGCGAGAAGCCCGGCAACGTCGCCAACGGAAAAGTGCTCTTCACCAAGCACTGCGCGGCGTGCCACCAGATGCACGGCGAGGGCGGCAAAATCGGCCCCGACCTCACCACCGCGGACCGCAAGAGTCGCGGCTACCTGCTCGCCAACATCGTCGATCCGTCCGGGTACATCCGCCCCGAGTTCGTGATGCAGAACGTGCTGACCATCGATGGGCGCAAGCTCTCGGGCATCGCCACCGAATCGGGCGGCACGATCACGCTCACCAATGTGGTCAACGACAAGCCCGAGAGCAAGGCGATCGCGAAAGCCGACATTGAGACCATGACGCCGTCGAGCGTCTCGCTCATGCCGGAGAAAGCGCTCGACGGGCTGAGCTACACCGAGATCGCGGACCTGTTCGCGTATTTAGGTTCCGATCTAGCCCCCGGCTTGCCGGGGGTCGCTCCCAAGAACGCCGGCAAGCCGGCGGCTAAATTGAAGGTCCTGCTCGTCTCCGGTGCCTTCGAGTACAAGTCCGATGCGTCCCTGGAGGGTTTCCAGAAATACCTCGAAGCCAACTACGAGGTCGAATGCAAGCGGGCGTTCGCCAAGGCGGAGAAGGACAAGGACTTTCCCGGGCTCGAACAACTGGCCGCGTGCGATGTCGCCATCTTCTTCACGAGGCGACTCCAGATCGAAGGCGACTCGTTGGCTCGCGTCAAGAAATACGTCGAGTCCAAGAAACCTCTAGTGGGCATCCGCACCGCGAGCCACGGCTTCCAGAACTGGCTCGAAATGGACAAGCTCATCCTCGGCGGCGACTACAAAAACCACTTCGGCCAGAACGTCGAGTGCGAAGTGAAGATCGAACCCAAGGCCAAGGATCACCCCGTGCTCAAGGGCGTGACCGAGTTCAATACGAAGGGCGGGCTTTACAAAAACCCCAAGGTTGCGGACGACGTGATCGTTCTACTTCGGGGGTCGATCCCAAAAGAATCCGAGCCGGTAGCCTGGGTTCGCGAGAAGGACGGCCGGCGGGTGTTCTACACTTCGCTGGGCACGCCGGACGATTTCCAGGATCCGAATTTCCTGCGGTTGCTCGTGAACGGACTGGCCTGGTCGACGAGGATGGAGTTAAAGAAGTAGAGGCGAACCCGGATGCGGGCGGGACGCCCGCGGACCCGGGTGCGCGGGCGTCCCGCCCGCTTTGTACGATCCCGAGGGCCGAACATGTTTCGCTGGTCGTTGTGCTCGCTGTTCCTGCTCGCCGCGACCGCCCTCGCACAGCCCGTCCGTCCACAGGCAGGACGAGGTCTGCCGAACTCCACCGCCGGGGGTCGCCCGCTTCGCCTCGCCGCTCCCACACCCACCGGCCCGAGCAAGTTCGATTCGCACGGCGATCCGCTTCCACCGGGCGCGGTCGCGAGGCTCGGCACCGTTCGCCTCCGCCACGGCGCGGAGCCAGCCGCCATGGGCTTCACCCCCGATGGCAAGCACCTCGGGAGCCTTTCGCTCAACAACGACGGCATGCGACTCTGGGATCCCGCAACGGGAAAAGAAACGGCCCGGCTCGACGTGCCCATCACTCTCGCGGCATTCGCCCGAGATGGCAGCGTCGTACTCACCGATGAAGCGCGCTGCAAAATCTGGATGCCGTTCCCCGCCGGTACACTCCGCGAGCTTCCTGCGAAGTCCATTTCCGAAGCGACCACAGCGATCGCCGTGCATCCGGATTCCCGCCTGCTCGCCGCGGGGGAACTGCACAAGGTGACGCTCCTCGATCTGACCACGGGCCGCGCGAAGGCCGAACTCAAGATTCCGGGCGAACAGCCACCCCAAAAACTCGGCTTCTCGCCCGATGGCCGCTGGCTTGCGGGCAACGGCGTGAAGACCGGCATCTGGCTCTGGGACTTGAAGGCGAACAAACGCGTGCGGACGTACCCGTGCCAGGCCGAGCAGTGCGACTTCTCGTTTTCGACGGATGGCAGCCGCATCGCCATCGCGGCAGAGGTACTGCTGGTTTATCCCACCGCTAGCGAGGAGGTCGAAGAAGGTTACGTTCCGCCCGAGAACCCTCTCGGCGGCCCGCGCTTCTCGGCGGACGGCACGTCCATCTTCGCACATCAGGTCGACGCCACGATCGTTCGCATCGAGGCAGCGACGGGACTGGTGAAGGAAACTTGGCCGCCACCGATGGAAGGAGCCTTACGCGCACCCATCGCCTTGGCCCCCGAAGCGGCGATGGCTGCGGCCGTGGACGAAAGTGGTGGCATTCGCATCTGGAGCCCCAAGACGGGCAAAGGCCCCAACATCGAGCGGTTGCCGAACTCGTTCGATCCCGGCTTCGCACCGGATGGCAAGACGGCATCGTGCGTCGATTCCAACAACCGCATTCGCACGTTCGATCCGGCCACGAGCACGGCGGGTAATGTCTACGATTTGAAGGTCGGCGAAGGCCAGCTGATCACCTGGGATGCGCGAACGGGGCGGGCCGCGTTCACGGTCGAAGGCGACCCGCCGACAATCCACGTGGTCGAAGCCGCGACTGGAAAGGTACTGGCGAAAATTCCGCTTTCGCAGGACGACCCTCCGTCGTCGATTCAGTTCCATCCCGCGAATCGCGATCGGCTCGCGATCTATTCCTCGGGCTCGTTTTCGTTAGCGGACATTGCGGATAGGAAAATCGTCCGCACCTTCGGGGTGGCGCAGGCTCTCGCGGGCGGCGAGCGGCCGATGCCCGGCCCGAATGCGGAGAAGACGACGGGATCGGTTTCGCCCGATGGCCGATTGGTCGCGCTTCTCGAATCGCCGCTCGCCGTCTGGGAAGTGGCCACCGGCAAGAAGCGATTTGAAGTGGAAGAAATGTCGGACCCCCAGGGCGTTCTTTTCTCGCCGGATGGCCGAACGCTCGCCGCGTGGGACGGCATCCAGGTCGTGCTATTCGACGTGCGAACGGGGGCCGCCCGTCGGCGGATTCTGCTTCCCGGCACCGACGCGATCGGCCTCGTCGCCCAGTTCGCACCGGACGGGAAGCGACTGGCCACGGGCTTCGCGGACGGCACCATTGTGCTTTGGGATGTCGCCACCGGCAACCCCGTGCTCAACCTGGATCGCCACGACGGAGCCATCACCGGGCTATCGTTCTCGGCCGATGGCAAGAGGCTGATCTCTACCGCGACCGATGGCACGGCTCTCGTCTGGGATTTGACCGCGAAGGCCGAGTTGAAAGGCACCGCGGCCGTCGCGGGAAGCGATGATGCCTGGAAGTTAATTGCCTCGCCCGATCCGGTTCAGGCCCAGCGCGGTCTGGAGTTCCTCCATCGCAATCCGGGTGAAGCGCTGAAGCTTCTGAGCGAGAAAATTGCGATGCCTGTGCCGACTCCGCCCGAGCGGATCGCGAAGTGGATTTTGGAGCTCGGCAGCGAGGACTTCCAAACGCGGGAGGCCGCCGCCAATAGTCTGGAGGCGCTGGGCTCCGAGGCGAGTCCGTCGCTTCGCGCGGCCTTCGCAAAATCGCCGAGCCCCGAGGTTCGCAAGGCCGCTTCCAACGTTCTTGCGAAACTCGATGGCCCACCCAGAACTCCGGACGATTTGCGGGCGTTGCGTGCGGTGGAGGTCGTCGAAGGAATCGACACCGCCGCGGCACGCGACCTACTCAAGAAGTGGTCCGGCGGCCCACCAGCCGTTCGATTGACGATCGAAGCCCAGGAAGCCCTCAAGCGATTGCCTCGCCGCGAACCGTGACTCGGCCTCGCTACTACGAAACGACCCGCTGCCCTCCCCGAGTTCGTTCATGTCGCATACTTCGCCTTCCATTCGCGGCCGCACGCTCGCCCTGGTTGCGGCCCTGCTCGGCTGGATGTTCGACGGCATGGAGATGGGCCTCTTCCCACTCGTGGGCCGAGATGCCTTGCGCGAATTGCTTCACGAAGACGCCGGCCCCGAGATCGTGAACAAGTGGTTCGGCATCGTGATGGCCTGCTTCCTGGTCGGGGCCGCAACCGGTGGCGTCGTCTTCGGATGGCTCGGCGACAAGATCGGCCGGGTGCGGGCCATGACCGTCTCCGTGCTGCTTTACTCGCTGTGCAGCGGCTTGAGCGCTGCTTCCAGTTCCGCCGAAGAACTCGCCGTGCTGCGGTTCCTCGGGGCGCTCGGAATGGGCGGAGAGTGGGCACTCGGTGTGGCGCTCGTCATGGAGGTGTGGCCGAATGCGTCGCGGGCCTGGCTCGCCGGGTGGATCGGCGCGTTTGGAAACTTCGGCTACACGCTCTGCGGCGGAATCGCCCTCGCCCTCAATCGCATGAAGGACCAGATCCCGGACGCACTCACTTCCGCGGGTATGCCTGCTGAGTGGGCCGTCTCACTCACCGCGAACAACAACTGGCGACTCTTGCTCCTTGCGGGTGCCGTGCCGGCTCTGCTCACGCTCTTCATTCGGCTCTTCGTGCCCGAATCCGAGAAATGGGAGAAGGAACGGGATTCCGGTGCGGCCTCGTTCTGGGCGAAGCGCGATCTCTTCGGCGTGCTCGTCGGTGCGGCCGCGGCCCTCGGCATCATCGCCCTGTGGGCGAGCACGCTCGCGTTCGGGCTTCAAGTAGCCGGTTCACTCGTGGGGCTCGTCATCGTCGTGATCGGCTATCTGATGCCGGCCCGCGGCTACCTTTCGCGCTGCGGGCTCTCGGCGGAGGTGAAGCGGCGGACGCTCGGCCGCATGTTGCTCGCCGCGGGGCTCAGCGGCGTGGCGTTGCTCGGCACTTGGGCCGGCCTGATGTGGGTCTACATGTGGGTCGGTTCGCTGCCGAACGGGAAGCACCCGGACGCACGAGCCTGGCTGCAAATCAGCACGTCGATCGGGGCCGCGATCGGCTGCCTCACCGGTGCCTTGCTCGGCGAAATGCTCGGCCGCAAGCCCGTCTATGCCGCGCTGTGCATCCTGTCGATGATCGCGATGGTCGCGTTCTATCGGCAACCGAATCCCGAGTACGGCACGACGTTCGTGCTGCTCGCGGGCGGGCTCGGCATGATCTCGGCGGCGTTCTACGGCTGGCTGCCACTCTACTTGCCGGAATTGTTCCCCACGGCCGTTCGCGCCACGGGTCAGGGCTTCGGATTCAACTTCGGGCGCATCATCGCCGCCGCCGGGCAACTTCAGATGGCCAACCTGCTGGGGCTGTTCGACAACGACTACGCCCAGGCTTGCACGGTTGTGGCGGGGGTGTACGTCGTCGGCTTGGCGTTGATTGCGTTCGCGCCGGAAACGAAGGGCCAACCGCTGCCAGAGTGAAGTTACTTCCCTTTCCGCACGCGGCCGCGGATGTCGCTCAGCACTTTCTGGAAGCGCGCATCGCCCGAGTCGCCGAAGTCGTCCTTGAACCGTTCCGGTGAAAGACCTTCGCGGAGGTCGTCGAGGATGGGAAGGTGATTGGCGAAGCTCGTGTCGCCCGTGAGCCGCCGGACGTGGATGAGGTCGTTCATCGAGAGGCGAGCCAGTTCGATGCCGGCGAACTCGGCGGCGAGTGCGGTGAAACTGGCTCCGGTCGGTCGAACGAGAGCCTCCTTCGAGAACGACCGCCCGATGGCAACTTGTTCCGCCTGCGAGGTCGTGCGAAGGAGATCGCCGGTGGCGCAGCCGACGGCAAATCGACGACAGAGATCGCGCCGACCGCGTAGAGTCGGGTTGCCGAGCACCTTCAGGCGTTCGATCCGTTCCAATTCGGTCTCGACGGCTTTCGCGGCTTCGGCCGTGCCGGGTTCCGAGAGTAGTGCGCCGCTATCGTCCAGCGCGACCGCGAGGCCCACGAGGAGCCCGCTCATCCGGTCTTCCTGATCGCCGCCGAGCCCGTCCTCGCGCCACGCCGCGAGTGCGCCGGCCTTCACATATTCGACCGTGAGTGCATCGCCGGTGATTGCATTCGGGCCGATGTTGGCCTTGGCCCGAGCGACGATGGCGCGAATCACATGTCGGGCCACCTGCTCGCGCGCCAGGACCATCGGTTGCGGCGGGTCGACCTTCGCGGGATCGGCATCCTTGGCCTTGGGAACCGGGGCCTTCGCAATCTCGCGCTCGAACTCGTTGAGGTAAGCCAACGCGTTCGAGTCGCCGGGCCGCTCCTTGACAAGTGCCTTGTAGACTCGCGATAGGCGAATCTTTCCGGCTTCAGAGATGTCCGCGAGCTTCCCCTGCGGAGCCCGACGCACCTCCTCCGCCCAAATGCTCATCGCCAGCACGTTGAGCGGATCGAAGCGGTAGCGATACTGCGGATGGAGCGCGAGCCCGTCCGCGATCTTGGAACGCATGACGCTGCCGCCGTCTTTTTCGGGGTCGATCAGCGTCGCACCGAGAGCCAAGCCGAGGTGGTGAATGAGGGCCTCGACCTTCTCCGGATCGGCTCGCGGACCCGATTCGCGCAAGAGAATGTGGTTCGTCGGAAAGGGCTTCGCGGCCCCGAAGGGAACCAAATGCTGCGGTTCTTTCGGATCGACTTTCACGCGGCTCGTGTACCCGATCGCCAGGGCTCCGGGCTTCACTTTCACCTTCGTGCTGAAGTCCGCGAGGAGTTCGGTAATGTCCTTGGTGTCCGGGTCGGAGTTCCACATGTCGAAGCCCGCGAACTCGAGCTTGAAGCCGGAGTGAGCCTCGACGATCTCCGCGGCTTCATCGAACCGCTTGCGAAGCGTCTTCTGCCAGAGCGCGTCGGCCCGCGGGTCGGCATCGTCGACCATGAGCGTCACGGGAATCTTGACGGGCGTTCGCGGCAGTGGGTTCTTTTCGGGGCGCGCATCCTCGGGCGGCGGGTCGCCCGGCATGAAGATGCCTTCCAGTTTGCGCTCGGCATTCTTGTCCGGGATGAAAACGTAAGCGTGGTACGGGTCGAGCCGCAGGCTGGCGTTCGCGGGCTTGGCGGGAAATGTGACCTCGCAAGCGCCGCTTACCGCGATGGGCAGAACCTGAGCCTTGGCGAGTACGATGGTTTGAGGCTTCTTTTCGAATTCGGTGATCGTGCAGGTGATTTCGTCCGGCGTGAAGTTGCCGAGTACCACGACCGCTGCGGGAGCCAGCGCGACGAAGCCCAGATTCAGACTCAGCGCGAAAAGCCAACGCACCATGCTATTCCCCTTGTCGCCGCATGACGGCTAGAGGGACTGTAACACCAATGCAGGCGAGGTCAACCGGAGGGTGGGAGATAGGCGACGGCTTCTTCACCTCTCTCCCGGCTTTGCGGGGAGAGGTCGAAGTCGGAGTTGCGAGTGCAACTTCGACTTCGGGTGAGGGGGTCTTATTCGAGAGACAAGCCAGCGCCTCCCCGCAAAGCCGGGGAGAGGTGTTGGGCAGCGGGATCGTGTCTGTCAACTGGCGATGGTCATCGCTGCCGGGGCTTCACCTTCTCGTACATGAGCCGCACGAGTTGTTCCAGCAGTTCGAGAAACTCGGTGTTGGCGATCTCGCGAACCTGACAGAGTATGGCCCGGCGCCGCTCGATGACATCCACGAAATTCTCGACGCCGATTTTCTCCAACGGCCCACCCTGTTGTTGCAGGTCGAGAATTTCTTGAACCTCATCGGGGCGCAGTTCCGCCGCGCGTTCCTTGTTTCGTTCGAGCCAGTTCACGAGGTCGGGCAGGGCGGCCCGTTCGTAGAGCAACTTCAAGGATTCTTCGTCGGCCGGGGGCTTGCCGTGCATGCGCGGAAGCAGCCGCTCCAACGGATGATTGCGGAGTTCGCTGACGGTGAGGCCGAGCGCCTCGGCACACTGGCTGACGGTGGCGTTGCGCAACCGCCGCTTCGGTCCGCTGTGCAAAATCTGCCGCACCGTATGGCGGTTGAGTTGCGAAATGCGAGCGAAATCTTCCTGGTTCCAGCCGCGTTCTTCGACGA
>JAYTUG010000545.1:0-15057 GCA_043744695.1 Gemmataceae bacterium
GAAGGGACACTTCTCGGTTACGACCTTGTCGTCGAGCAGCACCATCGCGCCGCAGCCGGAGCATCGAACCTGCGAAGCGTGACCGGCGATCGGTGCGCCATTCTCCGTTTCAAGCTTGGCCAGATACTCCTCGAAGTCGCGTTCGACGACCGCGGCCTCGGCTTCATTCGCGGGCTCCGCGATGATGGTTGAGTGCCCGCAATAGGGGCATTTCAGCGAGCGCGAGACGGGGTCGAATTCGATCTTGGCCCCGCACTTCTCGCAGGGGAAGAGCTTACCTTTGGGCGGTGCATCGGGCATGAGGAAATTCGTGAAAGGGTTCCGGAATTGAACTCGTTAGAGTGTGTCGGCGTCCTTCTCAACGATCAGAATGCGGAAAGAACGTGATCCCGCCGAACTGATCGAGAAGGCGAACGCCAACGTCTTCGATCAACTCCCCGGATACTGGAGTGCCATCGTTCAGAAAGAGCGGCAGGTAAAGCTCATATTCTTTCACCAGCGAGTACTCCCCTGGGTTCATGATTCAGTTCATCGCGCGAAACCTCGGTAAAGTTTATTCCCGCGGTGCGCATGTCTCGCGCCGCATCCTCCGAGATAACGAACGTGTTGTCGGGGAGTGCCGAGCCCGGCGAATGTCTCACCAGGAAACCCCAGGCTCGGGCTCGATCCTTATCGGCGACTCGAATCACAACCGTCATGGCATCCTCCTTCACCCGGCCGCTGAAGCGGCTCGGCTCACCTGATTCATCTTACCCATTCGGCAGCGGCGGGGGTGCGTTCGCGAACAGCGCCTGCAGTTCCGGCACGGTGTCGGCCGCGACCCAACTCGCCATACCCTGCCTCCACACCAGCGTACTGCGGCTGATCTTGCCGGCGAGCCCGGACAAGTCGAACGGACCGGCCTGAGCCCCATTGATCGCGGCGAAGAACTGCGCCGCGCTCGGCAGCGGCGGCGGGCCACCCGCACCCGGACTCTGCGTGTTGCTTGGGATCACCTGACCCGGTGCGGCCGCGGCCCCCGCGAACGCTCCGGCCATTTGGCCGCCCACGGCATAACCCGCACCGATCCCGGCCCCGATTCCCGCGATGCCTCCGGTGTTCTGGGCCGCGTCGCGGATCGCTTCCGCCGACTGAAACTTCGCGTACTGGTCCAGGTTCCCGAGCAGGCCCATTTGGCTGCGCTTGTCCAACGCCGCTTCCACCTCCGGCGGTAGCGAGATGTTCTCCACGTAAAACTGCGTGAGGCTGATGCCCATCTTCGCCAGTTCCGGCGAGATCCGCTCCAGAGCCAGTTTGCTCACCCGTTCGTAGTTGCCCGCGAGGTCGAGGATTGGAATCTTCGCGGTGCCGACCACGTCGATGAACCGCGACACGATCGTGTTGCGGAACTGCGCCGAGATTTCATATGCCTCGAAAGACGGGTCCGTCGCCACGAGTTCCTTGAGGAACGTGCCGGGGTCCGTCACCTTGAAGACGTAGGTGCCGAAGGCGCGAATGCGAACCGGGCCGAATTCCGGATCGCGCATCATGATCGGGTTCTGCGTGCCCCACTTCTGATCCGTCCACTGCCGGGTCGAGATGAAGTAGACTTCGCACTTGAACGGCGATTCGAAGCCGTACTTCCAACCGATGAGCGTGGAAAGGATCGGCATGTTCTTGGTGTCGAGGGTGTACATCCCCGGCCCCTTTACGTCCGCGAGTTGCCCCTCGCGGACGAACACGGCGGCCTGCCCCTCGCGAACGATGAGCTTCGCCCCGTTCTTGATTTCGTTCTTGTGCCGGGTGAACCGGAAGGAGAGAATTTCGTTCGAACTCGGCTCGGTCCATTCGATGATGTCGATGAACTGACCGCCAACCCAGTCGCGCAGTCCCATGGCGTAGCCTCCGAAGTGGTGATCGGTGTAGCAGCTATTGTGTCAGACCGACGGGCGTTCCGGCAACTGAAATAGCCGCACGAGAGGGGATTCGTTGACCGAGGGGCGAAATTTTAGGGAAAGGCGCGTTACTGCCGCGATGATTGAACTCCGACCGCGGCCACGCGCAATGGGTAAACGTGATATGTGTACGGTGCCGTTTGCTCGACGACCACTCGATCGCCTGGTGATAGTCGATGCAGTCGAATGAATTCGCCGACCCAGGCACGTCGGCGGAAGATGCCTCCGCTTCGAACGATGTCCGTATCCACGGAATCACCGCCCCAAACGACTCGTACGGGTCGGGCTGCCTCGGCCTCGGTCGGACCGCCGAACACATCATCGGGGAACAACTCGCGGAGAGTCGTGAGCGTAAGGTAGTCGTTATTAACCCCGCCCGCTGTAATCTCGGTTACACCCCACATTGTGCCAACCCTCACGTGGAAGAACGTTTCGCCAGGATTGACACTGTATGAAGTGTTCGGACGACAGTCGCAACTCTACTTTTTTTGAGGACGACACTTACCTCGCGAACGCATATTGCGCTATTCAACGGACGGCCGTCGACGCCGAGACCAATGCACGCAGCGACTCGGGAGCAAAGTCGGCCCCGTTGGGCCAAACAACCGTTCCGCAGATTGGATCGAGGGCGGCGCGCGAAAAGTAACTTGGCTCGCAAAGGGGCTCGAAGATCGGGCCACTGAGAAGTGGCTGGACATCGACTTCGGCCCGCGCACCGTCGCCAAACGACAGCCATAGCCGATGCGAACCACGAACCTCTGCCTCCACAATGCGTAAGATCATCGGTCCGACCCTCCTCAATTTAGTGGTAAGACCGGAACCAACGGCTGGCTCGCCATTGCCAAATTCCAGTTCTGCATCTCACGGTCCCACGCATCGGCATCGTATGCGACAAACCAGGCCCTGAAGGCTGTCAGTTCCGATGGAGCAAGCCGCTCCACGGCCCGTTCGATTTCTGCAATATTGCTCATGGGGAAATCATATCCATGCTCGACTCGGTACTCAACTCCCGATTCGCAGCCACGCACATCTTGGAACCCTGGAACAACGAAAGCGGCCGGGTGAAAACCCGGCCGCCTTGCGAAGTGTGGATGCTTACTGTCGCGGAAAACCGTAACCCGCGGGTGGGGCGGGCACACCCGCGGGAGGCGGGCCGCCCGGCATCGGGCCGTATCCCCCAGCCGGAGCCGGGAAGTACGGGTTCACCGGAAAGTTTCCGCCCACCGGAGGCCCGTAGAACGGTGCGTTTACCGGAGCCGGGGTCTGGAAGTGGGCATCGTACGGCCAGTAGAGGTACCAGGGTGCGGCCTGGAACGTCGGCAGAGCCGGCTTGTTGGTATGGCTGCGGAACGCGAACGACGACAGCGTCGGGTAGCGCGGCGTGTTGCCGAACGAGCTGCTGTGCATGGTCGGGTGCTGAGCCGCCGCATCGCCGGCGTCGAACGCCGTGATCGCGAGTGCCGCTGCCGCGACGAACAGAATTTTGTTCAACGAAATCATCTCGGTGATCCTCCTTGTGTTGCGGGGCCTGGGGGCCTCGGCGCACCTCCCTGTGAGCGCACCGAGCTTCTTCGCAGTTCGAGTTCGAAGCTCCAAATTTCAAACTTCGGTTGTCGTGGTCACCGGCCGGTGTAGCCGACGGTGATGAGAGTGGGTCCATCGGCGTAGTACGCATGGGAAGCGGCAGCGGTGCCGATCCCGGTGTATCGTTCGAGTGCGTTGCCGGAGTTCACGACCTGCTCGGCAGCTTGGCCGCACGAGTTGCAACCGCTGCTACCGTGGCTCCGGTGCCGGATGCCGCCGCCGTTGTGGAACGGATGCGGGAAGCCGCCGCCGAAGGTGTGTTGGCTCGGCCCGTGAATCCAGCCGTAGGCACCTTGGCCAACGGCACCGTGATGGCCGTTCGCCTCGGGAATCGGCCCGGTGTACTGGAGGTAAGAATTCCAGTCGCCGTACGGTTCAAAGGGCGGGTAGCCGTAGTACGGGCCGTAGTTATAGAGCGGCCCGTGCTGGTGGATGCCGGGGAACAGGCGGAGGGCGTAGCCGCGGCAGCCCATGCCGAAGGTGCCGGGGCCATCGTTGGCGGCGGCAGCGCCCACCAAACCGAACGCGGCCAGTGCGGCCGCCAGTGCGATGCGTCTCATCGGCGCGGATCCTTGCGGTGTGACGCCCGGACCGGAGCCGAGCCCCGGCTCCATCCTCGATCCAGGCACGCAAGACTTCCCCCCGAACCAGCGACACGCTAGGGGAATTTCGCGAAGTGGTGCGAAGTGGCAGTCGAGGAGCGAGTTACAACGCGATTGCCCGGCGACGTGGGTAAAACCGGCACGCGCGACCTCACGCGAACAGTTGCCGCAACCCGAAGGGCTATCGATTGTCGAGCTTTGGGATGACCTTCACGGCGTGTCTCGCGAAGCACTTCATCCCAGCACCTCCTTTACAACCTTGCCGTGCACGTCCGTCAATCGGAAGTCGCGGCCGGCGTGGCGGAAGGTCAGCTTCTCGTGGTCGAGGCCGAGTCGATTCAAAATGGTGGCCTGCACGTCGTGGACGTGGACGGCGTTCTCGATCGGGTGGAAGCCGAAGTCGTCGGTGGCGCCGAAGGTGATGCCGGGCTTGATGCCGCCGCCGGCCATCCAGATCGCGAAGGCTTGCGGGTGGTGATCGCGGCCGAGGCTGCGGACGAGCGTCGGGTTCGATTCGACCATCGGCGTGCGGCCGAACTCGCCGCCCCAAACCACCAACGTACTGTCCAACAAGCCGACGCGCTTCAGGTCTGCCACGAGTGCGGCACTCGCCTTGTCGGTCGCGCCGCACATCCCTTTGTGGTTGCCGACCACGTCCGAATGGGCGTCCCACCCTTCGTGGTAAATGTTGATGAAGCGGACGCCGCGCTCGACCATGCGCCGCGCGAGCAAGCAGGCCCGCCCGAACGACGGCTTCGCCGGATCGACGCCGTACAGGTCGAGCGTTTCCTTCGTTTCCTTCTTCAAATCGTTGAGTTCCGGTGCGGCCACCTGGAGCCGTCCGGCCATTTCGTAAGCCGCGGTGCGGGTCGCGATCTCGGGGTCGCCGACAACGCCCTGGTGTTTCTTGTTCAGTTCGCCGACGAGATCGAGCGTGTCTTTCTGAAGCTTGTCGTCGACGCCCGGCGGCGGTGAGAGGTTGAGGATCGGATCCCCGGAGTTGCGGAAGCGGACGCCGGTGTAGGTGGTGGGAAGGAACCCGCTGGACCAGACGGCGCTTCCGCCGCTGATGCCGCCGCCCGTGGACATCACGACGAACGCGGGCAGGTTCTTCGATTCGCAGCCGAGGCCATAGGTGATCCACGAACCCATGCTCGGCCGGCCGGCTGCCCGAAGCCGGTGTTGAAGAAAATCTGCGCCGGGGCATGGTTGAACTGATCGGTGTGAACGCCCTTCAGGATCGCGATGTCGTCCACGATCTTGGCGAGGTGCGGCAGCATCTCGGAGAGTTCGGCTCCGCTCTTGCCGTGCTTGGCAAACTTGAATCGCGGCCCGAGCACGCCAGCCTCGGGCCGAATGAACGCGTACCGCTGCCCCTTGATCACCTCCGGCGGCAGCGGCTTGCCTTCGAGTTTCGCCAGCGTCGGCTTGTTGTCGAACAGTTCGAGTTGGCTCGGCGCTCCAGCCATAAACAGGTGAATGACGGCCTTGGCCTTCGCGGGGAAGTGCGGCTTCTTCGGGGCGAAGTCATCCGCAGCTTTGGCGCTGCCGACCAGCAGCGACGCGAGCGCGGCCTTGCCGAGACCGTACCCGCAATCCTGGAGGAAATACCGCCGCGCGATGTTCATGGTGTACTCCTGCCGCTTGCGGCTTCGCGATTGCACTTGCGAGTGGAATCGCGAAGCCGCAAGCGGCTACTCCTTCGTAATGAACTCGTCCAGATTCAGGATCGTCCGAGCGACGGCGGCCCAGGCGGCGCGATCTATTGCGTCCGCTCCCGCGCCGGCCACCGCATCCGCGCGTTTCGGTTCCGCTTTGAACCGCTCGCGTTGAGCCTCGAAGAACTTCACCAGAATCGCCAACTCATCGAGCTTCGGCGAACGCACGAGACACGAGCGAAACAAGAACGCCATTTTCTCGTCGGTCGTTCCCTTGAACTCGACCGCAAGCTTCGCCAGGGCCTGCGTGAAGTCGGTGAGCATCACGTCGTTGAGCATCGTCAGCGATTGCAGCGGCGTGTTGCTCGTCTCGCGGCGGGCGAGACACGATTCGCCGCTCGGGCCGTCGAAGGTCGTGGTCATGGCGAAGGGAGCCGTGCGTTTCGTGAACGTGTAGAGCCCGCGGCGGAAGCGATCCTCGCCCTCGCTCGGCTTCCACGGACCGGCTCCATAAGTGCCGTCCGCCGCGCCGGCTGGTTGCGGTGGGAAGACGCTCGGCCCACCGATCTTCGCCGAAAGCAAGCCGCTCGTCTTAAGGAGCGAGTCGCGAAGTTGCTCGGCGTCGAGCCGCACTCGCGGCCCACGAGCCAGCAGTTTGTTCTCGGGGTCCTTTTCCAGCGACTCGGGCGTGAGCCGCGACGATTGCCGATACGTGGCGGACATCACGATCGTCTTGTGGAGTTTCTTCTGCAACCAGCCGTTGTCCATGAACTCGACGGCGAGCCAGTCGAGCAGTTCCGGGTTGCTCGGTGGGTCGCCCTGGTAGCCGAAGTCTTCGGTGGTGCGAACGAGACCGCGGCCGAAGATTGCCTGCCAGTGGCGATTGACCGTCACGCGCGCCACCAGCGGGTTCTCGCGTGAAACCAGCCAACGTGCGAAGCTCAGGCGGTTCGCGTTCATCGGCATCGGCGGAAGGATCGCGAGGCCGCCGGGTTCGACCGCTTCCTTCGGTTGAAGGAACTCGCCGCGGTGATGGCGGAACGTGGGACGCGGGAAGTCGGCGGGCCGTTCGCGGAGTACGAGCGAGGTCACGGGCTTCGGCAACTGCTTGCGAAGTTCCTCGATCTCGGCGCGGGCTTTCTTGAACTCCGGTGCGATCGACGCCCAGTGGTGGAGCAGCAAATCGCGCTTCGCTTCGGACAGTTTCTCCGGTTCGAGCAGAAGCAATGCTTCAATCTCGGCGGGAAGGTCACGTCCCTTCATCAGCCGGGCATCCGTCGTGACCGCGAGTCGGAAGCGGCCGAGGCTTGCGGAATAGTGCCGTTCGAATTGCAGGCCGAGCTTGCCATCCTTGATCGTTTGCGGAGCACTCAAAGTGAAGTACGCAGTGCTCGGCATGCCGGCTTTCGAGGCACCGGCCCAACCGGTTTGCGGCAGGCCATCGAGTGCGGGCGTCGGGTTCCCATGCGTGGTCACGGCACTGGCGAACTTCACGGGTTTGCCGTCGGCGGTGAGAGTGAATTCGCCGAGGAGGAAGTCGCCTTTCGGGCCTTCGTAAAAGGCGCGACCCGGGCCGCGATCCGGCAGCGATTCGTGCGTGAGTGCTTCGATGCGGAACGCCGTGATGTTCGCGGGCAACTCGGGAAGCGCGAGCGAATAGACGTCGTGCTTCATCGCGTCGCCGGTGGCCAGGATCGAACCATCGTCGAGAATCGTGAGCTTCGATGGCCCGGCTTCCATCTTCGTCGGCCGCACCGTCGTCCACTTCACGGCGTCCTTATGCTGCGCGGCGAGCCAAACCTCGAACAGCTTGTCGCGGTCGGCAGCGGGAAGCTTCCCAGGCAAGTCCGATTCCAACTTGCGAATCGACGCTTCCAGTTCCGTGCGGCGTTTCGTTTCCGCCGCTGAGGGCAGTTCGAGTTCCGGTTCGTCAGCGTTGTTCATGAACGCCAGGAAGCGGAAGTACTCCGTGTGCGAGATCGGGTCGAACTTGTGCGTGTGGCATTGGGCGCAGCCCATCGTGAGCCCGAGCCAGACGGTGCTGGTCACGTTCGCGCGATCGACCACGGCGTAGTAGCGGAACTCGAGCGGGTCGATGCCGCCTTCTTCGTTCAGCATCGTGTTGCGGTGGAAGCCGGTGGCGACGATCTGATCGCGGGTCGCGTTCGGAATCATGTCGCCGGCGAGTTGCTCGATGCTGAAGCGATCGAACGGCACGTCGTCGTTGAGTGCCTTTATGACCCAATCGCGGTACGGCCAGATGGAGCGACCGCGGTCCTTCTCGTAGCCGTTGGTGTCGGCGTAGCGGGCGAGGTCGAGCCAGCGACGCGCCCAGCGCTCCCCATAGTGCGGCGAAGCGAGCAAGTGATCGACAACCTTCTCGAACGCCTCGGGCGAATCGTCTTTGATGAAGGCCTCGACCTTCTCTAGAGAAGGCGGGTAGCCGACGAGATCGAGGTAGACGCGGCGAATCAGTGTGAACTTGTCCGCGGGAGGTGCGGGCTTCATGTTCTGCTTCGCGAGTTGAGCTCGGACGAGTTCATCGATGGAATTCAACGCGGGTTTCCTCGGCGGCACGAACGCCCAGTGCGGCTCGTACTTCGCACCGGACGCGATCCAGTCCGCAAGCGTTTTCTTTTCCGCATCGGTGAGCGGCTTCTTCACCGAAGGCGGCGGCATCACCTCTTCCGGATCCTTCGAGTGAATCCGATCGACGAGCTTTTTCCCCGCTGCGTTCGGTGCATCGAGGCGCAGGTCTGCCTTGCGCGATTTCTCGTCCGGGCCGTGGCACTTGAAGCACTTCGCGGCGAGGATGGGCCGCACGTCGCGGTTGAAGTCGGGCTCCACCGCCAACAGAGGCGAAGCGAACAGGCAAGTGGCGAGTGCAAAGGAGAGTCGCATCGCAAGTTCCAGACGGCATGCGGGTCGGGCAGTTAGTGTAGCAGGTCCGCGCGGGCCTATTGACGGCTCCACGCTCGGTGCTGAGGATACCGGAACCGATCTCGCCCGTTCCGGAGCCGCACCGTGATCCTGATGTTCGTCTTGGTCGCCATCGCGCTGTTCGGCATCTTCTGGGGCGGTTCGCTCGTCGCGCAAGGTTACTTTTACCAGAGCCCCGCGGATCGCCTGGGGATTCGCGCCGCCGTCGCGGCCCTGCTCGTCGGCGGGTTCGTCGCTTTCTGGGTCTGGGTCGACAAGAAGAATCCCGGCAAGTACGACACGTTCTTCGCGTTTGCCGGCGAGAACACCCGCGAATTCGCCGAGTTCGAAGCGGTTCGCTGGCATTTCGATCCGAGCACCAAGGGGATGAAGAAGGACGCGCAGGGGAACTCGGCCGAGACGCTCGTGAGGTTCAAACGCGTGCCCGGCGGCAAGACCGCTACCTTTGCCGAGGAAGGCACCGACAAGAAATTCGCGACCCACGACACGGACATGATGACGGCGGCCCTTCTGGTGAAGGGCGACGACGGAACCCCGACGCGATTCAATGCCGAGATGAAGCCGGACAAGCGCACCGGGGCGATGAACTACGTTTCGGATTTAAACGAACGGCGCTTCATGGAGGAGAAAGGGAGCCGGTACATCAAGGCGGCGAAGCCGGGCACGATGTACGTTCCGAGCGGCGGCGTGGTGGCGATTGCGCTGCTGTTGAACTTCGCGCTGTTCGCGGTCTGGTTCGTCGCGTTCTGGCCGATCTTGCGGTTCAGCGTGGGCCACGCCTTCGGCTTCGCCGCGATCTTCGGCCTCATGATGATGCTGCTGATCATGCCGCTGCTGTTCGGCCCGAACCGGAAGGCCGAGCGCGTGCCGGAGGGCGCGAGCCGCGCGATGCTCGAAACACCGGGTGCGTAAAATGCAAGTGGTCGACTCTCGGCCACCAAGCGTCAGGAATGCAAAATCGCCAGTTTTCGCCGCGGATGCGGCGTCCGATGGTAGCCAGGGGTGAAGCGAGGCTTTGCGAGCGCAACCCCTGGAAGTGATTCTCTCCACACCCACCCGTCCAGGGGTTCCGCTTCGCTCCACCCCTGGCTACCGTCGGACGCCGCATCCGCGGCGAGCACATTGTCCGTCCTCATTCCTGTGGCGTTGGCAATCGGACGATCAGTAACTCTTCGGATCGAATCATGGATGCCTTTCTCCTCTCCGCCGTTCGCACGCCGATTGGCAAATTTCTGGGCGAACTCGCCGAGCTTCCCGCGCCGCGACTTGGAGCCATCGCCATTGCCGCGGCCATTCAACGCGCGAACGTGAACCCGGATCGAGTCGATGAAGTGATCGTCGGGAATGTCGTCTCGGCGGGAGTGGGTCAGGCCCCGGCTCGGCAAGCGGCGATCTTCGCGGGGTTGCCCGACACCATCGCTGCGTATGCCGTGAACAAGGTCTGCGGCTCGGGGCTGAAGGCCGTCATGCTCGCGGCCCAGGCCATCAAGGCGGGCGATGCGAACATCGTGGTGGCCGGCGGCATGGAGAGCATGAGCAACGCCCCGCACCTGCTCCTGGGTTCCCGCAAGGGCTACAAGTACGGCGACCAGACGATGGCCGATTCGCTCATCCGCGACGGGCTCTGGTGTGCGTTCGAGAACTGCGCGATGGGCGACTCCGCCGAGTACATCGCGGCCAAGTGCGGCATCTCGCGGGCGGAGCAAGACCGCTTCGCGGCGCAGAGCCACCAACGCGCGGCCGCTGCCTGGGAGCGAGGCGACTTCGACGCTGAGATCGTGCCAGTGAACATGGGAACGGGCGCGAAGGCGAGAACCGTTTCGCGCGATCAAGGCATTCGCGCCGACTCCTCTGCCGAGGGGTTGGCGAAACTTCGCCCCGCGTTCAAACCGGATGGCACCGTAAGCGCGGGCAACGCCTCGCAACTCTCGGACGGTGCCGCGGCGTGCGTCGTGGCCTCCGCTGCCGCCGTGGAGCGTCTCGGCACGAAACCTCTGGCGCGGATCGTTTCCTACGCTACGAGTGGCGTCGCGCCGAAGGACATCTTCATCGCACCGGTGAGCGCCATGAAGTTGGCCATCGAGAAGGCCGAACTCACGCTCGCGGACATCGACCTGATCGAATTGAACGAGGCGTTCGCGGCGCAGATGCTGGCTTGCGGCCAAGGTCTCGGCTGGGACGAAGCGAAGGTGAACGTGAACGGCGGCGGCATCGCGCTGGGCCACCCGATTGGAGCTAGCGGTGCCCGTGTGCTCGCCACGCTGGTTCACGCGATGCACAAACGCGATCTGCGCTACGGCCTCGCCAGCCTCTGCCTCGGCGGAGGGAACGCCGTCGCCATGGTCGTGGAACGGATGTGATTTCTCTCCTCGTTCGATTCAAACTCTCGTGGTGGCCCATGCCGTTCGATCGATTCTCGCATCGAATCCGATCTGCCGAAGAACTCGCGGCGCTCATCGGCACTCCGTCGGCGTTCTCTCTCAAAAAAGAATTGAAGGCGCTCGACGAACACATGCGGCGATTCATCGCCCACTCGCCGTTCGTCGCAATCAGTACGCACTCTTCCGAGGGAAGGGCCGACGTCTCTCCGCGCGGCGACGCACCGGGATTCGTCCACGTCGTGGACGAACGCACACTCCTGATTCCGGATCGGCCCGGCAATCGCCGCACGGATAGCCTCCGCAACATCCTCGAGACGGAGCGCATCGGCCTCTTGTTCCTGGTTCCCGGCGTCGGTGAAACTCTCCGTGTGAATGGCCGAGCGGCAATCGTCCGCGATGGAGCCTGGCTCGCGCCCTTGATGGCACAAGGCAAGGTGCCGCTGTTGGCGATTGCGATCGAGGTCGAAGAGTGCTTCTTGCAGTGTGCGAAGGCACTGTTGCGATCGAAGTTGTGGGAGCCGCGCGAACGGCCGCAACTTCAGAGCCTCCCCTGCGCGGCCGAGATGTTCCACGATCAGGTCCAGATGCCCGAGTTCGACGCGGCGAAAATTCAAACGCTCCTCGATGCTGCCTACGCGAACAACCTGTACTGAGATCACTTCGAGACGAGAATGCGGCCAGACAAACGAGCGTCGGATGTGAACTACCGAGCCGCGCGTTTCGTTCGCTCGTGTTCTGCAATCTCCGCGATTCGGGCCCGAATCAGCTTCCGTACCAGTGCCGCCGGTAACGGCTTCTGAGCCGAGAAGCGGACGGCACCCTTGCTCGTCTCGTGGTTCTTGAGGTCGTCCTTCAGCGTCGCCACGACGGTGCCGCTCATCGGGTAGTAGGCACAGTGGCTCGCGCCGGCACCCATCCCGGCGACGGGCTTCCCATCGAGGCGAAACGCGGCGAGGCCGTAGCCGATGTACTCCTCGGCCTTCGGCACCACGGTCCGGATCATCTTGCGGAGCTTCCCCAACGCGACACGCTGCTCCGGGCTCACTGCGGCAAGGTATTCGTCGATGCTTGTCGGCTTCGAGGGCATGATGGAAATCTCACGACGGATTTTAAATGAGGGGAAACTTTATTCGCGGTTGCCCGCATCGGCTTCGCCTGCCATGATGGTGGAACCTACCGGAAGCCTCTCCGTGCGTCGCGCGGCCTTTACTCTGATCGAACTCCTCGTGGTGATCGCGATTATTGCGATCCTCATCGGATTGCTGTTGCCGGCGCTGCAGAAGGCGCGAGCGGCCGCGAATCGGACTCGGGATCAAAACAGCTTGAAGCAACTCGGCCTCGCGGTCCACAACTTCGCGGCGGCGAACGGAGGCATCCTACCGCCTGCCCGCACGATCGAAAATGGAAACGTTCGCTGGTGGTTCGCACTTTCCGATCCCGCCGGCAATCAGATCGACTTCACCAAGGGGCACCTCATGCCCTACGTGGAGAACAACCAGAACATCTTCCGAAACCCCGCCAAGGCACCGGGCAAGGTCTACCTCACGTTCGATGGCGGCACCGGCGGGTACGGCTACAACTACCGCTACCTCGCACCGTTGCTTCCGCTGCAATCGGGTCAACTCGGGACGGCTCCGTTCGCGGGGGAATTCTGGGTGCGGGTTCGCGTGGAACACGTGGCGAGTACGAGCCAGACGATTTGCTTCGCGACGTCCTGTTGGAGCACGCCGGCAGGCCGACCCACGAATCCGGCGGGGCCAGCTCTATTTGAAACCGGCGTCCTCGATCCGCCCAGCTTCCAAAATCCGAGCATCCACTTCCGGTTCTTTCCCACCACGGCCAATGTCGTTTTCACCGACGGCCACGTCGAGGGTTGGACGGATCGCGTTCGCAATCCCTCGAGCGCTTCCGCTGCCGAGCTGCTGTTGCGGAATCAAGAGAATTTGTACGACATCGGAACGGACGACACCCTCTGGGATCGCCAGTGAACGGTTGAATTCGTTGCGATCTCTTGTCGCTTCGCGCCACGACGCTATACTACTTCTTCTATCTTGGGAACTGATTCGTCTTTGAAAGGCTCCTCGCCATGGCACATAAGAAGGGTCAGGGCTCGGTCCGAAACGGGCGCGACTCGCTGGCGAAACATCGCGGTATCAAGCTCTACGCCGGACAGACAGCTGTAATCGGCGGCATCATCGTCGTGCAATGCGGCACCAAGTGGGCTGCTGGCCGTTACGTTCGCCGAGCCAAAAACGACTTTCTGTTCGCCGTCGCCGAAGGCAAGGTGTACTTCGATCAGGGCGGCAAACGCGTGAACGTGATGCCGAACGACCCGACCGACGTCCGCGTGTAATTCGATTCAAGCCGATGCGAAAAGCCCACCCGATCCGGGTGGGCTTTTTTGCGTTCACGCCCCGTACTTCCCCAATCGGCCGGCGTGGGCCATCGCCATCAGCATGAGGTGCTGAGCCTGGAAGTGGCCGAGCCCGCCTCGCAAGCACGACGATTCGTTGAAGTGGACCACCTCGTCCGGACGGCACGTGTCGGCCGCAATCAAGGTAGGCACCGGATGCCACGAGTGCGCCTTCATCTTGCTCGGCGTACTGTGGTCGCCCGTCACGATGAACACGTCCGGCTTCAGATTCATGATGCCCGGGATCACGGCATCCAGCTTCTCAATCATCTGCACCTTGCCCGGGAAGTTGCCGTCCTCGCCCGTGCTATCCGTGTACTTGTAGTGCAGGAAGAAGAAGTCGTAGTCGTTCCACACTTTTGCCAGCATCTCGACCTGGCTCTTGAGCGTTTGGCCGGGGTCGAGGATGTCCATGCCGACAAGCCGGGCGAGCCCTTTGTACATGGGATAGACGGCAATCGCGGCGGCCTTCAGCCCGTAGACGTCCTCGAACTTCGCGATCTTGGGGAAACGGGCGAAGCCCCGTAACGTCACACCGTTGACGGCTCCCTGATCCTCGAGCACCTCCGTTGCCTGAGTCGCGAACTGGTTCACGATACCCGCAGTCTTCTTGGACGCGGCGTCGACACCCTCGGCTTTGAGCGGCAGCACGCCGATGGCCTGCGGGTCGGTATCGTTCACCCTGTCGCCGAGGTCGTCGCCGCGAATCACCACCACGAAACGGTGCTCCCGAACCGGTTCCACGAACAGTTCCACACCAGGAATTTTGATGCTCCGCAGCTTGGCGACGGCGGCACCGTTCTTCTCGTTGCTCGGCCGCCCGGCCCGGCGATCCGCAATCTTGCCCGATGCATCGAGCGTGCAGAAGTTGCCGCGAATAGCGACGTCCTTGGGCCCGACGGCGAAGTTGATGCCGAGCGCTTCGAGGATGCCGCGACCGATGCGGTATTCGAGTGGGTCGTAGCCGAAGAGCGCGAGGTGCCCCGGCCCGCTGCCCGGCGTGATGCCCGGCAACACGGGTGTGCTGAGCCCGCAGACGCCGTCGCGAACCACGGCATCGAAGTTTGGAGTCGAGGCGGTTTCGAGCTCGGTTTTCCCGCCCGCTTCGAGCGGCAGCCCGCCGAGGCCGTCGGCCACGAGAAGAACGATCTTCGTGTCCGCGGGCTCGCGGAGCTCTCGAACGAGTTCGTGGATGTTCATGCCCCGCATCTTACGAAAAGAAGCTGGAATCGCGAAGCGGTCTTGGCTCGAAGAAAGACTCGTGAATCTTCGCAAGCAGAAGATCTCGGGCTCATTTCCACACTTCTCCAGATAATGGCGTTGACGATCCGAGTCGCTGCAATAGATTACTCTGCTCGCCATTGAAGACCGCTTGCGGTTTCGCATTGGCGAGCGAGACCGGCACTCAAGTGCCGGCGGCGAAGGGCCGATAAAGCCTTTTCGCCGTGCGATCTTTGACAACGAGGTGATGCGAGTAGCATCTTTTCGACAAGCCTTGCGGCAGGTTGCGCGAGGCGACGTTGACACTCAGACACGGGCCTTGGA
>JAYTUG010000546.1:0-3800 GCA_043744695.1 Gemmataceae bacterium
CTGCTCGGATTCATCCTCGCGCCGCTGGTCGCGTTGCTCTTGAAGCGCACTTTGTTGAAGGGGGCGACGCCGGTGTTCGTGATGGAGTTGCCCGCGTACAAGCGGCCGACGATGCGAAACATTTTGCGACGAATGTGGGACGCAGGATATGCCTTCGTCGCCCGTGCTGGCAAGGTGATTCTCGCCACCATGATTATCGTCTGGGCGCTGCTTTACTTCCCCGCGACCGACGCGAACGGTGTGAAGTACGAAGACCGGATCGCGGCCGTGGAGGGGAATCCAGAGGCCACGGAGTCCGTCGAAGTTTTGAACGGCGAGTGGAAGCGCAATAGCTATCTCGGCCGCACCGGACGCTGGCTCGAACCGGTCTTCGAGCCGCTCGGCTGGGACTGGCGCATCGGCACTGCTGCCCTTGCCAGCTTCCCGGCCCGCGAGGTGATCGTCGGCATGCTCGGCCTGCTCTACGATGTGGGCGAAGACCCCGGCGAAGGCGGTTCGACGCTGCAAGCGGCCGTGAAGAAGGAATGGGCCGGCGACCCCATTCGCGGCCGCTACGGCGTGCCGGTCGCACTCTCGATCATGGTCTTCTTCGCACTCTGCATGCAGTGCGCTTCGACCTTGGTCGTGATCCAGCGGGAAACGCGCAGCTGGGCGTGGCCCGCGTTCACGTTCGTCTACATGACGGTGTTAGCCTACGTCGGCGCGTTCGCGACGTTCCAGTTGGGTAGAATGATTGTGGGTTAGCGAGGTGGTACCATGCAACTCATTGCGACATACTTGATCATCGGCTTGGCGACAGCGTACGTGCTGCGCGCGTTGTGGCGAACCGTTGCGGGAAAGAAGGTCGGCTGCGGCTCGGGCTGCGGGAAGTGCGAGGCTCCTCAGCCGGAGCAAAAAGGCCGCATTTCCCTGCCTCAGGTGTGAGGTTTATTCGGTTGGTCGCCGATGCGTGTGGGTTCGTTGAAGCAGTGCATTTCGCCGGCGAGAGATCGAATACTAGGGGTCGAACGTCTCTGCGGGCGGGACGCCCGCGCACCCCAGCTTACTTCTTCTGCGGTTGAAACACACTCCGCTGATCGTCGGCGATGTCGCGGAGTTTATCTTGAAGTTTCTTCTGAGACTCGTCGCGCTGACGGATGCTGAGGAACGCATCTTCCTCGCTGACGATGATTTTGCGTTTGGCCTCGCGGGTGTAGCCCGCGGGGCGAGGCGGGCCGGGCATCTTCTTCCCCTCCAGGTACGTGGAATACTTGTCGAAGACTTCCACGTACAGTTCAACCGTGTCGCCGACCTCAAGTTTCGATTCGGAACCGTCGATCCCCTTTTTTCTCAACCCGCCGGTCTGGAAGTTGTAGCGGCCGCCGGCTTCGAGTTCGCCGGGAAGCGTGGCTGGGTCGGGGCTCGGGATCGCGAAGAACTCGACCTGCGTGGTTCGTCGTCGCGGATCGGTTCGGCCGAACCCGGTGAACGATTTCTCGAACAAACCCAGGTCCGGAATCCACTTGCCGACCTTGGCGAGGTCCGCCGAGGTTTTGGAAAGTGGGAGGCGCGAATAGAACTTTCCGGCGAGGTCGTCCCGGGGGTGGACGTTCTCGGGTTGTTCGCCGCGCGGGATCACGCGGTAGGCGATGTTCGAGCGGCCGACGCCGAGTTCGGATCGGGCCGAGTAGATCACTTGAATCGGGCCGATGTCGCCTTCCCCTGGCACGCCGGGGCGGTAGGCCACGGGGAAATCCCATTCGTAGATGCGCGGGTCGCCCTTGCCGTCGAACTCGGTGGCGTCCGGATGGCGGTTCGATTCCTTGCGAAACTCGACGGCCGGGGGTTCGTCCGGCAGCATCCGAATCCCACGTCGCGCCGGAGCTGCGCTGGTGAAGCCGCGACGATCGACCAGTTCGATCCGGTAGCCAATCGACTTTGCCAGCGTCGGGAACGACCACTCGGCGGAAAGGCCGTCGGCGGCGAGGTCGTCGGCGGGAATGCGAACCCGATCCACTTCCTTGTTCCCTTCGCCGCGATCGATCGGAATCAGTACCGCGCTCGTCACGGGTTTGTTGAACTTGGCTTCGACGCGGAGATCGGAGCGGGGCAGGGCGTTGACAATCTCGCCGCGTGGCTGGAAGCGCTCGTAGGGGATCGTGACTTTCTTGCCGTTCACTTCCGTGGGTCGGCCACCCAGATACTCGGGGAGCAGTTGCCAGGCGTCGATGTCTTTCACCTGCGGAGGCGGCTCAAAATCGACGCGGCTCGCCCAGCGAGTCCGGCCATCGGCGAGGCGAGCCTTGAAGGCGAATGGCGTGGACGACGGCGGCAACTTCGTGAGGAACGTGGCCGAGCCGTCCGGGTTTTGCTTCTCGAAGGCGAGCGGATAATCGTCGGCGGGCTGGTCGTCCGGTGAAACGAAGCTGCGGCCCGTCATCGTTTCTTCCCAGGCTCCGATCACACGGTAGCGAATCTCGACTTCCGAGCCGCTCGGCCAAACTTCCGGCGTGAGGTTCTCCAGCTTCACGGATCGCGGGATCTCCACATCGAGGAGCATTTGCCGCTTCACGAGTACGACGGCGAGTTGCGAGTTGGCGAGCGTGAAGCCGCCCCAGGCAAGCAACACGGGTAGCGCGAGCGCGATCGCCCAGAGCGTGGGCGTGTAGTCGATGAGTTTCGTGAGCCGGTGGCGGGCGGCCATCTCGCCGGCTTCGCGGGTGACTTCCGAGATCAAGGCCTTCGACATACCCTGCGTCTTGGCGTTAGGTCGGTTCAGTTGCAGGGCCGTAACGAGGCGATGGTCGAATTCGGGGATCGCCTTCTCGGCCTGGAACGCGAGATCGTCGATGGGCGGCGTCTTGGACCACGGGCGAAGCAAGAACAGATACGCGAGGCCCGCCGCGATCGCGACCTGCGACAGGCTGGCTAGCACGCGCAGCGCGAACGGCACCTCGCCGCGGCGATCGTAGAGCCAGTCCGCGAGGCAGGCGAAGCCGAGTACGACGGCCACGATGGCGAACCACCGCGCGCCGCCCCACGACAGCCGCACGAGTTGTTCGCGAAGCCGCCATGCCCGAAGTTGTCGAATCAGTGAGTTCATGAATGAATCCGGAATCGCGAAGCCGCAAGCGGCCTTAACTCAACCCGTTGAACTTCCGCACCACCCATTCCAATGTTAGCAACCCGATCAAGAGGATCATCGCCCACTTGTTCCAGAGGATCGTCTCGTTGCGGTTCGTGAACGGCGCGGTCTGAGCCTTCACCTGTCCCGGCAGCTTGTACAAATCTTCCTCGCGGTAGAAGCCGCCACCGGTGGCCTCGGCGAGTTTGCGGAGGTCCCCTTCGGCCATGCCGCCGGGAGCCAGTTCGTGTTCGGGCGGCAGGTTCACGCGATAGTCGAGGTTGGCCGGGTTGCCGTTACTTGGATCGACCTTGAGCGAGAAGCGGCCGGTGCGATTGAAGGGCAGCGTGGCCAGGTATTCGCCGGTCGGCTTATTGTCGGAGCCGCGCTTCGCAATCAACTTCACGGGCACGTTGGCGTCCTTGTCGTTCGGGTCCGCATCCAGTTTCACGAGCCGCGCTTCGACCTCATCCGCCGTCACCGGTTGGAAGTCTTTCGTGAACAGGCGCGCGTGAAGTTGGCCGGTCTTGCCCTGAACGGGATCGATGGTGTCGAGCGAAAGTTGCGTGAGCTTCGTGCCCACGGTGCGGGGCACGCCGGCCACATACACGGCCTGGCTCCAGAAGCGGCCGAAGTATTTGTCCGCCTCGTTGAAGCGCCAGCGCCAGGTCTCGTCGAAGCCCATGAAGATGACGTA
>JAYTUG010000547.1:0-15014 GCA_043744695.1 Gemmataceae bacterium
GAAGCGACCGTGCGGTTTCAGTTCACCGCCGAACACCGTGAGGGCGACAAGTTCGAGTACCAGTTGGAAACGATGCTGACGCTCGACAAACGGACCGGCCGAGTCACGTGCGACCTGCCGGGCCTCGCGACTCTGTTCCGCATCGTCCGCTCGCTCGGCAGCTCGTTCTTCGCGGAACGCGACGCGGCGACCGCGGCGTATCGGGCGTTGCCGTTGGTGGAACGCAAGGGCGTGACGGGACCGGACCTAGCCGTGGTCGGCGTCGATGGCGGGCGCTTGCAGATCGTCGAACATTCGGCGCGCGCCCGTTGGGTTCACCGCTACCGAATGGCGGCGTGACTATTACAAACCATGGACCGCACCCCAAGCCAATTAAGGCGGTCAGCTCGTGTGAGGCAGCTTGGAAAAGCCTCACCGCGAGTGCCGCCCCTCGCCTACACAGGGCTCCAATCGTATCCCTAAAGACTGACTCCGTCTCGCGACGGCATAGTTTCCACGTGCCATGAGGATCGACGAATGCCTGCCGTGAAGGTTGGGATCAACGGGTTTGGGCGGATTGGTCGCCTGGTGTTTCGCGCGCTCGTCGAACAGGGGCTTCTCGGCAAGCATCTGGACGTGGTGGCGGTCAACGATCTCGTTCCGGCCGACAACCTCGCCTACCTCGTGAAGTACGACTCCACGCAGGGCAAATTCGCCGGCGAAGTCACCAGCAAGAAGTCGTCGCCATCGGTTGCGGAAGACGATGTGCTCGTGGTGAACGGCCATGAGATCAGGGTGCTCGGCGTGAAGGAAGGCCCAACGGCACTCCCCTGGAAGGAACTCGGCGTCGAATACGTGATCGAGAGCACCGGCCTCTTCACGGAAGCGTCCAAGGCCATGGGCCACATCGCGGCCGGCGCGAAGAAGGTCATCATCTCGGCACCCGCCAAGGACGAAGACATCACCATCGTGATGGGTGTGAACAACGAGAAGTACGACGCGGCGAAGCACAACATCGTGTCGAACGCGAGTTGCACGACGAACTGCCTTGCCCCGCTGGTTCACGTGCTGCTCAAGGAAGGCTTCGGCATCGAGGAAGGCCTCATGACGACCGTCCACAGCTACACCGCGACCCAGAAGACGGTAGATGGTCCGAGCAAGAAGGACTGGAAGGGCGGTCGCGGCGCGGCCATCAACATCATCCCGAGCGGGACTGGCGCGGCGCGAGCGGTCGGGTTGGTCTGTCCCGAAGTGAAGGGCAAGATGACCGGCATGTCCTTCCGCGTGCCCACGCCCACGGTGTCCGTCGTCGACCTGACGGTGAAGACCGTGAAGGAGACGAGCTACAAGGAAATTTCCGCGGCGATGAAGAAGGCGAGCGAGACCTACCTCAAGGGTTATCTCGCCTACACGACCGATGAAGTGGTGTCCAGCGATTTCATTCACGATCCGCATTCGAGCATCTACGACGCGACGAGCGGCCTGGAGATGAACAGCCGCTTCTTCAAGCTGGTGTCGTGGTACGACAACGAGTGGGGCTACTCGAACCGCTGCGTGGACTTGCTGAAGTACATGATCGGCAAGGCGTGAGTTCCCAAATTTCCCATCACTCGATGCTTGTGGTACGATGAACTACTCGCCCTGCGTTTACGCACCGGAAGAATCGACAAACTGCACCGACCTCGGATGCAGTCGCCAAGGTGGTCGGTGCGTTTACCTCGGTGGTCGTCGTTCGAATGCGGTCTGTGCATGTCGGGCCGTCGAGCCATCTCACAACGTCGTTGTGCGGGAGATTGTGGCCATGGAAACCCTGATTGAGCGATATCGGGAATTCGTGTCGTCCAAGCAACCGCTGGCCTCGGACGAAGCGCTCTGCTCACGGTTGGATCGCTACCATTCAGGAGAAGATCTCGCATGGCGAGAGATCTCAGGAAGCTACCTCAAACCGGTTCTCGAATTCGTGGAGTCGTTTTCGAGCCTACCTCGCAATCTCAATCTACTCAACGCGGTCGAGGAAGCGAATGTCGGACTGGTAGATGCGATCAAGACGTTCTCCGGCTCCACACGTGACGAATTCTGGCGGCATGCTCAGCAAACGATTCTTGCCTGGCTGAATTCCACAGACGATCTGTAAGGATATTAATGCCGAAAAAGACTCTCGCCGATCTCGGAAACCTGAACGGCAAGCGCGTGCTCATCCGCGTCGATTTCAATGTGCCGTTCGACAAGAAGACCGGTGCGATCAAGAACGATCGCCGGATCCGCGGTGCGCTGCCGACCATCCGCAAGTTGCTCGAAGGCGGTGCGTCCGTCATCGCCATGAGCCATCTCGGCCGGCCCGAGAAAGCCACGCCCGAAGAACGCAAGCTCCTCACGATGGACAAGGTCGCGGTGCGCTTCGGCGAACTGCTCGGCCAACCCATCAAGAAAGCCGCGGATGAAGTCGTTGGGCCCGGGGTGAGCGCTGCGGCAGCGGCCATGAAACCGGGCGACGTGCTGCTGCTCGAAAATCTGCGCTTCGACCCGCGCGAACAGAAGAACGACCCCGAATTCGCCGCCGCCCTCGCGGCCCTCGGCGACGCCTATGTCAACGACGCCTTCGGCACCTGCCAGAACGACAAAGACACGTCGATGGTCGGGCTTCCCGCGAAGCTCAAGGCCGAGGGGAAGCCCCGCGCCATCGGCCTGCTCGTGGCGAAGGAACTCGAAATCATCGACGCCCTGATGGCGACCCCGAAGCGCCCGCTGCTCGGCATCATGGGAGGTGCCAAGGTCTCGGACAAAATTGCCTTCATCACCGCACTGCTCGCCAAGGTCGATCACTTGCTCATCGGTGGCAAGATGAGCTATACGTTCATGAAGGCTCAGGACCTCGATGTGGGCAACATGAAGATCGACCCCGAGGAACTCGAGAATGCGAGGAAGTTGCTCCCGCACGTTGGGACGAAGATCACGTTACCGGTCGATTCGCTAACCGCGAAGTCGGACGACTTGAACGCGACGCAGGTGTTCGAGGGGCCGATTGCACCCGGGTTCGAGGGCGTGGACATCGGCCCGAAGACGCTGGCACTTTATTCCGCGAAGATTAAGCAGAGTGGAACGGTGATCTGGAACGGCCCCGTCGGCTGGTTCGAGCGGCCGCTCTTCAGTGCGGGAACCAAGGGCATCGCTGAGGCGATGGCTACTAGCGGCGCCGTTACGGTGGTCGGCGGCGGCGAGACGGCCGAGGCCGTCGAGCAGTTCGGCTTCGATTCCAAAATGACCCACGTCTCGACCGGCGGCGGTGCCTTCCTCGCCTACGTCGAAGGCAAGAAATTCCAAAGCCTGGCACAAATCGATGACGCTTGATCTGCATCCGTGCGGTATGCAGAATTCACCACAAAGGCACTAAGCTCACACAAAGGAAACAAAGAAGCACCGAATTCAATTTTAAAGACTTATCGCCTTTGTGTATCTTTGTTGAGCTTTGTGCCTTTGTGGTGAAATGAGATTGGACTGAAGATTATGGCGGAGCGGCCAAAAAAAGGAGTGCCCGAAGGGTTGTGGCTGCGATGCCCAACCTGCAAGGCCACCGTCTACAAAAAAGAAGTCGAAGCCCGACTGCACGTCTGCCCAGAGTGCGACCACCATTTCATCGTGCCCGTTCGCGACCGCATCGCCCAGCTTCTGGATTCCGACAGCTTCGAAGAATGGGACGAAGAGCTTTCGCCCTGCGATCCGCTGGGCTTCGAGGACCGCATTCCGTACGCACGGAGGATCGTCGAGGAACAAAAGAAGACCGGCATGCGCGACGCCGCCGTGTGCGGCAAAGGCTTCATCCGCGGTCGGCCCGTCGTCCTCGGCATCACGGACTTTAACTTCATGGCGGGGAGCATGGGCTCCGTGGTCGGCGAAAAACTGACGCGTGCCGCGGAACGGGCCACCGAGTTGCGCTTGCCTTTGATTTTCGTCAGCGGTTCGGGCGGCGGTGCCCGCATGCAAGAGGGCATTCTCTCGCTTATGCAAATGGCCAAGGTGTCGGGGGCGCTCTCGCGCTACGACACGGCTGGCGGCCTTTACATCTCGATTCTGACGAACCCGACCATGGGTGGCGTCGCGGCGAGTTGGGCGCTGCAAGGCGACATCCAGATGGCCGAACCCGGCGCGATGGTCGGCTTCGCCGGCAAGCGCACCATCTGGAACACCGTGCGGCTCGAACTCCCCGAAGGCTTCCAGACCAGCGAATTCCTGATGAAGCACGGCTTCGTCGATCGCGTAATTCACCGCAAGGATCTCCGGACCGAAGTGGCCCGAATCGTGGACTTCTGCCAACTCCAATAATGGCTCCGGCGGTTATTGGTTAAGATGACATCGGTTCGTGCAACCGATTCCCGTTCGAGGTGTTCCGTGGGCCTGTTCGACAGACTGTTCCGAAAAGGCGGCAAGTCGCGGAAGGGCAAAAAGCCCTTGAAGCGGATCGACGTGCCGAAGCGCTTCGAGGGTCTGCTTCGAACGGGGCAGGGGAGCATGTCCCGCGTGTTCCGCACCTACGATCGCGAGATCGGCCGCACCGTCGCCCTCAAGTTGCTCGACAAGGTCAAAACCAAACGCTTCGAGGAACGTTTCCCGGGTTTGGACAAGCCCACCGAAGGTGAAATCTGCCTCGCGCTCAAGCACGAGAACGTCGTCAAAACCTACGAGCACGGCATCACCACCGACGGGGAACCCTATCAGATCATGGAGTGGGTCGAAGGCCTCGGGTTGAACTACCTCGTGGAAACGAAGAGCCCGCAACTCAACGGCAAGCGCATCGAACACCTCGGCCAACTCTGCGATGCCCTGCAGTACATGCACGAGGCGAAGTGGCTCCACCGCGACCTCTGCCCGCGCAACGTCATGATCGACAAGGACGGCGTGCTCAAGCTCATCGACTTCGGCCTCACGATCCCATACACGCCTCCGTTCTGCGCTCCCGGCAACCGCACGGGCACCCCCGATTACCTCGCGCCGGAACTCGTCATGCGCCGCGTCACCGACCATCGCGTCGATATGTACGCGTTGGGCGTGACGGCGTTCGAAGTCTTCACGGGCCATCTGCCCTGGGAGCGAACGCCATCGTCCGAAGAGAACTTCCGCCGGCGGTTGAACGCGCCGCCGCGAAACCCTTGCGATTTGAACCCGAAGCTCGACAAAGATGTGGCCGACTTGCTGTTGAAGTCGATCTCGAAAGATCCGCAAGCGCGGTTCGCATCCGCACGCGAGTTCAAAGACGCTCTATTAAAATTGAAGCGACAGGATTACTGAAGTGCGACTCCGGCTGCCATCGCAACCGCCGCCGTTTCGATGCGAAGAATCCGCGAACCGAGCGATCGCTTCTTCCATCCGCACTTCTCGGCGAACTCCACCTCCCGATCGGTGAATCCCCCTTCCGGACCGATGGCGAATTGCACCCTCTCGACATATGTGGGCCCAGTATTTGCGGCCTCGCCCGCAGGATGAAGTACGAACCGGTCGCCGTTGAACTCGGCGTTCGCGAATGGTTCCCACCGCGTGAGCGGGCCGATTTCCATCAAAACATTGCGGCCGCACTGCTTGCTGGCCTCGATTACGGCTTGGTGAAGCTTCTCGAGACGCGACTCTTTCGGTTGGACGATTGTCCGCTCGGTGAGCAGTGGCGTGAAGCGTGCGACCCCGAGTTCGACGAGCTTCTCGATGAGAAAGTCGCCGCGATCGCCCTTCGGCATCGCGGATGCGACTTCAATGCGAGTGGACAGTTCGCGGCTGATCGCTTCCACGCGAAGCAGATTCAAGGCCGCCTCTTTGCGGCCCACCGAGACAACCTGCGCGGGGTATTCTTTGCCGTCGCCGTTGAAGAGCACGATGGAATCGCCAACGGCGAACCGGCAGACCGCAGCGAGATGATGGGCCTCAGCACCCCCCAACACATACTCGCCCGGACTCAGCGCGTCCGGGGTGTAAAATCGCTCGGACATGATTGACGCTATCGCGTTGCGGATGCGAAGGGAGCAGGTGGCTCGAGATCCGTCGCGGTATCGAACTCTGAGGTCGCGTCGTCGAGATCCTCGGTGGACGGGAGATCGAATCCGGCTTCGACCGGAACGTCGTCCCAAAACGTCGAGTAAGACTGGGCGGGGGCGAGTTCGATTCTAGACATGGCCGATCTCCCCTAGGTTAAGAAGTGAGGGGCGGTGCGAGTTCCACCCCATTTACCTTTTACACCCTCGGACGGGGTCTAATCAAGAGCGCGTTCTAGATTTCCTGCGCCGGGCCACGGCCGCTCACGCGCCGCCAGCTCTCCTCACGCCACTCGAACACCACTTCATCGCGGCCCCGCCACGCCACGCAGTAACTCCCCGCCGTTGAGTTCACGGACCAGCCCGCACGACGAAGCAGTTCGACGTTCGGATGGCTTTCCGGCTTTAGAACGAGTGGAGAAAGGGGTTGCATGAGGCTCTCCCGATGCGGCTTCCGTTCAACCGTAGAACGAAAAGTGAATGGCGGAGGCGCGAACGCGCTCCACCTTCATCCGAGGTATCGACCGTCGGGCAAAGGCCGTTCAATGCGATTGGCGACTCGAGAGCGAAGCAGCGAGCGAAGAGCCATCCATCCCGCATTTATCGGACAATCGGCCGGTCGGTGAGGGCAGCGTTTCCGGTGATGCCGAGAATGGCGGCCGGAATGGGCGGCGGCAGCGGAGCCGTCGCGCTCGTCGGGAAGAACTGTTCGCGCGAGGAACCGGCCAATTGCAGGTCGGCATCCGGCTGCGCGAAAAGCGTCAGCGGAAATGTTGGCAGCGGTTCACCCGCGAGTTCAGTACGGCGGCGAATCGTGCCCCGCGAGAACGGACCCGCTCCGAACACCCACGTATCGTGGGCGCGGCTCTCCGCTTCCACCGTACCCGATTGCCAGAGCGCCCGGCCCGTGATGCGGTTGTACGCGAAGACCCCGATCTTCGCGATGCCGCGTTGATCGCTCCTCTTCATGAGCGCGAGTTCGGGAATGCTCGCGCCCGGAATGCCCGGCACGATGCTCGGTACCGAGACGGCCGGCGTGCCGACCAACAAGCTGTGCCGATCCGTGCCCATCGCACCCGAACGCATTTCGACCACGTAGAGCGCGCGGAACCGTTCCTCTTGAAGCATCGCACCGGCAGCGAGGAGTTGCTGCCGAATCACGCTGACGAGGTAGCCGCGATCGACGACGTCTTTCTCGACGGCCGAGATGTCGAGGAACACCGTTTGACCCGAGAGCGGGGAGAAATCGATTTTGGCGATTGCGCGATCGACGGCCTGCGAGACGAGCAGCATCTCGCTGGCGGCGCGCGTGGTGTCCGTCGATCGGGTGGTCCCGCAGCCCGCGAGGCTCAGGACCGCAATCGCGATTCCGAGGGCCGCCGGAGCCCGGCCGCTGTGGCAGGCAAAACGCATGTCGTCCGCACTCGATATTTGAAGTGCCGGACCATAGCGTGATGGGAATCGAGATCAAGTGCAAAAAAGTGGTTTGCTGGACGTCATATCGCCTCGGGGCCGCGTTCGCCGGTGCGAATGCGAACGCAGTCTTCCAGCGGCAGGATGAAGATCTTCCCATCCCCGATGCGCCCTTCCGGACCGCTGCGAGCGGCTTCCATGATCGCGTTCACCGTCGGCTCCACGAAGTCTTCGTTCACGGCAATTTGAAGCTGCACCTTCCGCAGCATGTTCACCGTGAGTTCGTGGCCGCGGTACATTTCCGTGTGCCCTTTCTGCCGCCCGAAGCCGAGTACGTCCACCATCGTGAGCCGGAACACCTCGACCTTGTTGAGCGCTTCCTTCACGGCGTCGAGCTTGTCCGGCTTGATGATCGCGAGAATGAGTTTCATCGAAGTCCCGATCAACAGCGGAAAGGAGTGAGGACACGCGTGGTGGTATCGTAGATGCCGAACTGCCCGGACACTACGGGCGCGACCACGATGATGTACCGTTTTTCCGGTTCGAGAACGAGCGGAGCCGTTCCCTCCCAGGGCACGCGACCCATTTCGGACATCACGAACCACTTGTGGAAGTGCCCCAGAAAGATGACTTCCTGTGGGACGGCGTGGAAACTCCTCGCGGCCTTCTCGGAGGTATCGGGCACGCCGTCGAAGTACCACAAGTCGAGGATTGAGTGCGGGTCGAGCCACGGTTCGACGTGCGAGAAGTGGCAACCCTCGAACACGAGTTGCGGCTTCATCCCGGCCATGTATGCGAGCACGCGCGAGTCCGTCTCCTGCCGAATTTCTTCCGGCACCTCGTGGCAGAGTCCGACATCGTGATTGCCCCAGACGCCGACCGCTCCCGCGTTTGCCAGAAGTTCGGCCGTCTCGAGCCGATCGCGACCGGGGCCGAACGAATCGCACGCGTCGCCGATTTGAACGATGGTGTCCACGCCCTCGGCGACGAGAACGCGAAGAGCCGTTCGCAGGTGCGCGACTTCTTCGTGAATGTCGGTGAGCAGTCCGATTCGCATGGTACGGCACCTGTGTGAACCAACATCATAACAGTTGACTTCCGGCTCCGTTCGCGCGATCATTTACGCAGCACCCTCAATCGTTCGTCACGGAGCAATCGTCATGACCCGCCCCCTCGGCCGCCGCGAGTTCTTCAAAGTCTCCGCCGCGGTCACGACGGCACTCGTCGGAGGTCCCGCGATTCGCGCCGAAACCAAGAGGCCCAAGCTGAAGAAAGCCGTGAAGCTCGGCATGGTCGGCATCGACGGTTCCTACCTCGAGAAACTCGAACTCGTGAAGAAGTGCGGCTTCCTCGGCGTCGAGATCGACAGCCCCGGCACCAAGAACCTCGACGAACTCGTGAAGGCGAGCCAGGAAACGGGCATCGCCATTCACGGCGTCATCGACTCGGTTCACTGGACCGACACGCTTTCGCATCCGGATGAAGCGATTCGCGCGAAGGGGCTTAAGGCCCTTCAAGGTGCGTTGCTCGACGCCAAGACCGTCGGGGCCGATACGGTGCTACTCGTGCCCGGAGTCGTGAACAAGGACGCGACTTACGAGCAGTGCTACGAACGCTCGCAAGCCGAGGTGAGGAAGGCGTTGCCGCTCGCCGAAAAGCTGAAGATCAAGATCGCCATCGAGGTGGTTTGGAACAACTTCATCACCAAGCCCGAGCAACTGATTCAGTACGTGGACGACTTCAAGAGCGAATACGTCGGAGCGTACTTCGACTGTTCGAACATGATCAAATACGGCGTGCCCCCGGCGGACTGGATTCGCAAGCTCGGCAAGCGCATGCTGAAGTTCGACTTCAAGGGATACAGCAAGAAGAAGGAATGGGTGGACATCGGCGAAGGGGACGAGGACTGGCCCGAGATTTTGAAGGCGTTGGCGGAAGTGGGCTACACCGGCTGGGCGACGGCCGAGGTCGGGAAGGGCGGCGAGGCCCACCTCAAGAAGGTCTCGGCTGCGATGGACAAGGTGCTGGGACTATAAAGTTTAGCCGCGACGCGAAGTCTGCGGAGCGGAGCGCGACGCACCCGGCGATGTCGCGCTCCGCTCCGAGGACTCCGCGTCGCGGCTAAACTTTGTTTACGCACGCGGGGCGGGCAATTTCCAGGCACCGGGCGTCGGGGACGGCGTCGCTTTCAACTCGCCGTCGAGCTTCAAATTGCTCGGCATCGTGGAATCGTTGGCGGCCAACGCATCGTCCCACTTTAACCAACGCTCGGCGTAGGCCGCGTTGCGGCCGAGGATCGCCGTGAACGTGGACTCGGTCACCTGCTTCAACTCGTTCAGCGGCTTGCCGGCGCGGATGCTGTTCAACAGGTCGATGTGTTCCTGCACGTAAGCGTCGCGGTCGTCCTCCCCAACTTGCTTGTTGTTGATGGCGTAGTTGTTCACGCGGCAGGTGCCGGTGCTGCCAAAAACCATCTCGGAGATGTCGCCCTCGCTGGCGGCGATGTGCCGGCAGTACGAGAAGACGCGCACGCCGTTCTTGTATTCGTACTCGACCGCGAAGTGATCCCAGATTTGGCCGTACTCGTTCGGGTCGGCCACCGCACCGCCCGGCCGCGCCGCCCGACCGCCGATGCCCGTCGCGCGGATGGGGTGCGAGCCGATCACCCAGTTGGCCACGTCCAGGTTGTGAACGTGCTGTTCGACAATGTGATCGCCGCAGAGCCAGAGGTAGTGGTACCAGTTGCGGAGTTGGTACGTCGTGTCCGGTTCGCCGGGCTGGCGGGGGTTGAACCAGATTGGGTTCGGGCCGCCCGAGTTCCACGCCACCCGGGCCGAGATCACGTTGCCGATCGCGCCGTCGTGGATCTTCTTGATCGTCTCGATGTAGCCCTTCTGATGGCGGCGCTGGGTGCCCGCGACGATGGCGATGTTCCGCTTCTTCGAATCCTCGACGAGTTCGAAGCACTTGCGAATGCCGGTCGCATCCACGGCCACGGGCTTCTCGCAGAAGACGTGCTTGTTGGCCTTCACGGCTGCTTCCAGATGCACGGGGCGGAAGCCCGGAGGCGTTGCGAGAATGACAAGATCGACCCCACAGGCGAGGAGCTTCTGGTAGGCGTCGAAGTCGGAGAAGGTCGTGTCCGGCGTGATCTTCACCGAGGCGGCGTACTGGCCGTATTCCTTGTGCTTCGGGTTGGCGAAGTCGCGGGCGGCGGCTTCGGCCCGATCCTTGAACACGTCGGCCACGGCGACGATCTCGATCTTCGGATTCTTCCCGTTGATCGCTTCCTCGGCTTCGAGGATGTTCTTCACGGCACCGCGGCCACGGCCGCCGCACCCGATGACACCCACCTTGATGACATCGCCACCGGCGACGTGCGCCCCGGCGAAATTGGTGACCAGGGCGGTGCCCGCCACCGCGGCAGACGCCTTCAGAAAATCGCGACGATCGGACGGAGAGGACATGAGAAAACTCCAGGGTTAAAGCCCACCCGTTGCTACGGGTGGGCTTGGTTACTCATTCACTTTTCTTCACAACCTTCGGCTTCAGCCCGACCAGTTCGGGTTGCTCCTCTTCAGCGAGGACGACGCGGAAGCCGACGACATCCATGCGCGTGAGCCACCAGATGCTCTGCGGTTCCTGCGGGTCCCACTTCATCCAGGTCTTATCGGAAAAGCGGCGAGCGGCGCTGCGGCAGCGGTCGGCCTTGTCGGCCCACGAGCCGCCGCGAATCACGTGCGCCCACTTCTGATCGGTCGGCAGCGTCACGGGCCGCAGGCTGAGTTTGTTCGCGGCGAACTTCTCGTAGGCCTTCGGGTCAAACTGGTCCAGGGTCCACTCCGCGACGTTACCGTAAAGATCGTGAATGCCGAAGGGGTTGGGCTTGCGGGTGCCGACCTTGTGTGTGCAGCCCTTCTGTTTCTGGGGGAAGTTCTCTTCGTCCTTCGAGTTGTCCTTGAACCAGGCGAATTCTTCGAGAGCCTTGGGGTCGTTGCCGAAGGAGTAGGCGGTATCGCCCTTGCCGCCGCGGGCGGCATATTCCCATTCCGCTTCCGTGGGCAAGCGGTAGGCGCGGCCCGTTTTCTTGGACAGCCAGTTGCAGTAGGCCATGGCGAAGTGATGCGTCATGCACAAAGCCGGGTGGCCGTCGCGACCGTGCTCGTAGGTTTCGTCGACGAACGTGTTCGTCGGTCGCGTCACGGCGTCGGGACCGAGCTTCTTCGCGCCGATATCGTTGGAAACGAGGAACTCCGCGTCGTACCAGAAGAGGTCGAGTTCGTCCCACGTGACCTCGCACTTGGCCATCCAGAAGTTGCCGACCTTCACTTTGTGTTGGGGGCCTTCGTTGGCGTCGCGGCCGGCTTCGGTCTCCGGGCTGCCCATGAGGAACTCGCCGCCGGGCACGTAGATCATGTCGAACTTCGCGGTCAGCGGGATCTTCTGCTTGGTGTTTTCGTCGATCTTGTGGCTCGTCGTCTTCTCGGTGTAGTTCTTGGGTTCGAGCTTCGGTGCGGCGACGGGCTTGTCTTCAACGGCCAGGAGGCACGCCGCCGAGGTGCATGCGAACGCGAGCAAAAGCACGGTGCGAAGTGCGAGCATTCTAATAGAGTCCCCGAAGAGGCGCGTTCTGTCAACTGTTTAGCCGCGAGGGAAGTCGATGAATCATCTTATCGCGTTCGTGGCCTTTGGCATCGCCGCGCTCGGCTCCGAGGACTGCGCCTCGCGGCTAATCGGGGAGCCGGTTCGCTTCGAGTTTGAATCGAAGCACATGGGCACGACGTTCCGCATCGTGCTGTATGCCGCGAATCGGGAAGCGGCCGAAAAGGCGTCCAAGGCCGCGTTCGCCCGCGTGGCCGAACTCGACGCCATCATGAGCGACTACAAGAAGGACAGCGAACTGATGCGGCTCGGCGCCAAGTCCGGCGAAGCGGTGCCCGTGAGTGAAGACCTCTTTGCCGTGCTCGCAAAAGCCGAAGAGATGTCGAAGGCATCCGATGGAGCGTTCGATATTACGGTCGGGCCGGTGGTGCAACTTTGGCGGCACGCGCGGCGCACGCAGCAACTCCCCGATAAAGACGAACTCGCGGCGGCACTGGCTAAAGTGGACTACCGCAAGGTTCAACTCGATCCGAAAAAGCGGACCGTGAAACTGCTCGCACCGGGGATGCAACTCGACCTCGGCGGCATCGCCAAGGGCTACGCGGCCGACGCCGCCTTGCAATTGCTTCGCGAGAAGTTCGGCATCAAACAGGCGCTCGTGGCCGCCGCGGGCGACATCACCTGCGGCGACCCGCCCCCCGATAAAGAATTCTGGACCGTGGACATCGCACCCATCGCGAAGGGTCAGAAGCCGCGAAGTTTGAAACTCGCGAATGCGGCCGTTTCCACATCTGGCGATCTGGAGCAGTTCGTCGAAATCGGCGGCATCCGCTATTCGCACATCGTCGACCCGAAGACCGGCCTCGGCATCACCGGCCGCCGCAGCGTCACCGTGATTGCCAAACGCGGAGTGACGGCGGACAGCATGACCAAGGCCGTGATGTTGATGCCGCGCGAGAAGGCGCTGGAGTTGGTGGAGAGAACGGAGGGAGCCGCAGCGATGATCGCGATCGTGGGCAAGGATGAGATATTGGAATCGACCGAGTCGAAGCGCTTCGCGTCATTTGCAAAGTGATACCGATTAGCCGCGACGCGGAATCCTCGGAGCGGTGCGCGTCATCGGTGAAATTGTCGCGACCACTCCGGCAACTTCTCGTTCAGCTCCTCGGCATCGTTCTCATGCAACGTGACGTGTCCGACCTTGCGACCCGGTCGCGGATCCTTGCCATAATCGTGCAAATGTGCCTCGGGAAGCTTCAACACCGACGCGGCATCCGGCACCGCACCGATGAAGTTGAACATCGCCGAGACGCCGAGGGCATCGCAGCGGCCGAGCGGCAAGCCGCACACCGCACGAACGTGGTTCTCGAACTGGCTCGTTCGCGCTCCCTCGATCGTCCAGTGGCCGGAGTTGTGAACGCGCGGGGCCATTTCGTTGGCGAGGAGGCGCGGGCCGTCCTGGAACCACTCGATGGCCAGCACGCCGACGTAGTTCAACTCGCTCAGCACTCGCGAGGCAAACTCCGCGGCACGTTCGGTGAGTTCTTCTCCCGTGTCGCTGGCCGGTGCAATCGAGCGATGCAAGATGCCGTCGCGGTGCTCGTTCTCGACCAGCGGATAATGTGCGATTAGGCCATCGCGGCCGCGCACGGCGAGCATCGAAAGCTCGCGGTCGAACGGCACGAACGCTTCGAGGATCAACGGCCTTCCACCCAATTTTTCCCAGGCGGCTTCGACCTCGGACGAAGCGCGAATCACGACCTGGCCCTTGCCGTCGTAACCGAAGCGGCGCGTCTTCAGGACCGCAGGCAGGCCGATCGTTCGGATCGCGGCATCGAATTCACTGCGACTTTCGACTGCGGCGAACGGCGGAGTCGGGATGCCGAGCGACTGCAGAAAGTTCTTCTCGACGAATCGATCCTGCGAGACTTCGAGCGCCCGCGGCGGCGGGAAGACCGGCACGCGCTCCGCGAGCCACCGTGCCGATTCGACCGGCACGTTCTCGAATTCGAACGTGACGACATCCGAAGCCTGGGCCAGTTGGTAAAGCGCCTGGAGGTCGTCGAACTCGCCGCGGATCTGTGGGCAAACTTGGGCGGCACACGCCTCCGCGGAGGGATCGAGCACGGTGGTGCGAACGCCGAGCGGGTAGCCCGCGAGCGCGATCATCCGGCCCAGTTGTCCGCCGCCGAGTATGCCGAGACGCATGGCCATTCAGAACTAACCACAGAGGCACAGAGACACAGAGAAAAAAAACAAACCAAGAGAGAAGATTGAGAAAAACATGATAACTGTCGGTGAACTGACATGATTTCTCAGTTCAATTCTCTCCGTATTTTCTTCTCTGTGTCTCTGTGCCTCTGTGGTTAGTCTTCTGCCTTTTGAGGATCGGAATTATCCAACACGTCTTGAGTTTGCTTCGCGCGGAAAGCCAACAGTGCGTCGCGGATTGCGGGATACTTCGCGGCGAGGATCGCGGCGGCGAAGAGGCCCGCGTTCTTCGCGCCGGCTTTGCCGATGGCCATAGTCGCAACCGGGATGCCTGCCGGCATCTGCACGATGGAGAGGAGCGAATCGATGCCCTTGAGCACGGCCGATTCCACCGGTACTCCGATCACGGGAAGGTGCGTCTTGGAAGCGCACATGCCGGGAAGGTGGGCCGCACCGCCGGCACCCGCAACGATCAGTTCGAGGCCGCGTGCGGATGCCCGTTCGGCGTACTCGAACATTTGGTCGGGAGTGCGGTGGGCCGAGACGACCCGCGTTTCGTAAGGCACGCCGAGTTCGTTCAGCACGGTCGCGGCATGCTGCATCGTCTCCCAGTCGGACCGGGAGCCCATGATGATTCCGACCAGGGGTTGGGCCATGGTGAAGTTATAGTCGCGAAACCGGAAGCGGCAGGCTAACGCACGCGTTCGAAGATTGCGGCTCGCTTCGCGCGGGCGACTTCGCGCCACTTCCCAGGTGTATTCAACAGGTACTGCTCGAGCGGCGGTCGGTCTTCGC
>JAYTUG010000548.1:0-3788 GCA_043744695.1 Gemmataceae bacterium
CTGCGACCGGGACGAACGCGCGTAAGGCTCGGAGTCGCACCCCTTCAGGGTGCATGACTGCGGTCAGAATCCCAGGGCGTTGCCCTGGGCTAAGGGATACAGGCTTTCAGCCTGAAGATCGAACAGCCTCAATTTGTTCCGGTTGGCTGAACTCCAAGAATGGATGGCACACCCTACCCCATCAGATTTCACGAGTTATGAATTGACTCCGCCTTCCGGAGCGACTATCTTCTACTCTTGAGGATCATCGCCCGTTGGGGCACGGTCTTCGCTGCCTCCCCCTAACCGAGAGCGAGCCGCTTTCGGTGCCCAAAATTCCTGGGGATCGTTCCCAGGGCCGACCGTAAAATTCAACCGAAGAATCACGTACCCTCAAACGGAGTCCGCCGATGCATTTGTTGAACCGCACCTGCAACGGATCGCCGCTGAATCGCCGCAACTTCCTGCACGTCGGATTCGTCGGGGGTCTCGGCCTCACGCTCGATCAGTACATGCGGTTGCAGTCGGCTCAGGCTGCCGATCCCGCCGCACCGGCGAAACCGGCCAAGGCACAAGCCTGCATTCACATCTTCATGCCGGGCGGCATGGCACACCAGGAAAGCTGGGATCCCAAGCCGTTCGCACCGGTCGAGTACCGCGGCGAGATGGCCAGCATCGCGACCAAGATCGAAGGCGCTCAGTTCAACGAGTGCATGAAGGAAACGGCCAAGATCGCGGACAAGATCGCGGTCTGCCGCAGCATGACGCACGGCGAAGCGGCCCACGAACGCGGCACGCACAACATGTTCACCGGCTACCGCCCGAGCCCGGCCCTCGTGTTCCCCAGCATGGGCAGCGTGATTAGCCACGAACTTGGAGTGAGGAACAACCTCCCGCCGTACGTCGCGATTCCGAGCATGCCGACGAACTTCGCCGGCAGCGGGTATCTTTCCAGCGCGTACGCACCCTTCAGCCTGGGTAGCGACCCGGCCAACGCGGGCTTCCGCGTTCAAGATCTGGCCCTGCCCGGTGGCGTCACGCCGGATCGGTTCACCACGCGACGCAAGATGTTGGACGCGGTGAACGACCACTTCGCCGGCAAGGAGAAGTCGGACAATCTCGACGCGATGGACACGTTCTATCAACGGGCGTACGGGCTGATTTCGAGCGAGAAGGCCCGCGCCGCGTTCGACATCAATGCGGAAGACGCCAAGACCCGCGACCTGTACGGTCGCAATGCCGCTGGCCAGCGCTTGCTCATGGCTCGCCGGTTGGTCGAGTCCGGCGTGCGATTCGTGACCCTGACCTACGCAGGCTGGGACTTCCACGGCGGCATCGCCGCCAACACCCGGAGCCAACTGCCCGCGTTCGATCAAGCCTACGCGGCCCTGATCACGGACCTCGCCACGCGGGGCATGCTCGACAATACGCTCGTTATGATTTCGAGCGAGTTCGGCCGCACGCCGAAGATCAACGCCGGTGCGGGCCGCGATCACTGGCCTAAGGTGTTCTCGGTGGTGCTCGCCGGCGGCGGTATCAAGAAGGGCATCATCTACGGCAAGTCGGACGCGACCGCTAGCGAGCCGGAAGAAGATGCCCTGACCGTCGAGGATTTGGCACACACCGTTTACGATTGTCTCGGCATCGACGCGACCAAGAAGCTGATGTCTCCGGGCAACCGACCGATCGACATCGTCAACTCGGGCAAGACCCGCAAGGAACTGCTGGCGTAAGGCGTTACCGTTTAGCCGCGACGCGGAGTCCTCGGAGCGGAGCGCGACGACGACTCCGCGCTAAACAGTATGGTCTTGGATTGCACCGGGGAAGAACATCATGAATCGCGCGTTCTCAATTCTCTGTTTCTTGTGCATTTGCGGCACCGCATCGGCCGCTTCCCCCTCCCTCGGCATCATCCAACCGCGTGGGGCTCAACGCGGCACCGAGGCCATCGTTACCTTCAACGGCGGTCGACTCGCGGACGCGCAAGAAATTCTCATCTACTATCCGGGCATCACCGTCAAGAAACTCGAAGTCGTCAACGATGCCCAGGTGAAAGTGACATTCGCGATCACTCCGGAGTGCCGGCTCGGCGAGCACGCCTTCCGCGTTCGCACCGCGACCGGCATCTCGGAACTCCGCACCTTCTGGGTCGGAGCGCTCCCCTGCATCGATGAGAAGGAACCGAATAGCGAGTTCGAGAAGCCGCAGCCGATCGCGATGAACAGCACGGTCCACGGCGTCGTCGATAGCGAGGATCAGGATTACTTTGTCGTCGACTGTAAGAAGGGCCAACGGCTCTCGGTCGAGATTGAAGGCATGCGGCTCGGTGTGACGGTCTTCGATCCTTACGTCGCGATTCTCGATGCGAAGCGGTTCGAGCTGGCGACCAGCGACGATTCGCCGCTGATCGGTCAGGATGGTGGCTGCTCGATTGTCGCACCCGCCGACGGCAAGTACATCGTCCAGGTTCGCGAGAGTGCTTACGGTGGCAATGGTTCCTGCCAATATCGCCTGCACGTCGGCAACTTCCCCCGGCCCACCGCCGTCGTCCCCGCTGGTGGCAAGCCGGGCGAGGAACTTGAAGTCACGTTCCTCGGCGACCCGACCGGCCCCATCAAGCAGAAGGTGAAATTGCCGGCTGCGATGGACGATCCGAACTGGCGACTCCACTGCCAGACGGCCGACGGCGTGATGCCCACCGGGTTCAAGTTCCGGCTGGTCGATTTGCCGAACGTGCTGGAGACTCCGAACAATAACACCGCGGCGACCGCGAGCCCTGGCCCCGCCGCCCCGGCGGCCTACAACGGTGTGATCGCCACGCCCGGCGAGACCGACTACTTCAAGTTCACCGCGAAGAAGGGGCAAGTGTTCGACGTTCATTGCTACGCTCGTCGGATCGGTTCGCAACTCGATTCCGTGCTCTATTTTGGCCGGGCCGATGGTGCCGCGATCATCGGCAACGACGACGCCATCGGGCCGGATAGCTACTTCCGCATCACAATTCCGGACGACAACACGTACACGCTTTGGCTTCACGATCATTTGAAAAAGGGTGGGCCGGACTACTTCTACCGCATCGAAGTCACGCCGGTGCAAGCCACGGTGAGTACGGGCATTCCCAAGGTCGATGGCAACAATCCCGCCAACCAGGATCGCCAGACGATCTCCGTTCCGAAGGGCAACCGCACGGCCACCTTGCTGGTGGGCAACCGCGCCGAGTTCGGCGGGCCGTTGACCATGAGCCTGGGACAACTGCCTGCGGGCGTGACGATGAATGCGGAAGTCATGGATCCTGGGCTGAACGTCGTGCCCGTCGTGTTCGAGGCGACTCCCGCAGCGGTCATCGGCGGGCTGCTCACGCCGATTGCAGCGACTCCGACCGACCCCAAAATGATCGTGTCGAGCAAGGCGAACATCGATGCGTCCTTCGCGGTCGGTCAGCCGGGCCAGACGGTTTACTCGCGGCACATCGTCGAGAAGAACGCGTTCGCCGTGACCGAAATCGCTCCTTACAGCATCGAAGTGATCGAGCCGAAGGTGCCCGTCGTGCAGAACGGTTCGTTCAATCTGCGCGTGGTGGCGAAGCGTGCGGCCGGGTTCAAGGGGGCCATCACGGTGTTCCCGTTGTGGACCCCTCCGGGCATGGGCATCGCGAGTGCCGCCACGATTGCACCCGAGGCAACCGAGACGACGTTGGCCATGAACGCCGCACCGAATGCCGTGCCGCGTAAGTGGAAGACGGCGGTGACGGCCGTAAGCGACGCGGGGAAGGGGCCGGTGTGGGTGTCCAGCCAATTGTTCTCGATCGA
>JAYTUG010000549.1:0-15005 GCA_043744695.1 Gemmataceae bacterium
TCGTGCCTTGGTGGTGAGGTTGCCCGCTGGGGTCACGTTGCCGCCGAGGCCGCGGCGATGCCTTGGGCCATCACCGCATCGATCTTGGCTTGAAGGGCCGGGGTGATCTTCGCCGTCGCCTTGCACTTCGGGTACTTCGTGCAGCCGAGGAACATCTTTCCGCCGAATCGCGACTTCTGCAGCCGCATCGGGGCTTCGCACTCGGGACACTTCTCCAGAATCTCGACCTCCGGCACGTCCGACTTGGCCTTGTCCTTCTTCGGTGGAGCCGCGGGAATTTCGACGCCGCGAGCCTTCAACTGCTCGCGCATCTCGGCGTTGATCGACTTCGCATTGCGGCACTTCGGGTAGCCCGAACACGAGAGGAACGGCCCGCGCCAACTCGTGCGAATGTGCATCGGGCTCCCGCACTTCTCGCACGCGATCCCCGTGTCCGCGGGCTTGATCGGCGTGCCTTGCTCGTCGCAATCCGAGATGAACTTGCACTTCGCGTCCGGGCATTGCACGTACTTCTTGCCGGCCTTGCTCTCCTTCAAAAGCAGCAAGTGCTTCTCGCACTTGGGGCAGGTGTTCTTCGTGGGAAGCGCCGTGACCACGACGCTGCCATCGGCCCGTAGGTTCATCGTGGTCGGGCACTCGGGAGCCCCCTCGCACGTGAAGAAGACGCCGAAGCGGCCTTCGCGCTTGACCATGAACTTGCCGCACGCGGGGCACGGGATCGCAGTCACTTCCGGCCCGGCAATTTCCTTGCCCGAGGAGTCGCGCTTGTAGAGGCACTTGTTCTCTTTGTCCTTCCAGCCGGTGCATCCGATGAAGGAGTTGCCGGTCTTGGCGCTGTAGCGCTTCTCCAGGGGCCGGCCGCACTTGGGGCACGGCTCCGCGAGAATCTCGCGGGCCGGTGCCATGTCCGTGAGCGCCGTCTTTAGCGACTCCGAGAACGGCCCCCAGAATTCGTCCAGCACCTCGCGGTAGTTGCACTTCCCCGTTTCGATGTCGTCCAGTTCTTCCTCGAAGTGGCTCGTGAACTTCACGTCCATGATCTTCGGGAAGCTGGCCACGAGCATGTCGGTGACGACCTTGCCGATCTCGCTGGCGAAGAAGCGGGCCTTCTCCTCCGTGACGTAGCCGCGCTTCTGGATCGTGGAAATGATCGTGTTGTAAGTGCTGGGCCGGCCGATCCCTTCCTTCTCCAGTGCCTTCACGAGCGACGCCTGGTTGAAGCGCGGCGGCGGCTGCGTGAAGTGCTGGGTCGAAAACAAGTCGAGCCGATCGAGCGGGTCGTTCTCTTTCACCATGGGCAGTTCGACGTCGTCCTGCTTGCCCACGGGGGCGAGCACCTTGCGGTGGCCGGCGAACTTCACGACCTGGCCGCGAGCGCGGAACAGACCTTGCCCCGCGCCGATGTCGTAGGTCGTCACCGAGATGATGGCGGGGAGGCACTGACTGGCGACGAATCGCCTCCAGATTAGTTCGTAAAGCCGGAACTGATCGCCGGACAATCCCATGGCCTGAGCCTGAGCCGGCGAGATGTTCACGTCGATGGGCCGGATCGCCTCGTGGGCCTCTTGAGCGGCCTTACCCGACGAGTAGAAGTTCGGCTTCGCGGGCAGGTACCGTTCGCCGAGGTTCGGGCTCGACGCGATGAAGTTCCGCACGTTGTTCAGCGCGTCCGGCGACACCCGCGTACTGTCGGTTCGCATGTACGTGATGAGCGCCGTCTGCCCCTGCCCTTGAAGCTCGACGCCTTGATACAGTGCCTGGGCGGCACCCATGCTGCGAGTCGTACTCATGCGCAGCCGCAAGAACGCTTGCTGTTGAAGCGTGCTCGTGGTGAACGGAGCGTTCGGCCGATCGCTGCGGTCCTTCTGCTCGACCTTGACGACGACGTACGGCACGCCGCGAAGTGCCGCGACGATCGCGTCGGTCGCGGTCTCGCTGTCGAGTTTCGGCTCGGCGTTGTTCCACTTCACGAGTTCGGCCGCGAACGCGCCTTCCGGCGGCCGCGGGATGCCGCCCTTTTCCACGAGCTTCGGCGCGGCATCGGCGGCCGGAGAGTCGTCGTCCGGTTCGCGCGTCTCGGTGTCCTCGACGGGCTCGTCCGGCATCTCAGCGTCGGCTGCGTTGGGTTCCACCTTGTCCGGCTCGCCCGGCTTCTTCTTCGCGAAGATCTTCGTCTTCTGCGGATCGCTGAGCCACGTGATGCCCGAATCTTGCGGGGCGAGCAGCGCCGTGATCTTCCAGTATTCATCGGTGAGGAACGCCTCGATTTCGCGTTCGCGGTCCACGATGATCTTCACGGCCACGGATTGCACGCGGCCGGCACTCAGCCCACCCGCGACTTTCTTCCCGAGCAGATTCGAGAGTGGGAAGCCGACGACGCGGTCCATCGCCCGCCGTGCTTCTTGGGCCGCGACCAACCCCGCGTCGATCTTCCCCTTCTTGCCCAACGCCTCGTGGATCGCGGTCTTGGTGATCTCGTTGAAGCGGATGCGGACCGTATTCTTGGGGTCGAGCTTGAGTTCGTCCGCGATGTCGCGGGCGATCGCCTCGCCTTCGCGGTCGGGATCGCTTGCCAGAAGCACGGTGGTGGCCTTGTTCGCCTCGCGCTTCAGTTCGTTGAGAATGTCCTGGGAACTGCGGCGTTTGCGGCCGCCTTCGTCCTTCTTCTCGTCCACGGCATAGCGCAGCTTCCAGCCCTCGGCGATGCGGATGCCCGCGACTTCTTCGCCCTTGAGCTTGCGGCTGGAGAGATCGCGAACGTGTCCGTAACTGGCGAGGACGCGGTAGCCCGAACCCAGATATTTGTTGATGGTCTTGGCTTTGGCGGGCGATTCGACGATGACGAGGTCGAAGCTCTTGCCGCCGGTGTGGGGCGTGGAATCGTCGTCCGCGCCGCGGCTCGTGGCCGTGCGTTTGCGGCGATCCTCGGCCGGTTCCACGCCCACTTTCGTGGCCGCTTTCTTCGGCGGGCTCTTCTTCTTCGCGGCGGGCGTCAGTTTGTTCGCCGGCTTCTTCCGTGGCGTGGGCAAAAGAGTGAACTCCTGGTAAAGCCCACCCATTACAGTGGGTGGGCTTGTGTCCGAACAATCACTACAATCGGAGTCTTGGGGCAATGACGGCCCCTCACCTGTAGTACAGCCTTATCCGGGGTGTCAAGACCCCGGCACCCTGCCGCGACCCCGCGGCGTCGCCGTAAACTGAGGAATGGCAATGGCTTATAACCCATTCAACATTTTCCGACGGAACCAAAAGGCGATCTTCGCCGTGGTCACTGTCGTTATCATGTTTATGTTCGTGCTCTCCAGCGGGATGACCGGCAAGGCGGACTTCTTCAATTGGCTCCCGGAATGGCTCAATAGCAAGAAGAGCCGCGGCGACGCACTTTGCACCATCGAAGGCACTAAAGTGTTCCCGCGCGATGTCGAAGCCCTGCGCTTCCAGCGCGTCGTGGCGAACAAGTTCATGCAGCGGGCAACCTTTGAAACGGTCGAGTCGATGCGGAAGTCGCTCCTCGACTTCTCGGCCAATGCAAGCCCCGAGAATGCGTTCATCTTCCAGGCGGCTCTCCAGGCGCGGAATCAGTCCGAATTTATGCAGTTCGCCAGTTTCGCTTCCCGCGTGAAGGACAATCCCAAGTCGAAGCAGGCCGATAAGGATGCTGCCAACATCATCGATGCGATGGCGAACCTGATGCGGAGCAGCGGGCAGATCACGAACGTCCCGCTCACCAACGATCGCGACATGATCGAGTTCATGCTCTGGCAGCAAAAGGCCAAGCAACTCGGGATCCAGTTCAGTTCGGACGAGGCCAAGGCTCTGATTCAGAAGGAGTTCATGGGGAACTTCAAGAGCGACGTGAATGTGCGGCAAGCACTTCGCGAGGAATACAAGGAACGATTCTCCGACGACTTGCTCTTCAAAGCAATCGCCATGGAATTCGAAGTGCGTTCGGCCTACACCGCGATCGTGGGCCTGAGTATGCGCGGCGACTCGACTCTCACCGCGCCGCCAATCTTCACCCCGTCCTACGAACTGTTCGAATACTACCGCGAGAAGACGAGCCCGACCTCGTACCAGCTGCTCCGCGTACCGGTCGAGAGCTTCATCCCGCTGGTGAAGGAGGTGCCGAGCGAGGCCGACCTGCAACGGCTCTTCAGCGACCGCAAGGACTACGAACCCGATCCCGCCAAGGAAGAATCCGGCTTCCGCGATCCTCGCAAGGTGAAGGTCGAATGGATCTCGGTGACTGGCGACGAGCCGTACTACAAGAAGCTCGCGGCCGAGTGGATGTCGAAGACGGAACAACTGGCGAAGTCCGAAGTTCGCGGGCTCATCGTGCCGATTCCCGGCATGGGGCCGGCAGCGTGGGCGGCGCATTTCATCGCCCCCGGCACGATCAAGGAACCCCTCGTTTTTGAGAAGTACAAGCGGGACGTGGTGGATCGGCACGAGTCGCGCGTTCGCCTCGGCTGGACCGGCCCGACCTCGTTCGTGATGCCGTTCGACGTGCTGGAAACGAGTACGGTGAAGCCGCAGAATCTCGTGGCTGCCGTGGGCGGTGCCGCTGGCGGAACCGGAATCGGGAACCCGTTCCTCCCGGTCAGCTTGCTGTACTCCGCGACGGTTGCCTCGGAGCAGCGAGCCCGCATCAAGGCGTGCATGCCGATCGTTCTCGGTTCCATTCCCGGCCCTGCCATGCTGCAAACCATGGTCGGAAGCGAAGTCGCTTTCCGGAAGAGCATCCCCGAGCCGCTCACGCTCGAAGCCTACAAGCCGGAACTGCTCAAGGAACTGGCGGAGGGCAAGGCTCGCGAACTCGCCGTCAACGATTTGAAGAAGCTGAAGGAATCGATCGACACGCTCAAGGAGACGGGCAAGTCCCGCGACTCCGCAGCCAAGGATTTGATTGCCGAGTTCCTCAAGATGCGAGGCGTGAAGACCGGTGCTTCCACCGAGTTCCAGGGCGAGTTCGCCATCGGTGAAGATCCCGGCCTCGCGCCGCTCAAGGCGATCAAGGACAAGGGTGTGGATGGCATGGACCCACACTCCGGAATGCGAGGCAGCACCGGCAACGTGCAGTTCGGGCAGAAGTTCTTCTGGAACACGAACCCCTTCAGCCAAGCCAAGGAGCCGGCCTCCGGCACCTACAAGCCCGACTTCTATCCCGAACGCGCGGCCGAGACGGCCATCGGCCCCTTCAGCAAACCCGAGCCCGTGTTCCTCGCCTGGCGCACCGCCGAGCAGCAAGCGAAGGGGCTTTCCTTCACGGAAGCGAAGCCCCGCGTGATTGAGGCGTGGAAGCGGATCAAGGCCCGCGAACTGGCCAAGGCCGAGGCGGAGCGGCTGGCCGAGGAACTTCGCGCGAAGCCGGGCGAATCCGAGTTTGTGATCCGTTCCGCGATGGCCGACATGCAGGCTCAGCTTCAGGTGAAGAACCCCGACCCGAAGGTTCAAGAGAAAGTGAAGTTGTTCCGGGTTGACAACGTCGCCCCGTTCACAATTAGCCGCGATCCCTCGGGCATGAACCCCAGCGAAAGCCTCGGGGCGTTCCGCGTCACGGCTACCGCCGAGATACCCTACCCGACGGCGGACATGTCCAAAGTGCTGCTCGAGGAACGCACCAAGCCGGTGAAGACGGTGCTGGTGCAGATCGACCAGCCGAAGGACTCGTACTACGTGGTGGCGTTGATCGACCGCCGCGAACGAATTCCGGAAGAGTTCCGTTCGCACGTCTACGGCGGATTCCAGCGCAATCCCGTGGGCAACCAGATCATGGGCGAGCACGCTCGAGCGGCGTTCGGCAAGGCCCGCGAGACGATCCTCACGCTGCTCAAGCGCGAGTTCAAGTACGCCGAGACCGACGAACAGAAGAAGAAGCTCGAGGACCGCGAGAAGAACCGCATTGAGGAATAATCGACCATAGTACTCCTTGCCAGCCACTCTCTGCCCCAGGAGCCCTACGTGGATTACGGCAAAATCATCCTGCGATCCCTCGCAGGCCTCGGCGTCTTCCTCTACGTGGCCGGCGTGATTTATGCAATCGATTGGAGTGTGAAATCGCCCACGCTTCCGGTTCCGGAAATCGTCGACTACTACGTGCTGACCGCCAGCACGGCGCTCGCCACCTTTCTCGGAATGGTGATGGGCTTTAAGCAAACCGGTCGCGGCGTCCAACCTGCCACGCTTCCCCCATCCGTGTCGAAAGCAATCACCCTCGATTGGATGCAAGTGATCATCGCGTTTATTTACTTGGGGTCTTTGATTCTGGCTCTCGGAGCCTGGGGCTACTTGGGTTTCGCAACGGGTGTAGCCTTACTCCTTCAGAACCTCACGAAGTCTCTGATCGGCCTGATGGTCGGCGCTATCACCGTGTACTTGAACGTGAAGTGATGCCGAGGGTCAGTTCGCGGTTGGCGAGGGGATTTCGATCGTCAATTCGAAGGCGTGTGCCTTCCCCACAACGACTTCGCGAACAATCGTGGAAGTATCGGGCCGGCGGAGTTGCGGTGGGAAGTGAGCCGAGGATGAGGTTGTGGGCGGTGCGATGGCCACGCGGTACCACCCCGGCGGAATGGCCGTGCTGCCTTCAAATCGGAGTTCGTAGAGGCCATCGGGTCCGGTCTCGCAGCGAATCGGCTTGCCGCTCGCGCCGCGGTCGCGGTCTGGCGAGAAAACGACCATCGCACCCGCCACGGGCTGACCCTGGAAAGTGACCCGACCGCGAACGGTGGCTGGCCCCGCGGGAGATGATGAACGGTTGCACCCGAAATTTAGCGAGACCGCTCCCAATCCCGCAACCACGGCGACAATCGGCAACAGCTTCCGAACCAGCGCACGCATGGCGATCCGCTCGACTGAGGAAACGGTTTCCCACTTCTCTCCATCGGCAGATTCACCAGCGGCTGTTCAATCCGTTTTGCTGCTTTCCCTGGGTGCGCGGCCGTCTCGGCCGCACGAGAGAAGCTGGAGCGGGCGGGACGCCCGCGCACCCGGGCGGGGCGCACCCGGGCGAGGCTCACGCATGCGTGAGCTTAAAGAACTCACGGCGCGCCTGGCCCTTCCACGGCGAGTTCATCACGACTTCGGATTTCAAGCCGACCAGCGCGAAGAGGCGAAGCATCATCTCGCGGCTCACCTCCACGGCATACCGACTCCCGGCGTGACGCAAGACCAACGGCGACGTGAACATGTCCGCGAAGATGAAGCCGCCGGGGGCCAGCAGTCGCTTCGACTCCGCCAGCAAGAGGGCCGTTTCGTCTGGATAGGTGTGCGTGAAGACGCTGTAGTAGGCGATGGCATCGAACGCGATGCCGGACACGGGAATGCTCGTCATGCCGTTGACGGCGAAGTGGAAGTTCGGCCGCTGGTAGCGCGTCTTACAGAAGGCGACGGCTTCCTTCGCCAGGTCGGTGCCCCAGTAAAGCCCGCGATCGGTCAGGAATCGTTCGGCGGCCGTGGCCAGGAGCCCGGTTCCACAGCCGACGTCGAGCAACTTCCCATCGGGTTGGAAGCCGAGGTCGGTGAGCAATTTCAGTTTAATGGGCACGAGGCGTTCAAACTCCGCCTCCGAAGGCGGTCCCGAGGCCGACCAATAGTCTTTGTTCAGGTCCGCGCTGGCGTAGATGTCGTGGTAGTTGAACTCGGCATCGAGCGGCGTCGTGGCCGGGATGTCGAGCTTGGCGCGGGGTCCGACCTGCTCGAATCGGGTGCCGTTGCTCTGCGCCAAGCGGAACTCGGCAACGTAGTCGCCGAGCGATTCCGGGGCGGTGCAAGCGAAGCCGTGGGTCAGTTCTTCGCCGGGCCACAGCGTTCGAGGTAGCGGAAGGAACTGGCTAGGTGCCTCGCAGGGCGTACCGTTCTCGGCCGTCCACGTTACGGTGATGCCGACGGGGTGCGTGCCCAGCGGGCTCACGGCAACCGGCGTGTGGTTCGCCACTTTCAAATGCACTTCAAACGGCCGGCCCGCTTCGGTGAGCAGTACGGGTCGCAACACGGAGACGGTGGCGCGACATTGTGCCAGGAGCGGGGCGTTGTGAACGACGGGCCGAAGCTTACGGAGAGTCTGCCGCATGCGATGGGCCACCGGACGCAGGGGTGCCGGGACGAGTGATCGGAGCAAGTTCATCGGCGACACCTTCCGTGGCGGGCTGCTTTTCGCGACGCGGGGTTATAAACCCGGCACGGGGAAGTGGTCAAGGCGGACCGGAGAACGGCCTTCGAGTTCATTCGTCGCGATACTCTTAAAATGCACGTGATTTCAAACGGCCGGCCGAGGTAGAATAGTGAGTGAAGCCTCGTTCGCCCGAGTCTACCTCTCCCCACTGAGTCAATCCTTCATCAACACCTTGCGGGAGATTCGACATGCAAACGCCACGCGATTTGGCGGATCAGGTAGTCACGGCGCGGCGGAAGTCGTGGGACAAATCGGATCCGACCGTCGCCATCGTCGCTACGGAGCAACTGAATCCTGAGGATGAACTGTCGGTGAAGCGCATCGTTGCGGCGGCGGGATTCCAGGGCGCTGACCTGGAAGAGATGGTGCGAAAAGTTTCGTCGCTCGTCGTGGGTCAGGTCGAGGCGCGAGACGATAACCAGCCTGCGGATGGGGGCGATTGAACGGGCTTCGTTTGGCGGACCTCGAAACTACGAGTGAGTCGATATCCAAAATGAGGCTCGGTTCGCGTATGATGTCGGAGGCGTTTCTAGAGGAAAAACTATGTCGACAACACGCACGGCGCGGACGCGGCCCGAACCGACGGAAGAACGACCGGAACTCTTTACGCACCTCGACCTGCCCGGAGAGGAACGGCCCGAGTTTTTCACGCACCTCGACCTTCCCTGCACGGACGACCTCCCCGTGGAAAACGTCTATCAGCCCATTCAGGCGTGGCTTCTCAGCGGCTCCCTCATTCCGCTCTTCGACGCGATGTACCCCGAGGGCAATTACTTCATCGGCATGGATACCGGCATTTATTGGAAGCTCATGCAGCCGCGTTTAGCAGGTTGCCGAGCGCCGGACTGGTGCTTCGTCCCGAACGTCCCTCGGACGCTCGAAGGCGTCCTCCGCCGCTCCTACGTGTTGTGGCAAGAACTCGTTCCACCGATGATCGCGATCGAATTCATCTCGGGTTCGGGAAAAGAAGAACGCGACCGAACGCCTCACACGGGGAAGTTCTGGATCTACGAGCGCATCATCAAGGCGCAGCACTACGTCATTTTCGATCCGTTCGACAACCGCCTGGAGGTGTTTGAACTGGTCGAAGGAAAGTACGAGCCGCTGCCGGCCAATGCGAGTGGCCGGTTCGAGATCCCAGAATTGGGTGTCGAGTTCGGCCACTGGGAAGGGACGTACCTCGCAAATCCCGGGAAGTGGCTGCGCGTCTGGGATCGCAGCGGAAAGATGATGTCGTCCGATGAGGAACGCGCGAAAGCGGAGAAGAGCCGGGCCGAAGCTGAGAAGCTGCGCGCCGACTCCGCGACTGTTCGCGCCGACTCCGAGACCGTGCGCGCCGAGAAGTTCGCCGCCAAGTTGCGCGAACTCGGCGTTCGACCCGAAGACCTCTGAGGCATTAGCATTCCCTACCAGCGCACTCGCCGTATACTAATTCCCGTTGCGTCCGGGCTCGCCCGGGCTTACCGTTCCTTTCATCTATCGGAGTGACGCGGATGCTTCGGACGTTGCGTTTGATCGCGGGTGCCATCGCGGTTCTGGTCGCCAGCACCGCTATCGCCCAGACCCCCGACAGCGATCTCTTCCCCCTCAAGAAGGGAAGCAAGTGGGTCTACAAGGTGGCCGATCAGGAAGTCACCGTCGTCGTCGCCGGCAATGAAAAGTTCGGCAGCGAAGACTGCACCAGGGTCGACACCATGGTTGGCGGCCAAGTGAAAGCCAGCGAACTCTACTTCGTGAAGGCCGACGGCATCTATCGCGCCAAGGTCAAGGACGACAAGATCGATCCGCCCGTCAAGATTCTCCAACTTCCCGCCAAGAAGGGCGACTCCTGGAAGATCGACTCCAAGGTCGGCACCCAGACCGTGAAGGGCGAGTTCAAGCTCACCGACGACAAGGCGAAGGTCAAGGTCGCGGCTGGCGAATTCGAAGCGATGCTCGTCGAAGGAAACGACCTCGACATTGCCGGCACCAAGACCAGCGTGAAGCAGTGGTTCGTCCCGAAGAAGGGCATCGTGAAGCTGAGCTACACGATCCAGCAAACGGAATCGACGCTGGAACTGAAGGAATACACGGAAGGGAAGTAATCACTCGAAAGCCCAGGGACAGCCGTCCCTGGGCTCTGTTGGTAGCCCGCACGCTCCGAGTGCGGAACCGAACTCCGGGGTTGAAGGTGAGTCGCCGGGGGTCGCCCCGCACTCGGAGAGTGCGGACTACCCTTCTCCGCATTCGCACTTCTCGTCGTTGCCGCTTTTTAAAGTCGATCATGCCCTCATTTTCCGACCGCCTGGCTGAAGCCGTCCGTCGCAAGGGTCCGCTGTGCGTGGGTATCGACCCGCGATACGAGATGCTGCCGAAATCGATCCGCGACTCGTGCGCCGATTTCGACGATGACACGGCGCGACCGCTCAGCTTCATTCGGTTCAATGCTCGGCTTCTCGAACTCGTCAAGCCATTCGCGGGGATCGTGAAGCCGCAAGCCGCGTTCTTCGAACAACTCGGTTCGTCCGGCATGGGCGCGATGCAAAAGGTGCTGGAACGCGCCCGTGAGATGGGTTTCATCACCATCCTCGATGCCAAGCGAGGCGACATCGCCAGCACTGCGGCGGCCTATGCGGATGCCGCATTCGGGACGTGGAACGCAGACTCGCTCACGATTAACCCGTACCTCGGGCGCGATGCCGTGGAGCCGTTTCTCACTGCGGCGAAGGCCGCGGATCGCGGCGTTTTCGTTCTCGTTCGCACGAGCAACGCCGGCGCGGGCCTCTTCCAAGATCTCATCTGCGATGGTCGACCGCTCTACCGGCACGTCGCGGCGGAGGTCGTGAAGTGGAACGAATCGACGCTCGGCCAATGCGGCCTCGGAGATGTCGGTGCCGTCGTGGGCGCGACCCATCCGCGCGAACTCGCCGAACTCCGCGCCGCAATGTCGAACGTCTGGCTGCTCGTTCCCGGCTACGGCGCCCAGGGCGCGACCGCCGCCGATGTGAGAGCCGCTTACCTTTCCAACGGCCTCGGCGCGATAGTGAACAGTTCGCGCGGCGTCGCGTTTCCGTTCCATCCGGACGATCCGAAGTGGGAGTCGAAGATTGTGGAAGCGGCCAAGAAGGCTGCCGCGGAACTTCGACCCTGAGTGGGTGTGCCTCTGGAAGTAGGCATGGGTGGCACCGGCTTCCAGCCGGTGTTCCGGGGTGGCACCGGCTTCCAGCCGGTGTTCCGGGGTGGCACCGGCTTCCAGCCGGTGCAGCAACCGAGGGCTTTCCATGAACATCGGGCTGTTAAAGTGTTCCGGCTAGAAGCCGGAACCACCCAGCACCGGCTGGAAGCCGGTGCCACCCCGAACCAAGTGCCTACTTCGGGAGGCACACCCGACGCCGACCTGCCACGAGCATTGTTTTGCGGGATGAGGTATGATGGTTTGTTGTGAGGAGCCTCGACATGATGCGAACCATCGAAACGACCGGCATGGTGAATGCCGACCATACCATCACATTGACGCTGCCCGACGATTTTCCCGAAGGCGAATGCCAGGTGGTCGTCGTGGCTTCCGAAGCGAAGCCACCGGCGCGGAAACTGAACTGGGCCGATCTGCCACCTTTGGACTTGGTAATGTTGAATCCGAACGACACATTCCGGCGCGAGGACATGTATGGGGACGACGGTCGATGAACCGATATTCGTCGATACGAATGTCCTCGTCTTCTCCCGGATTCCGAGTGCCCCGCTTCATGCTGTCGCGAAAGCGGCGGTGGATGCCATCTTTCTATCTGGAGCGAACCTCTGGATCAGTCGCCAGATCATCCGTGAATTCATCGCCACACTGACGCGACCTCAGAAGTTCACGCCTCCCTTGCCGATCGCGCAAGTTACGGCTGAAGTCTTGAATCTGGAGCGAGCCGCGATCGTGGCGGACGAAACCGCTACCGTCACACAACAGCTCCTGGCCTTGCTCGCTGCGATCCCTTGCGGCGGCAAGCAGGTCCACGACGCCAACATCGTCGCCACGATGCTCGTTCATGGAGTACCGAACCTGCTGACGCACAACGTCGCCGACTTCAAACGCTTCGGCCACCTGATCAACGTCATCCCGCTCGTTCCCTAACTCCCGCGATGCACGAATCGGTCAGAAACATTCGCGATCACTTGATCGGTTGCCAGCCTTTGTCGATGCCGGGGAAGAGGGCGTTCGCGCCCTCGGGGCCTTGCGAACCGACCGCGTACTTCTCCGGCAGCGGAGCGTCGCGGCGGGTCGAGGCCGCGATGATCGGGTCCATGATTTCCCAGGCGCGTTCGATCTCGTCGCTGCGCATGAACAGCGAGGCGTCGCCCTGAATCGCGTCGAGGATCAGCCGCTCGTACGCCTCGGGCAACGCCTGGTCCTGGTACGCTTCCTTGTAGTCGAACGAGAGATCGCGAGGCTGTAAACTCACGCCGTCCACCTCGGGCACCTTCGTCTGGAAGTTGAGTTGAATCCCTTCGTTGGGCTGCAGAACGATCGTGACGCGGTTGCACTGGAGAATCTGACCCGGCGGCAGCGGGAACATGAGGTGCGACGGGCAGCGGAACTGGATCATCACTTCGCTGTAGCGTGCGGCGAGGGCCTTGCCGCTGCGCAGGTAGAAGGGTACCCCGTGCCAGCGGCGATTGTCCACTTCGAGCTTCACCGCGGCAAAGGTGGGCGTGAGCGAATCCGCGGGCACTCCCGGTTCCGCGTGGTAGCCGTCGTACTGACCGACCGCGACCGCCTTCGCAGCCGCAGTCGCATCCGGCACCGCAATCGAGTTCAACACCTTCATCTTCTCGTTGCGCAGGTTCTCGGCCGTAAAGCGCGTGGGGTCGTCCATCGCGACCATCGTGAGAATCGAGAGCAGGTGGTTCTGGATCATGTCGCGGAGTACGCCGCTGCCGTCGTAGTATTTGGCGCGCTTGCCGACGGTCACCTTCTCGGCCACCGTGATCTGCACGTGGTCGATGTACTGGTAGTTCCAGAGCGGTTCGAAGAGCGTGTTCGCGAAGCGGAAGACGAGGATGTTCTGCACCGTCTCTTTGCCGAGGTAGTGGTCGATGCGGTAAAGCTGATCCTCGCGCCAGTGTTTGTGGAGCGTTTCGTTCAGTTCCTTGGCGGTGGCGAGGTCGTGGCCGAAGGGCTTCTCGATGACGAGCCGGCGGAAGCCGCCCTGCTCCTTGTTGAAGGCGGCTTCACCCAGAATGGTGCTCAGTTGCGGGTAGAGTTCGGGCGCGACGGAGAGGTAGAAGAGGCGTTGTCCGCCGCCGGTGCCCTCGTTCGTTTCGAACCAGTCGGCGAGGGGCGCGATGCCGCCGGACGCGGTGAGATCCGTACTCACGTAGTGGAGCCGTGCGGCGAACTCGGTCCACTTCGTTTCCTCGAAGTGTTCGGAGAACTCCTTCACTTTATCGTGCATCTGCGCGCGGAAGGCGTCGTCGGTGAAGGGGGAGCGAGCGACGCCGACAATGCGGGCTTCGGGCGGAAGGAAGCCTTTCACCATGAGGCTGTAGAGGGCCGGGATGAGCTTGCGGCCCGTGAGGTCGCCGGAGGCTCCGAAGATGACGAGTGTGAGCGGCGCGGCCATGGAAAGCTCCGAGGTGCGAGCATGAAAAAAGGCCCACCCGGTTGAGGGTGGGCCGTGGTGACAGGAGAGCGGGATACGAGAGTCGAACTCGTTTCACAGCCTTGGGAAGGCTGGGCACGACCGGTATACCAATCCCGCACATAATCAATCTTACGCGTCGTCGCCGCGGACGCAAGAGGCTTCGCGTAGGGGGATAGACTTTCCTCCCGCCCCGCCACCGGCGAACGCTCAAGCTCTGCCCAGCTGAAGAAATGAGAGCTTCATGAAAAGTCTGTCAAAGTCTGTCCATCGGGAGGTGTGTGTCTGTTGTTGCACTTCTTCGTTTTCCCACTTTTTCAGCCCTGCGAAGCGTTTCGGCGGCGTCCGTTCGAGCGGTCGAAACACCACCCGTAACCAGAAGTTGCGTGCGTTTCTGGCGTCGGTCGGTATACTCGGAAGGGTTGCCTTCCTAATTCCCGAGGTTCATCATGAGCATGGTTCTGCGAACGATCTTCGGCTTACTCTTCACCGCGTCAGTCGCCTTCGCCCAAGCGAAACTCCCCGAAGGAGTAACGGCCGAGAAGAACCTCGCCTACGGCGAGCACGAACGGCAGAAGCTCGATCTTTTCATTCCCCAAGGGGATGGCCCGTTCCCGCTCGTGCTCTGGGTTCACGGCGGCGGGTGGGAGGCCGGCAGCAAAGATGGCAACCCTTTCATGGCGATGCTTGCCAAGGGTTACGCGGTCGCTTCCACGAATTATCGCTTCAGCCAGCAGGCGGTCTTCCCCGCTCAGATCTACGATTGCAAAGCGGCCGTGCGTTACTTGCGGGTGAACGCAAAGAAGTACAAACTCAACCCGGATGCCTTCGGTGTCGGCGGCGCCTCGGCCGGTGGTCACCTCGTGGCACTTCTCGGCACGTCGGGGCACGTGAAGGAACTCGTAGGCGACGGTGGCAACGCCAAGGTGTCGAGCCGGGTGCAATGCGTCGTGGATGTGTTCGGCCCAACCGATCTCATCAAGCTCGCGGGGGCGTCGGATGCCGCCAGCCCCATCACGAAGCTGCTCGGCGGCAAGGTCGGTGAAAAGAAGGAACTCGCTACGCTAGCGAACCCGATCACGCACATCGACAAAGATTGCGCGCCGTTCCTGATCCTCCACGGCGATAGCGATAAACTCGTGCTGCTCAGCCAAAGCGAGATGCTGCAAGCGGCGCTGGAGAAGGCCAAGATCCCTTCGGAATTGATCATGGTGAAAGGGGCCGGG
>JAYTUG010000550.1:0-14980 GCA_043744695.1 Gemmataceae bacterium
TGCGTCTTCGTGCTGGCCGCGGATACGGACGCGGGCCGGCCCTACATCGTCATGGAATTGATGCCGGGCCGCACGCTCAAGGACCTCGTCGACGCCAACGGCCCGCTTCCCATCAACGATGCGATCGCCCACGTACTCGATGCGGTCGATGGGCTGGCTGAGGCCCACCGCCTCGGCGTGATTCACCGCGACGTGAAGCCGTCCAATTGCTTCCTGACGGCAGACGACCGCGTGAAGGTCGGCGACTTCGGGCTCTCGAAATCCCTCGCCTGCAGTGCGGACCTGCACCTCACCCAAAGCGGCACCTTCCTCGGCACCGTTCTCTTCGCTTCGCCCGAACAGATTCGCGGCGAACCGCTCGACTACGGTTCGGACATTTACTCGCTCTGCGCGACGCTGTACTACCTGCTGTGTGGAGAAGCCCCGTACCAGCACGAGAGCGCGACGGCGGCATTGGCGAAGGCCCTCTCCGAACCGCCGCCCTCCATGTGTGCCCGGCGAGCGGAAGTGCCTTGGGCGCTGGAGCGCGTCGTGATGCGCGGCCTGGAACGGGACCGCGATCGACGCTGGCAATCGCTGGACGAACTGCGCGACGCACTCGTCGATCTCCTGCCTTCGCGGCAAACTCCGGCCCGGCCGCGAGCCATCCTCGGAGCGTACTTGCTCGACTGGTTGATCCTGATTCTTGTGGTCGTGATCCCGTTGGAACTGCTTCACTCGTTTCTGCAGTGGCCGCACGTGGACGTGGCCGGCATCCTCATCGATCCGGTAGGCTGGGCACTCAGCATCGCCTACTTCGCGACGTTTGAAGGGCTGGTCGGCCGCACGCCGGGAAAGTGGCTGCTCGGGCTGCGGGTGAGCCGCTTGGGGCAATCGGGGCCGCCGGGCCTCGAACGCGGCTGGGTTCGCGCCACGGCCTTCTCGCTGCTTTGGTTCTGGACGTTCTACGCGCCGGCGGTCCTCGACAAGATGGGTGGAGGATGGTTCGCGGCCGCCGCGATCGTGCTCGGAGCCTTCGCGCTGCTCATCCAATTCCGGCGAACGCCCGGCGGGTTCCGCGGCGTCCACGACTTCCTCAGCGGTTGCCACGTCACCCAGAAGCCGCTCCCCGAGCGCCGGCTGAGGCTCAATTCGCGCGAGGTCAACCCGCTCGATGCCTTGCTTCCCCACACCGAAGTGGAGCCAATCCCCGGTACCGTGGGCGGCTACTTCGTGAAGGGCCGCATCTGGGCCGATGCGAGCGGCGAGCAACTTTGGTCGGCGGAGGATCGCGCGTTGGGTCGCCGCGTGCTGCTCTGGCTGATGCCGGACGATGGGAACCCCGCGACGCCGATCCCGAGTGATGTGCCGCGCCTCACGCGATTGCGGCGGCTCGGTCGCGGCACGCTCCGCTGGGCCGGCCGCGACCTCGAGTGGGTCGCCTTCGCAGCCCCGGTCGGAGCGCCGCTTGCGGATACAATTCGCCGGCCGCTCTCCTGGGCCGATGCACGTTTGCTTCTCGAACAGCTCGTGGGCGAACTTCAAGCGGCCGCAAGCGATGGCTCGACCCCGAACCGCCTGAGCCTCGGGCAGGTTTGGGTCGAACCGAACGGGCGTCTTCAGTTGCTCGATTTTCCGCTGGCGAATGGGCCTGCGTCTGGAACCGACCCGTTCGCCCTGGTGCGAATGGCGGCCTCGTTGATGTTGGAGGGCCAGCCGCGCTCCGACGTGAGCAACAAGCGCGAATTGTCGGGCATTCGTGCTCCGGTGCCACCGCACGCCGCACCCATCTTCGCGAAACTGTTTGCGGCACGCGGCTACGCCTCTCTCGAAGAGCTACAAACGAAACTGCGCGAAACGCATGCCCACACGCCGGAAGTCACGCCGACCATTCGTACGGCCCACCTCGGAATTCAGGCACCGCTTTTGAGCCTGGGATTGTTCTTGATGTTCTCGGCTGCCGGTCTCGATGGGGTGCTTCTGGTGAAGACTGCGGAGGGTCGGGCGATCGGAGCCGAGGAGGCGCTCGCCGATTTGCGCGATCCAGCCAAGCACGAGGAACTGAAGCGCATTCAGGGTGCGGCCGCGGCGATCAACAACCCGCGCGCCATCGGGCGCATCGACGCCTTGCGCCGGCGCGCGAAAGCCGAGGCCGAGGATCGCCGAGCGGCGCTACTCGCCCCACAGCGCTACCTGCTGGAATCGTTCGACCGCGCGACGGAGAACGCTCCCCGGGTGACGATCCTGAGCGCGGAGCAAGATCTGCTCGTGTGGTCGGCGGCGAACGAGAAGTCGCCGGCCGGGAGAGGGGACTCGCCTTCGGGATATGCGGCCGGGCCGATGTGGTATTTGATCCACATACCGTGGTGGGATGTGTTCGTCGTGGTGCCGCTGATTTGGATCGTCGCGGCTGCGTTCTTCCGCGGCGGCCTCTCGATGATGATCACGGGCATCGCGGTGGTGCGAGCGGATGGTCGGCGGGCCTATCGGCGGCAATGCGCCTTCCGTGCCGCTGTCGTCTGGCTGCCCCTCGCGGCACTCTTACTGGCTTGCGTGTGGCTGCAAGTGTACCACTACCACTTGGTATACCTGTACGCGGGGCTGTGGATCGCGGCAATGAGCCTGCTGCCGGTCTACGCGATCGTGGCGTTGCGGTATCCGAGCCGCCCGCCGCAGGATCGCCTCGCGGGCACGCACCTCGTGCCAACCTGATGTCGCGAAGCAATCGCGAAGCCGCAAGCGGCTAGGGAAGCCGCAACGCGATCTCGTAGATCTGTTCGATGTCCAGAACCGCGTTGTTGGTCTGGAAGAGTTGTGCGATCGCGGCCTTGTGGGCCTTCATCTTGGTGTCTCCGACGCCGATTGCGCCGTAGCAGATCACGCCGTCGCGCTCCTTGCCGCGATCCATTACGTCGATTCCTTCAATGCCCACCGGCGGCACGGCGTTCAAGTCGATGGCCAGTCGCAAGTCGCGGGCCGTGTCGCGCACCTTTTTGGGAAGCAACAGCGCACCGGCCGCACCGGCCGCCACGACGAGGTTACGCCCCTCAAGTGCCTTTGGGCCGTCCCCGGAAGAACCAACCGCGACGGCTTCCACCTTCGCGTTCGGCACCTGAGACCGAATGGCCTGGCACACGGCCTCGGCGCGTTCGCGCGTTCGCGAACCGATTCGCACGTGCCCGCCCTGCCCGGCGAGTAGCCGCGCCACGCGTTGACCCACCGGTCCCGTGCCACCGAGCACGAGCGACTTCGTTTGTCCCAGATCGATATGCCGACCGGCAGCCCGCACGGCCGCTGCCGCAGTTGTGTTCGAGCCGTTCGAATCGAGCATCAGCGAGATGCTAAACCCGGCTTGCGGGATCAGGTGCTTCTTCACCTCGGCCATGATGGCCTCACCGGCAGTCACGTCCGAGCCGCCGATGAAGATGGCCGTGCGGTGCAGATCTTTCCGCGTGAAGATGCAGCCGTGAACGATGGCCATCACCTGCGGGGGCGTGATGCCACCGTAGCTGAAGAGGTGTTGGACGCCGGAATCGACCGCGACCACGCGATCGAAGACGCTCGGAATCGGATCGGTGTCCAGCTGAACGAGAATGGTGGCTTTTTCGGACATGTGCGAATTCCATTTAGCCCGGGGTTTACCCCGGGCTCAGCCCGCCGTGAACGGCGGGCTAAATGTGGATCATTCGAACGGGTGCTTGGTTTCCTTCTTGGCGATGATCTCGTCCATGCTCGGGGTCGCCTTCATGGCGTTCTTGATCGCGAGCTTCACGGCTTCGTAGTTGTTCTTGTAGATCTTCTTGTTATCGTTGGCGGAGCCGGCGATGAACACGCCGCACACGATCACCCAATCTTCGGCCTTGTCCTTGGGCAGGGTGCCATCGACGACGCTATCGACCACGGCACGGGCAACGGCTGCCTGGGCCGGTCCGAACATCTGCATCACCTGCTTCGAGCCCTTCATCGTCACTTTCGTGACCATGACCGTGGCCGGCTTGGCTTGGATGTTCGGGGAAACGACCGCGAGCAGGTTGGTGTGCCCGGCGGATTGGTTGGCCAGAGCGTTGGCGAACGCGACGCCGACGGGGCCGTCCTTTGGCCCGATGAGGAGATCGATGTGCGCGACGTTGTCCAGGTCGCTGCCTTCGATGTAGAGCCCTTCGCCGACATACATGACTGCCATGAAACGCCTCCGGCACGAGTGTGGAGCAGGGTGAAGTTCAAGCCGATGCCGTAGGTGTAGGGGGCGCAGCGCGAACGGCAACCGCTTTTCCGGAGGAGACGTTGCGAAACGTGAGCACGAGCGTTCGCGGACGCTCCCAGCTCGCCCCTTCCCATGACTTTCCCTATCTTAACTTTGGTTTTGGGGCGGTGATTCCCACTGCAACTGCCCCGCCTGTTCGCAACCTCCATGAACGAGAAGCCGGGCTCCGCTCCCGTCCCAGGACCCACTGAGGTCCATTCCGCCGCGCCGTCGCCGCACCATCAGTCGTTTTGGCTGTGGGTCATGTGCCTTACCGGCGTCGATTACTTTTCCACGCTCGGGTATCAGCCGTCGATCGCCTACGAGAACGCGGGGCTGCTCGCGCCGCTGGCCACGATCGTGCTGGTGCTGGTCACGCTCTTCGGGGCGCTGCCGCTTTATATGTACGTGGCCGGGCGCTCGCACCACGGGCAAGGCTCCATCGGCATGCTCGCCAAGCTCGTCTCGGGATGGTGGGGCAAGGCACTCGTGCTCGTCCTCCTCGGCTTCGCCGGCACCGACTTCATCATCACCAAGACGCTGTCCGGCGCGGACGCCGCCGTTCACTTAATCACGAACCCGCTTTGGCCGCTGGAAGTGCCCGACGACGACGAGAAGACGCGGCAAGCGATCTACGTCACCTCGTTCTTACTGGTGCTGCTCGGTGCTTCGTTCATGCGCGGGTTCCGGGAGGTGATCGGCTTCGCCGTCGTCATCGTCGGCGTCTACCTCGCGCTCAACACGATCGTCGTCGGCGCGGGCGTCGCCCACCTCGTCGAGCATCCCGAGCTGTATCGGCAGTTCATCAATAACGTCGAGGCCGGCAACTGGCACCTGAAGGACGCACCGCTCTCGGGCACCGGGATCCTCACGATCATCGCCATCAGCCTCCTCATTTTCCCCAAGCTCGCGCTGGGTCTGTCCGGGTTCGAGACCGGCGTAGCGGTGATGCCACTGGTTCGCGGCCGCAAAGACGACGATCCCAATGAGCCGCGCGGCCGCATCGACAACGCCCGCAAGCTACTCATCTCCGCCGCCCTCGTGATGTCCGTATTCCTCACGAGTTCCTCGGTGGTCGTAGCTTGCCTCGTGCCGCCCGAGCACCTCACCCGCGTGGATGCGAAGGGGCACGAGAACGAAGACATTCCCCTGAGTACGCTGAAGGCGAAGGACCGGGCGCTGGCCTACCTCGCCCATGGAGAAAACCCGGAAGGTAAGCTGCTTCCGATCTTCGGGGAGACCTTCGGCACGGTTTACGACTTGAGTACGGTGATCATTCTGTGGTTCGCGGGTGCCAGTGCTATGGCGGGGTTGTTGAACCTCGTGCCGCAGTACTTGCCGCGCTACGGCATGGCTCCCGAGTGGGCCCGTGCTACCCGTCCGCTCGTGCTGCTGTTCACGGCCATCAGCATCGGCGTCACGATCATCTTCAAGGCGAGCGTCGATGCTCAGAGTGCTGCATACGCCACCGGCGTGCTCGTGCTCATCACGAGTGCCGGCGTCGCCTCCGTGATCGACCTCTGGAATCGCCGAGCGGATCGTCGCTGGTATCGGCGCTTCGCCTGGGGCTTCGCCTTCATCACCCTCGTTTTCACGTACACCACGGTCGCGAACGTGATCGAGAAGCCGGACGGCATCAAGATCGCCGGGTTCTTCATCGTCGCGATCATCCTCACGTCGCTGGCGTCGCGGATCGTGCGAAGCCGGGAGTTGCGCTTCGCCGGGTTCAAGATCGCGGACGTGGAAACCCGCTTCATGTGGGACACGATTCGCCATCTGGAACTGACGATTCTCGTGCCGCACCGCCCGGGCCGGCGGAGTTTGGCGAGCAAAGAGCAGCAGATTCGCCGCGAGCACCGCATTCCTCGCGATCTGATGATCGTGTTCGTAGAGGTGGCTCTCGCCGATGCGAGCGATTTCTTGAACGAACCGGAGATGAAGATCGAGCAGCAGGAAGGCCGCTTCATCATGCGGATTTCCGGTGCCGCGTCGATCTCGCACACGCTGGCGGCGGTGGCCTTGGAGATGGCGAAGGTGGGCCGCCCGCCGGAAATTCACTTCGGATGGACGGACGAAAGCCCCGTGTCCGGCACCCTCGGCTTCTTGCTGTTTGGGGAAGGCAACGTGCCCTGGATGGTGCGCGACTTGGTCCGGCGAGCGGAACCGGATGAAGCGAAGCGTCCGCTGATCATCATCGCGGGCTCGGCGTGATGCATTCGCGTTCGACACGGTGTACAATCCTGGAAAGGAGTCGTCGATGCCGCTCCGCGATCACTTCCATCCACCGCTCGAGAACTACGCTTCGTGGGAAGAAGTCCATGGTGGCTGGCCTGCCGTGATCGCCTTTCGTTTGAATTCCCTTCTCCCCGCTCGTTATCGATGCGGATTAAAGCTCCACTTGGGAACGGTCGTCGAGGTGGATGTCGCTGCATTCGAGCGAGAAGCGACTCCTCCCTTCGACGAAGCATCGTTGGAGGCGTGGGCCGTTGAGTCGCCGACCCTTTTGTTGGAAACCGAAGAGCTAACGCCTGCGGAATACGAAGTGCGGGTCTACGATTCGAATCGAGCGCAGAGGCTGGTGGCGGCTATCGAACTGGTAAGCCCGAGCAACAAAGATCGACCGCAAAGCCGCATGGCGTTCGTGGATAAATGCCACGCGCTACTGCAGCAAGACGTCTGCGTCGCGATCGTGGACACGGTCACGAGCTATTCCTCGAACCTCTTTGCCGAGCTGGCGTCGCGATTGGGTGCGAAGCCACCTTCGATCGCCGAGGCTTCCATTTATGCCGTTGCTTGCCGCACGCGGCCAGGACGTCGTGGGGTGTGCGTCGATATCTGGGAGCATCAACTGCGAATCGGTTCACCCTTGCCGACCTTACCGCTCTTTCTTTCTGAGCGATTCAAAGTTCCCTTAGAACTCGAAGCGACCTACGAAGACACGTGCCGAGGATTGCGAATCCCGTAACCCTCACTGGTTCGGCTTCACTTCGGCCGGAATCTTGACGACCGTACCGGCGGGCAGCACCTCGCCGGGCGAGAGCGAAGGATTCACTGCGTAGAGGTCTTGCCAGCGGTTCGGGGAGCCGAGCGTGTCGCGGGCAATCGAGCCCATCGTCATGCCGCCGGTCGGCACCGTGAAGGTGCGCTGACCGGTGGCGCGGAACGCGGGCGTCGCCTCGCCGGACGGACCCCAAACATCGCCCGTTTTACCCGAGGCCGGCACGACCGAGCCGATCAGCTGCGGATAGCGCTTCTTCAACACGTGGATCGGCGGCACTTGCACCCACACGCTCGTTTTTAGCGGCCGACCACCGTTGTACTCTTGCAGCGCCCCGGCATACTTCACGTCGTTGTAAAACTCCTTGCTGATGGTCGAGTACGTGTCCCCATTCTTCGGTTCGTGCAGGTCCACGTCGAAGGACGTGACGGCCGTGCGATCCGGTGTCGGGGCCGGCTTCACGTCGAGCGATCCGGCCGGCTTCGAGTACTCGATCGTCAGCGGCTTCGGCATTTCCGGTGCGGTCGATGGGAACGTGCTGGGCGGCACCACGGACGCGGGAGGTGAAATTGGCAAAGCGGTTGGCGTCGTCGGCACCGTGGAGGGAATTACCGGCGTGGGCGTACTCGGGACCATTGTGGGAATCATCGGAAGCGGTGGCGTCGCGCTCGGCAGGGTTGCGGGAACGAATGGAACCGCCGGTGTGGCCGGCGGAACCACGGGAGATTCGCTCGCGCTCGCCGGGAAGATGCTCGGCGGAGCAATGGATGGAGGCAACAGCTCGCCCGGCTGTGGGATCGCGGATCCCGTCTTGGACGAACCCGCCGTCACGAAGCCATCCGCCGCACTCGGCAAGGTCGAAATAGTCGGCAGAGTTGCCGACAGGATCACCGCGGGAGGCGTCGACGGAATCACGGCGCTCGGTATTGCCGGAGGCACGGTATATGTCGGAGCCGCGAGCGTCGCGGTATAAGTCGGAGTCGCGGGCGGAACAGGGTAGGCCGATGTCGGGGCCGAGGGCGGGGGGGCCGTAGGATAAGCCAGAGGAATCACGCTTCCGCCAGGCAGAAACGAACTCTGCTGAACTTCCACGACGGGCGCGGGTCGGTTGTCCGTCGACTTCTGTGTCTCAACAGGCTTCTGTGTCTCCGGCGCTTTCGCCGCTTCTTCTTTCTTCACGACCTCGGCCACGAGCGGCTGAGTTCCCTCGGTCGGTCGTGTCGGCGCGAGATACTTCACGGCCGCGATACCCGCGACGAGGCTGCACGCCGCGGCCGCCAGCGCGAGGCCGTTCTTGCGCGACGGTTGGAAGCCGAGCGAGGCGGCAATTTTGCCGGGCATCGTCGTCGGGCCAACAGCGACGGGAGTGGGTGCGGTGAACGGCGGCTTCGCCGGCTCCGGCTTCGCCTCGGGTCTGGAAGATCCGTTGAGCGTGGTGATCGGGCGCGAGCCCAGCCCCAAGGAAATGGGCGACTTCACCGAAACATCGACGGCGATCGGGTCCATCCGTGAACCCTCCATTGGGGGTGATTCTTCAAGCGACTCGTTCGGCCACTCGCAACTTCGCACTGCGGGCTCGCGGGTTGCGGCTCACTTCTTCGTCGCCGGCGAGTACCGGCTTCTTCGTGAGCGGCTTCCACACTTCCGCAATCTTGAACGCCTGCTTCACGCGCCGATCTTCGAGCGAGTGGAAGCTGATGATCGCCACCTTGCTGCCGGGCTTCACGATCTCGGGGAGCATCGCGAGCAGCCGGTCGAGTACGCCGAGTTCGTCGTTCACGGCGATCCGCAAAGCTTGAAACACGCGGGTCGCGGGGTCGATGGAACCGCTGCGGGGCACGCATCGCCGCACGATCTCCGCAAGGTCCGCAGTCGTGGTGAAGAGCTTCACCGCACGGCGTTCGACGATCTTCTTCGCCACGCGGCGGCTCTTCCGTTCCTCGCCGAATTCGTAGAAAACATCCGCTAACGCTTCCTCGCTCATCGCGTTCACGAGGTCTGCGGCGGTCGAGCCGCCGGTCGGGTCGAGCCGCATGTCGAGCGGGCCGTCTTCGCGAAAACTCAGCCCGCGCGATCGCTCGTCCATCTGGTCGGAGGCGAACCCCAGATCGGCGAGTACGCCATCGACTCGTTCGATTCCCAAATTCCGCAGCACGTCGCTCAGCTGGTCGAAGTTCGCGTGAACCAGCGTAACCGGAAGGCCTTCGAGCGCGGGTCGCGCCCGTTCCAACATCGTCGGATCCTGATCGAGTCCGACGAGCCGGCCGCCGGTGCCGAGCTTGTGGGCGATGAGCCGGCTATGGCCGCCGCCGCCGACGGTGCAATCGACCCAGGTTTGGCCGGGCTGAGGATCGGCGAGGTTCAGCACCTCGACCGCGAGCACCGGCACGTGCCTCGGTTGCGGGGACATACGCGGGTCCGGGAACGAGGTCAAGACGGAGTGGAAGGGACGGGCAACGAAGCGGGGCGGGACCGATCGACGGGCTACCACGCTCCGGCTTTGAACTTCAGATCGGTCAGTGTGAGGCTCGGGAGGAGCTTTCGCAATTTGCCGAGCAGGCCGCGCTTGTGAAACTGTGTCAGTTCCTGAATCAAGACGGCGTTCTTCACTTCGATTTCCATCACGCCGCGTCGAACCACGCTCACTCGGGTATCCTTGAGCAGCTGCGGTCCGGCGACCTCGGACCACGCGCCTTCGAGTTTGACGCGATCGTTCTTGCGGCCCCAGCCGCGCGACGTGAACAGCCGACCGAGAATGTCGGCGATGTTCTCGGGGCCTTTCTTGTCGTCCATGAGCATCACTCGAAGAACTCGGCCACCTTGCAACTGAACTCCGGCAGCACGTCCCCACCGTTGATCGTCTCCGCCTCGTCGAGTTCCGTTCCTCGCAGCGAGCCTGCATACACCGTGACCGTCCGCATCTCGGGATCGACGAGCCACACGACCTTCACGCCGTTCTTCACGTAATTTTTGAGCTTCTCACGCACATGCTTCCGCCGATCCTCAGGAGACAACACCTCAATCACGAGATCAGGCGGAATCTCGATGTAACCCTCGGGAGGAGTCGGAAATCGAGAGATGCTCAAAAAGGCAATATCCGGCCCGAACACGGAATCCGGATCACGTTCCATCCGCATTCCGGACTCAGTCCTGACCCAGCCGAGTTTGCGAGGCCGAACCACGCTGAGAAGGAGATGCGCAATGAGCGCCTGAGTACCACCGTGTAGGCCTTGAGGCGGCGGCATCGTGATCACCTCACCACGCAAAAGTTCCTGCTTCGAACCGTCGAGGGGTTCGGGATAGGCCGCGAACTCTTCCGCAGTCACGAGTTTGTCGAGTACTTCTACCATCGCAATATCCTCGGAAACCGGGTTTCAAGCATCATCCCGCCAGCGGCATCACGAGGTAGCGGTACGATTCGCCGCACTGGAACAAGGCCGGCTTGCTGCCGTCGCTCATCTCCAACACCACCGAGGGCTCGCCGTCGATCGCCCGCAGGAATTCGATCACGTACTGCGGGTCGAACGCAATGTTCACCTCGGCACCATCGTACTCCGGCAAGGTCATCACGACTTCGCTCGAACCGGTCTCCGCGCCGCGGGCCTTCATGGTGATCTTGCCCGGCCCGAAGGTGAGATCGACGCGCTTGCTCTCGTCGTCGGTCATGATTGCCGCCTGCCGCACCCGCGAGAGGAACGATTCCACGGGGAGCGAAATCTTCACGCTCGATTGCTTGCGGGTCTGACCGATGATGTCGCGGTAAGGCGGGTAGCGGCCCTCGACGAGCCGCGAATAGATCATCGCTCGCTCAGTCTGGAACATCGCCTCGTTGGCCCTCAGCGCGACGCGAACCAGCTCGCCATCGTCCGTGAGGTTACGATCGAGGAGCGTCATCGTCTTGGCCGGCACGAGGTGCGAGCCCTTGGTTGCTTCCGCCGGGCCGTGGAGCGTGGCGTTTCCTTCGCACACTGCGAGTCGCTTGCTGTCGGTGGCCACGAGCCTGGCGATCTTGCCTTCGGCTTCCCAGAGCACGCCCGAAAGCGCGAACCGCGTGCTGTCCTTCTTATCCGCGGCAAACGACGTGCGGCGGATCATCTTCCGCAGCTCGCCCGCCGTAATCTCGTGGTAGCGGCCGCCGTCGTCGAACGCGGGCAGGTCCGGGAATTCGTTCACCGGATAGCCCGGCATCTCGAACCGGCTGCTCCCAATCTTCACCTTGACTCCATCGTCGTTCGCTTCGATGGTCACATCCGCGTCTTGCGATTCGCGCAAGATTTGCGTGAGTTGCGAAATGGCGAGGATCGCTTCGCCGGCTTTGCTCACTTGAATCCCGCGGAGTTCGTAGCGAATGCCGACTTCGGTATCGAAGGCCACAAGTGTCAGGCCATCGTCGGCCGCAGTGGCCTTCACATTGCTCAGGATCGGCTTTGTGGTGCGGGCCGCGACCGCTGCCGAGACCTGCTGGCACGCTGTGAGTAAGCCTTCCCGCGGGCACGTGATCTTCATGGACTCGTTCCTAGTGTTGCTCGGTGTGAGTGTGGGGCTTCGTGTGCCATCAGTTTATTCATTTCATTCTTGAGTATGTAAACGTAGCAGCAGTAGTAGAGCGAATGAGGGATCGGATTCGAGTTGAAACGAGCTCGTGCGAGCTGCATCACATGCGAAGTGAGGCGAGGTGGAGCTGGACCCTGGGGAAAAGCCGTTGGACGGGCGGCGCGCCCCTGTCGGCCTGCGTGAGGGGAATTCTGGAAATTGTTCGGAACTCGGCGGGTGGAATCGGGCCGCGTCGGCGCGAGTCGCGGGCGCGCCGCCAGCGCGACGGGTTATCCACAGGATTACGGGGTCTGCCAAACTCGGGAGATGGGGCAGCTCAAACTCGGTTACTTCGCCGCGATGGCTCGCTGTAGCGGGTTGATCACGTGCGGCACCACGTAGCTGTTCACCAGTTCGTCCAAGATGCGGCGCTGGTTCTGGTACGAATCCACGAAGCTCTTGAACGGCACCTTGCCCCAGAATTGACGCACCGTGAAGTAGACGCTGATCGGCGTTTCCGGGAACGAGCCCATCCGAACCTGATACGCGCTCGTGCGGGTTTCCACGCTCAGGCGACACTGCAACTGGCAGGCGTCGTCCAGGGCCAACATGATCGTCGGCTGGTAGTTCAGCACGCGGCCGCCGGGCACTTGGGCTAGGCCTTCGAGGGGCGTGCCGAGGGCCAGCGCTTCCGCCACCACCTCATCGTGGTTCCCCTGATAGAGCAAGTCGAAGTAGTAGAGTACGTCCATCGATTCGGTCTGCATGGCGTGCAAGTCGAGGTGGTACGGGGCCATCTCGAGGATGCGTTCGTTGTGTTCGTCGGCGTCTTCGATGGAGGGCGGGTTCACGAACCCGCTGCAGAGGCGGCGGGCATCCAGCGAACACCATCGGTAGCTGCCGGCCTCGCGGTCTTCTTCGAGCATGTATTCGCCGTCGGTGCGCTTCTCGAACTCCGTCATCTTCGGGGCGGCTTTTTGCACGGCTTCGAAGAAGTGCAGTACCGTCTCGCGGGCGCTGGGCATTTCGAGCTTGCTGTGGATGTACGCCGAAACCCCGAAGTCGTCGCAGATGGAGGCGTAGGAGTTCATGGGGGGAATACTCGCGGGGTCAGCGGGTGGATCGCGCGGACGGCAGGCCGGAGAGGTGCGGCCCGTTAGGGTTCGGCTACCGTCGGGTCTGTTCTATTGTTCGATTCGGAGGGTCGGGAAGCAAGCCCGGCGGAAGGTCCGCTTACGTTTCGGACGCGGTTCGTAGAGATTGCTCCGGTTCGCCCATGCTACCGGACAGTCGTTGGGCCGGGCAGGTTCGTTGCCGATAGCCCGCTCGAGTGCGAAGATAGGGGATGCCTGCGAAGGGTACTTAAGAAGCCACGGGAATCGAGGAACGCGGATGCGGAAGATTGTGTTCGTGCAGGGTGGCGGAGTGGGGCTCGATCAGGAAGCCTCGGTGCGCAAGCTATTTGAAGCGGCGGGGGTGGCCGTCGAGTTCGAGGTGCATCCCGCGGGTCGGGCCGCGCTCGAACAGGGCCGCGCCGTACTTGCACCCGAGATGTTCGAAGCGATCCGAACCCGCAGCATCGCCTTGAAAACCAAACTCCTCCAGCCAAAGGGCGCGACCACGCCCACGGCCCATGGGCCGAAGGTTGCCGCCAACTTCAACGTCGCCTTTCGCCGCGGGCTCGGGCTCTTCGCGTCGGTCCGCCCCGTCCACAATCTCATAGGCCTGCCCAGCCGCTTTACCGGCGTCGATCTGCTCCTGGTTCGCGAAATCACCGAAGACCTCTACACCGCCAGCGAACACGAACTCGTGCCGGGCGTCGTGCAGAGCTTCAAGGTCGTCACCGAGGTTGCGTGCCTGCGGTTCTTCCGCTTTGCGTTCGAACTGGCTCAGCAGCAGGGCCGCAAGTCGATTCACTGCATCCACAAGGCGAACATTCTGAAACTGGCGGACGGCCTGTACCTCGATTGCTTCCGCCGTGTGGCCGAGGGTTTTCCCGCGATCGCGGCCAAGGATCTGATCGTGGACAACGCCTGCATGCAACTCGTGAGCAAACCTCAGCAATTCGAAGTCATGGTTGCGGGCAACTTGTACGGGGACTTGCTCTCCGACCTCGGCGCGGGGTTGGTCGGCGGCGTGAGCGCAACCTCAGCCATCAACCACGGCAACGGCGTGAAGGTGTACGAAGCGGTTTACGGTGCTGGGCACGAGGCTGTTCCGCCGGATGCGGGGAACCCGTTGCCGTTGGTGATGCCCGCGCTCGCGATGCTCCAGGATTTGGGCGAAGCCGAGCAGGCCGCACGCATCCGGAATGCGATCGAGGCGGTGTTGGTCGAGGGGAAAGTGCGAACCGCAGACCTGGGCGGAAACGCGACCACCACCGAATTCACGGCAGCGATCGCGGCCAAGATTTGAAGCGAACTACCGGCCCAACTGCACGAACTGCGTGACGCCCTGCTGAGGCAGTTCGCCCTTCTCCAGTACCGAATCGACCAGGTAGTACAGGAACTCGCGGAACTCGGTCGGCTCCACGTCGTCGGCCAGCGATTCCGCCTTGGCGCGGAACTTGTCCACGAGCTTGTCGGCCTTCTCGAAGACCTTCGCTGAGAAGTAGAGCCGGCGGACGCGTTCCATCGTCGAGTCGGTGTCGGCTTCGCCGTGACGAGCCTTTCCGATCAGGTGCAGCAGTTCTTCCTTTTGGGCGGGCGAAGACCCTTCTAAAGCCAGGGCCAGCAAGAGCGTCGGGCGGGCGGCGAGCACGTCCTGGCCCGCGACGAGCTTGTTGTCGTCGTCGCCGGTCCAGTCCTTGATGTCGTTGAGAATCTGGAAGGCGACTCCGACGTTGCGGCTGAAGTCGGCGATCAGTTTCTCGTACTTCTCGATCGGCCCGGCGAGTCGGACGCCGGAGTAGAGTGCGGCCTCGAAAGCGGGGGAAGTCTTGAGCGCGTAAATCTTCAAGGCATCGAGCGTGGTCAGGGTCTGATCCTCGGCGTCGCGCCAGAGCAGCTCCGCGCCCTGGCCTTCGGATAACTTCAGGTGCGCGTCGGCGAGTTTGTCCAAAATGTCCGCGGCGGTCTCGGCACCGAGTTCCTTGCGGTCGCGGCTCACGAGGCGGTAGCCGAGGCCGATGAGGTAGTCGCCGACGTTGATGGCGACGCCGTTGCCGTGAACGCGATGCAGCGTTTCCTGGCCGTAGCGGTACGAGTCGTCGTCTTCGATGTCGTCGT
>JAYTUG010000551.1:0-14970 GCA_043744695.1 Gemmataceae bacterium
GCCAAGCAGCGAGCCCCAAATCCAAGGAGATGCGTCACGATGGCCAAAACACTGGTGCGTCGCCCATCCGAATACGTGGACATAAGGGCCGACGAGTTAGAGGATTCCGTCCGAACTGCCGCTTCGGATCGGTAGTGTACAAATTTTCCACCAACTTTCGAGCTGCTTACCCCATTGGCTTGAGAACACCACAAATTACTTGAAGTTCCACGAAATGCCTGGTAGAAGTGAGAGGTGGTAGGCCGTTAAGCTCAGATCGTTCGCGCCTACTGTCTTTCATCATCCGAGGTACTCTCCCATGTCTCGTTCCAACGGCTCAAGGTCGCGGCGTGCCTTCACGCTGATCGAGCTCCTGGTTGTGATAGCGATCATCGCGATCCTGATTGGCTTACTTCTCCCGGCGGTTCAAAAGGTTCGCGAGGCCGCTGCCCGCACCCAGTGCGGCAACAATCTCAAACAACTCGCCCTCGCCTGCCACAACCACCACGACACCAACGGCTACCTCCCGAATGGTGGACAGGGTTGGTGGTTCGCGCCCGAGTACAGTGCCGTGGGCGTACCCAAGGTCGGTCGCGCGCAAAGGGCCGGTTGGGGCTTCCAGATTCTGCCTTACTTGGAACAGGATAACCTCTGGAAGGGAAGCGGGACCTCGACGATTGCCGCGGCTCAGCAACAAGTGATGGCTACGCCCGTAAAGCAGTTTTTCTGCCCGGCTCGTCGCGCTCCGCAGCAACTTCCCGTTAATGCCGATTGGTACGGGGCCACGGGTCCTGGAGGCAGCTATGCCCACGCCCCGACGGACTACGCCGCGAGCAATGGGGAGAATGACGGCGCGATCCAGTACAACGACAATAACGTGGATGGCGTAAAACTCGTCCAGATCGGCGACGGTTCCTCGAATACCCTGATGCTTGGCGAAAAGAAGTTGGATCGACGTTACATTGGCCAGTACCAAGGCGACGACAACGAAGGCTACACTTCCGGCTGGGATCACGATGCGATCCGCTGGACCGATCGCCAACCCCAACCCGATTGCTTGGGCTGCGGATGGGGCGAACTGCGTTTCGGTTCGGCTCACGCGTCCGGGTTTATGGCAGCCTTCGCCGACGGTTCCGTCAAGATGTTGAATTACAGCCTGACCTCCTCCATGATGCGTGCGCTCGGAACGCGGAGTGGCGGCGAAGTTACCCCGAATTACTGAGCGTGATCGAACGCAACGCGACTTGTGGCCGAGACAGCCCCTGCGCTGCTCTCGGCTCTTTCATTTCAAAACCTTTCCCTTTGGAAAGCCGCCGCTCATGAGAATCTCCACTCGCATCGGAATGTTGCTCGGCGGCTTACTCGCTTTCGTCGTTGCGTCTTGCGGTGGGCCCGTGCGGAACGACGTTGCCGTGAAAGGACGGCTCACGGAGAATGGAGCCGCCGTGATGGTGCCCGACGACCTTCCGCCAGGAACGCAACCTGTCGTCGTCTGCTTCTACTCGCTTACCGAGGACGGTCAGACGGGGGAGCCCAACTACGCAACTCTGGAGGCCGATGGATCGTTCACCGTGGCGGGTCCGCAAGGCAAAGGTATCCCGATGGGAAGGTATAAGGTGTCGGTTGAAGCTGCCGCGAAGGGTGTGCCCAAAGGTCCGGCCGCGTCCAAGACGGGGCCGCCGACCTCGGGCAACTTGATGGGGATCCCCGACAAGTTTCAGGGTGCGTTCGGTCGCGAGCGCTCTCCGTTCAAGATCGAAATCACGGGTCCGTCCGAGGTGCAGATCGAAGTCGGAACCACTCCGAAGATCGCGGTGCAGTAAAGCGAGGATGATGGATGCGGCGTTCCTGGTCTGCGGTTCTCGCGATTGTCGTCGCTATCGCGATGTTGGGCGTCGGCGCGAACTGCGTTTATCAGCGCGCCGCTCATTCCGCGGAACGCCGCGATGCGCTGGAACTTGCCAGAAGGGGCTCAGCGGCCGAGGCGATCATAGCCCTGGACGCATGCCTCGCTCGCGACCCGAACGACGTGGAAATCCTGGAAGCAATCGTCGAAACGATGATCCGAGTAAGGATGCCGGCGGAGCGAATCGACCCCTATTCTCAACGATGGTGCGAAGTGCGGCCGGAGTCGGTGGATGCGTTAAAGCTTCGCCTCGTCGTTTGCGGAAAGCTCTTTCGCCCCGCCTCGGAACTCATCCCGATTCTAGAACGCTTGCTCGAACTGGACTCCGGCAATTACGAGAAGCGGGCCGAACTCGCTTCGGCATATTTCGTCGTGGGCCGCTACCGCGATGCGATCCGCGAATCGAGAGCACTACTGGAGACATCGCCGCTGCCGCGGGATGGACTGCGCTTGGGAATTGCTCGAGCCGAATCGGCGAGTGGAAATTACGCCGCAGCGTCCGCTGAGCTCGACTCCCTGTTGAGCGCGGATCCGCAACGCCGCGACGCCCTACTCCTCCGAGGCATCGTCTACCAGCAGATGGGAGATGACGCCCGAGCCGTCGAGGTCCTGAACCGGTACACGCCAACGGATCTGGAGGACCGGATCAGCCTGCTCCACCACCTAGGGCTTTCGCTCTCGCGGACGAACCAGAAGGAGGAAGCGGAGCGAGTCTTCGCGCGGCTCAAGGCCTGCGAGGAGGCCGTTTTCTCTTCGAGCGATGCGGCGCAGCACCCGGTCGATATGAACTTTCAGATGCGTGCAGCGACGGCCCTTCTTAAGGCGGATGAGGTGGGGTTGGCCGCTTCCCAACTCCAAGCCGCGATCGCACGGATCGGATCGCAACGCGCGGCTCTTTTTTTGCTGGCGGATTGCCACGAGCGGCTCGGCGATGCAGAACGGGCGCGCAGTTTGCGAGCCGAAGCGGCACGGCTTCCGTAACCCACCTTCGGTACTACGTCATGCGAAATGCCGTTTTCGGGATTCTCACGCTCGCGCTCCTCGGCACCATCGCCACGCTCCTGCTGCGTTCGCCTCACCTCGCGAAAGAAATCGATCCCAACGCCCCGGCTGAACCCGGCGCGGTCTGGTTTGAAGAAGTCGCCTCATCCTCCGGCATCGACTTCCGCCACTTCGACCCCGCGACCCCTCAGCATCAGATCATCGAGACCATCGGAAGCGGGCTGGGATGGATCGATTACGATGCCGACGGCTGGCCCGACCTGCTGTGCTTGCAAAACGGACCGATCCCACCAGGTCGCGATCCCACCAAGACGCACAAGTTCTACCGCAACAACCGCGATGGGACTTTCTCGGAGGTCTCGAAGGCAGTCGGCCTCGATCGCGACGGATTCGGCCAAGGATGCGCCGTGGCGACTACGATAACGATGGCTTCGACGACCTGGCCATCACCTATTTCGGAGCGAACTCGCTGTTCCACAACGTGCCCGATCCGGCAGCACCCGGCGGTCGCCGATTCGAAGACGTCACCGTTGGCTCGAAGCTCGAAAATCCGCACTGGGGCACGAGTTGTGCCTGGGGCGACCTCGATGGCGATGGCAAGCTCGACCTTTACGTTTGCAACTACGTCGTTAGCGACCCGCTCAAGCCGCTGCTCTGCACGGACGGTAACAAGGGCATCCCCGTCGCCTGCAATCCGAGTTCTTTTCCGCACGTCCACCACAAGCTCTTTCGGAATCGCGGCAACGGCCAATTTTCGGATGTCACGCAGTCTTCGGGCCTCGGTTCGATTTCACCCGAACCGGGGCTCGGCGTCGCCATCCTCGATCTCGATGGCGACGGGAAGCCGGACATCTACGTCGCGAACGATCTCGGGCACGCCTACTTCCTACACAATCTCGGCGGCATGAAGTTCGAGGAAATCGCTTTGAGAACGGGAACGGCGCTCGGTCCGGGGGGAACCCGCATGTCCGGCATGGGCGTGACGGCCGCGGACCTCGACGGCTCCGGCCGGCCCTCGCTCTTCGTCACCAACTTCCAGCGATCGCCCAACGTCGCGTTCTTCAATCGCGGCAACCTCAAATTCGACGACGCGTCCTTCCAGTCCGGGCTCGGCGGACCCAGCACCGATCGCCTCGGATTCGGCACCTGCGCGTTCGATGCGAACGCGGACGGTCTCATCGACTTGGCGGTTGCGAACGGCCACGTTCAACGCGCGGCGAGGGAGGCCTTCGGCGTGCCTTACGCCCAGGCACCGCAGCTTTTCCTCGGTCTCGGTAGCGGCCATTTCCGCGATGGTTCCGCGACTGCCGGCCCGAACTTTCTCCAACCGCGCGTCGGTCGCGGCTTGGCCGTCGCGGATTTCAACAACGACGGGCGAAGCGACCTCGCCATGTCCAGTCTCGGCGAACCCACGGCTCTGTTTCGCAATCGGATGGAATCGGGCAATGGTTGGGTCGCCATCGAACTCGTCGGCGATGGCCAGGCGAGTAATCGAAACGCGATCGGGGCTACGGTCGAAGTGGAATGGGCCGGGAAGAAGTGCCGGCATTTTATCCTCGGCGGCGGCAGCTACCTTTCGAGCAGCGATCGGCGGCTCAACCTCGGGTTGGGAGACGCCTCCAAGCTCGACGCGATTCGCGTGACGTGGCCATCGCAGCGGGTGCAAGTTTACCGCGACTTGCCCGCATTCACGCGTTGGCGTCTCGTCGAAGGCGAGTCCCTTCCCCGTGCCTTCGCACCGTCGCCCAAATGATCTCGCGGAGTCGCATCGCCTCCCAACGCAAACCAATTCTGGTAATGTGAAGTAGACGATTCCCTTCACATTCCGACAGGATGAGTTGCGATGGCCTCCGTTCCGCTCTCCGACTTCGCCGTACACCTCCGTCCGGAAGACAACATCGCGGTCGCACGCCGGCCCATTCCGCTCGGAACGGAGTTGCTCGTCGAAGGTAAGACCCTCAAGTTGCCCGGCGCGATCAAGATGGGGCACAAGTTCGCGGTGCGGCCGATCGAAGAAGGCGAGCCCATTTCGAAGTACGGCCAGGTAATTGGCTTCGCCGGTCGACCCATCGCCCTCGGCGAACACGTTCACGTTCAGAACGTGAAGCTCGGTTCGTTCGAACGCGACTACGCCTATGCCACGCAGGTGCCAGCCCCTCTTCCGCCGCCCGCGGAATATCGCTCGTTCATGGGCTTCGACCGCGGTCCCGGCAAGCCCGACCACCTCCGCTACGGCACCCGCAACTACGTTGCGATCATCAGCACCGTAAATTGCTCCGCAAGCACGAGCAAGTACATCGCGGAACGGGTCCGTGCCGCGGGGTTTCTCAAAGACTTCCCCAACGTGGACGGCATCGTTGCTATCGTTCACCGACAGGGATGCGGGATGCAGTACGATGGCCCCGACCACCTGCAACTCGATCGCACGCTCGCCGGGTTCGCGCGGCATCCGAACGTCGCCGCCTACATACTCGTCGGCCTCGGCTGCGAGATCATTCAGGCCAGCCACCTCATCGACAACGAGCATCTGGGCCTGATTCAACTCAACGGCGAGACGATCAAGCCGCTCTCGCTGTCGATTCAAGAGTGCGGCGGGATCGGCAAGACGGTCGAAGCCGGGGTGAAGGCCGTGTTCGACGTGCTGCCTCGCGTCAACGACATTCGCCGCGTGCAGCTTGCCGCGAAGCACATCATCCTCGGCACGAACTGCGGCGGGTCGGACGGTAACAGCGGCGTGACCGCCAACCCGGCCCTCGGCGTCGCCAGCGACCTCATCGTGCAGCAGGGCGGTACCAGCATCCTCGGCGAAACGCCCGAGATTTACGGTGCGGAACACATCCTCACCCGGCGGGCCGTGTCGAAAGAAGTCGGCGAGAAACTCGTCGCCCGCATCAAATGGTGGGAGTGGTACACGGGCATGTTCGGCGCCGAGATCAACAACAACCCGAGCCCCGGCAACAAGGAAGGCGGCCTCACCACGATCTACGAGAAGTCGCTCGGAGCCATCGCCAAGGCCGGCAGCACCGCGATGGTCGACGTCTATCAATATGCCGAGCCCGTGACCGCGAAGGGATTCGTGGTGATGGATACGCCGGGCTACGATCCGGTGAGCATGACGGGGATCGTGGCGGGTGGCGCGAACGTCTGCGTGTTCACGACCGGCCGCGGGAGCGTGTTCGGCTGCAAGCCGGCCCCGAGCATTAAGGTGGCGACCAACACACCGCTTTACGAGCACATGATCGGCGACATGGACATCGACGCCGGGAAGATTCTCACGGGCACCTCGGTCGCGGACGTGGGTCGGGAGATCTTCGAGAAGATTCTCGCGACGGCGAGCGGCGAACAAACCAAGAGCGAAATCAACGGTGTGGGCGAAGAAGAATTCGCCCCGTGGTCCATCGGGCCGACGCTGTAAAGCTATCTACGAAGCAGGGCCGAGGACACACTTCACTCGAGATACTTCGCGCGCAGTCCTTCAAAGCGCGAGAGCAAGGGGTTCACAACCCCCGCTGCGGTCACCAATCCACCGTTGGGAATCAGGTGCGGATCGGCATCCGACCAGTGATCCCACGTGACCGTTTGGACCTCCGGTTTGCAAAGAGCCATCGCTGCCAGCGAGACTCCCCACTCGGCCTGGCCCTCCGGGGTCGGGCCGCCGCGCCACGCGGGAGCCCAAAGATCCTCGTCGTGGTCGCGGGCACCGAAGTCCGGCGATTGAGACGACGGGTGGCTCAACACGATTTCCAACGGTAAGCCGAGCATTGAGAAGTGGTCGATCATGCGCGATGTGTCGATCAGGTCGCGGGGCAGGCTTCCTCGCGGTTTCGTTCCGCCGCGAATTTCCAGTTCGACCCCGGATACCTTCAGCCCGGTGCGAATGAGGTCGTCCGCGAACGAGAGCGGCGAGATCGTTTGATCTTCATGAGTGAGGTAGTCGCCCCAGGGTTGAGCCACACTCACGATCAGATCGAGTTGCGGATCGAGTTGGATCGCGGCTTCGAACAAGCGCTGCATCAAACGAAGTCGTTCGTCGTCCGAGAGCCCCGCTCCATCAGAATGGTTGAACCCGGCACAGATGACCCAGCGCCGAACGTGGTCGCGGTAGCGGCCGATGAGCGTTTCAAGGTAATCGCACATGAAGGCCGCGAGCGTCTGCAAGTCGCCTTCGTATCCCTTGGCCCATCCCGGAATCGTGCCGGGCGCGAGGTCGATGATCGGCCCTATCGTGATGGGAAGCCCGGCGACTCGCGCGGACTCCACGGCAAAATCGAGCGTGGCCCAATTGTACTTCGATTCGCTGGGCTCGATGTCGCGCCAGCGGCATCCGATGCGCGCCGCGTTGAACGCACGGCGATAATCTTCACTCACCGCCGGGGCCGGCGCGGACTGAATGCGAGTGGCCAAGCGCGAGGCGAGCTTCCCTTCTTCGCCCTGGCGGGTCGCGAACATCTGTTCGATGTAAAGGCGAGCAAGACGGTCCGCGACTTGATAACTTCGGTCGAGCACCTTCGCTGCCGCGACGTCGGCTTCGGCGGAAGGTTGGTTCAAAGCCGCCGTACCGAACAATCGATGCACTTCTTCCAAATCCCGGTTGAAGTCCGACGGGGTTCGAAGCCCCATCTCCCTCCACTCGCCGGTTTGCGTGCGGACCTGATTCAGTTTGCCGCGGGCGAGTTCGACCATCAAGTTGTAAGGCTCGGCACGTTCGCGCAAAGTCGAAGTCGTGGTGACCATCGCCCCCACGGGGCCGACGGGCCAGGGCAAGAACAGGTAGCCGCTTTCATTGGTATCGCGCGAGACGTGAAGGATCCGATTTTCGATTCGCACCCGCGTTGGGCTTGGTGTCTGGTCGTATCCAGCCGCGAAACTCGCCTGCTTCAGCAGCGTTTCAGCTGCCGAAGGCAACGAATTCGGGAGCTGGAAGGACATCGAACCCATGGGCGAGACCAGGTACGCGAATGAGGCAGATGCTGAATTATCGAGTGCCGAAGGGTTCCGGGGAAGGGGGAATTGCCGAATCGTTTGCAACGGCGACCGGATCGCGCCGCGACACGATGGCGATCCCAAGCCGGTCGGCCAGCGCGATGGTGTCGCCTTCGTCGATGATGATGGTTCGCCCCGCCTCGATGGCCAGCACGCGGGCCCCCGCTTCGCGCATCGATTCGATGGTCTGCTTCCCCACGGTGGGCACGTCGAAGCGCATGTCCTGCTCGGGCTTCGCGACCTTGACGACGACGAATCCTCCGCGGCCGCATAGCTCCCCGGCTCTGAGGATGGCGCGATCCGTGCCCTCGATCGCTTCCACGGCCAAAACGGCACGCTCGCGAATCATGACGCTCTGCCCGACATCGAGGCGACCCATCTCGCGGGCCAGCGACCAGCCGACCTCGATGTCCCGAAGTTCGGCCGCCGTCGGCACCCTGCGAGTGAGGTTCCCTTCACGCACGAGCAACTCCGGGCAGAGGTCGAGGGCGGAAACGCATTCGAGATCGAACGCGCGCATCTCGTCGATGATTCCGTTCAGGATCGAGTCGTCGTTATTGGCGCGACGGCGGCGGAAGAACCAGAAGCGGAGCATCCGCCAATCGGGGAGGAAGTGCCACAGTCGGAGCGGGTGGAAGGCCTGGTGTTTGTGGAACTTGCCGGCCATGGTCCAGCGGCGCACACCACCGCGGCGGAAGGTGCGAATGGCCGTGCCGAGCGAGAGCCGTCGCAGCCAACGGAATTCAGTACAGACACTTTGGAGGATGGGGTCGGCCATGCCCGAGACGCCGAGGCAGACCACCGGGATACCGCACGAACGAGCCTTCTCGGCGAACAGAATCGGGAACCGGCCCGCACAAGCGAGCAACCCCACGGGTTCGGGCGACAGCACCTTACCCGGCATCGCGAGCATCCTCCAACCCGAGGTGCTTCTTGATGCGAATCACGTCCGCCCGAAGTTCGGGAAGGTGCTCGATCACGGCATAGTTCCGCTTGGCCTGTCCTTCGGGACGAGCCGGGAAACCCCACATTCGACTATCCGGCGGCGCGTTCTTGGTCACGGCGCTCTGCGCGGCAATCACCGAACGATCGCCAATGTGAATGTGCCCAACGACTCCAGCCTGCCCCGCCAGGACGACGTATTCGCCTGTGGTGGCCGAGCCCGCGAGACCCGCCTGTGCGGCAATGATATTGTGCGGCCCGATCCGGCAGTTATGAGCGACTTGAACGAGGTTGTCGATTTTCGTTCCGGCCCCAATCCGCGTGGGACCGAAGGTGCCCCGATCGACGGTGGAGCAGGCACCGATTTCGACGTCGTCCTCGATCTCGACCCAACCCAGTTGCGGCACCTTGACGTGCTTGCCGGCCTGCAATCGGTAGCCGAAGCCGTCGGCACCGATCACGGAGTTCGCATGAATGACGACGCGATCGCCGAGGAGGCAGTCGTCGTACAAGACGACGCGCGGATGCAGCACGGAGTCTTCGCCGATGCGGCAACTCCGGCCGATGGCCACGCCAGCGTGAAGTTGCGTATTCGCACCGATTTCGGAGCCTTCACCAATCGTAACGAACGGCCCCACCGTAACACCGCTGGCGAGCCGGACGGAAGCGTGAATCGCCGCCGTGGCGTCGACGGTGTGCGTGTGCGAAGACGAGCGACCGCGAAGTTGCAGCACGATGCCCGCAAAGGCCATGAGGGGATCGGAGACGCGAATGATCGGCCGACCGTTCACGGGAACTGAGAGGGGAACGACGGCGGCGGAAGCCTTGCTGTTGTGCCAAGCGTTGAGGTTGCGATCGCCGTCGACGAAGGTGATGTCGCCGGGTTGGGCGTCGTTGAGGGAACGCGCATTCGCGATGGGAAGGTCGGCATCGCCGAGAACTTCTCCTTGCACCCACTCGGCGAGTTGCCGGACGGTGACGCTCACGATGAGGCCTTCTTCCCTGAGAGCCGCTGATGCCCGCATCTTGCGAAGCTTTACGGGACAGCGGAAAGTACCGAAACGACGCAGCCCAAACAAGTGCAACCGATTGCTTGCAGTGCCGGAGCGGGCGTTTAGGGGAATATCGGCTCGTTACGCGATTCGTAACAGCGGGAAGTCTCGGGGGGCGTGAGAAAGCGTTCCGATCCTGCCGATTATGACGGAATTAGGCCAGTTTCGCGAGCGAACTCGACGGCGGATCGCGGCCCGCCTTCGGTCTCAATCATGCCGGAACTCGCGACGGCGCAGGCCCAGATCAACGCATGCCAAGCCTTCTTCAGCCCTTCGTCAGCGTTTCCCCAAACGATGCACGAAATGCGAGTGGGCGCACGACGGAGCGCGACCATGCCGCTTGCAAATCCCACCCGAAGTTCTTGCCAAGTTTCGTCGGGAGTTTCGTCCGGAAAAGCGGGCAGATTGTCGATCATGCGAAGGGAGGAATCGAAGCCGAGTTCGACGAGTTCGGTGCGAATTGCGTCCCAACTTGGGGCGTGGCCTTCGGCAAAGTGAATCGAGCGATCGAGGCCCATACTGCCCCCCAAAGCGAAACCGCCGACTGTAGGTCGGCGGTCGAGCGAGGTTACTTGTCCTTGCCGGTCAGAATCTCGTCCAACTTCTTCTTCTGATCCGCGCTGAGCACGCCCTTCATTTCCTTATCGCGCGTACTCTTGATTTCCTTGATCTTCGCTTCCAGCTTGTCGATCTCGCCGTTGTGCTTGCCCTGAATCTTGTAAACCTCTTGCTTCTGATCGTCACTGAGCCCAATTTTTCCCCAGTTTTGGGGCAGAAATCCCTTGGTCTTGGCCGGCGGTTCGTCCTTCTTGACATCCTTCTTGACGTCCTTCTTGGGATCTTCCTTCTTCGTATCCTGGCCGACGACCCCGCTGGACAGTGCGAGCACTCCTCCGAGGAGGGCAAACATCGACACGCGCAACATGTGGGCTCCGAGGTGTTGTAGATTACTGTTCGCGTCGTCTTCGGAACGCCCGTTCACGACGCTTCGCTCCTCCAGTAAAGAGGCGAAGTCGCGTGGGTACAAGTAAAAAGTGGTCCGATCCCAAAAAAAACGCCGCGGGCGTCCGCGGCGAAGTGAGGAGCATAATCGATTACCAACGGCGACCGTAGCCACGACTGTAGCCGCGACCGCCGTAGTATCGCGAACTGTAACCGCGGTTGTATCCACCGCCATAGTAGCTCTGACCGTACCCTCCGTAGTTCCCATAATTGCCACCGATGTAGGCCGGATTGTAACCGTACGAGGGAGCATATCCGTAGTTCAGCCCGTTGGTCAGGATGATGCCGTTCCCGTACCCGGACCCCCCGTAATAGTTGTTCCCATAACCGTATGGGGAAGAGTAGTTGCTGTAGATGACCTGAGCTTTTGCAGGCGATGCATCGAGGCCGATGACCGTGAGGGCCGTTGCCGCAGCCAGAGGAAGAATCCAGTTGCGCATTTCACTTCTCCTTTGCGTGGGTGTTCCCATCATGGGAGACTTGCATTCCGTTGCCATCAATGCTCGCAGTTCTCGTGCCATCTATGAATTGGAATTGATCCATCCGCTTCGGCGCGGAATTCGCACAGACCTGTTCGCCCACCTTCGGGCCACACGGATCCCCACTCAGAGAGCTCCCATGCCTCGCTACACGCTCGAAGCGATCATCGTCATCCTGCTCATCCTTTGGCTGATGGGAGCGTTTATCGTCCCCTTCGCCGGCGATCTGATTCACCTGCTCCTGCTCATCGTACTCGTGGTCGTGGTGGTTCGACTCGTACAGGGTCGTCGCATCCTGGATTGAGGTGACGATTTTCCCACTTCCTGAAATGCTGGCTCCCCATTGACGTTTCTCCAGCAGAACCGTTCGATTCTGGCTGAGACCCATGGGGAGCAATTCCATGCCTCGACGCAAAAGCCGCTACGCCGTCAATGTCTCGCCGAGTGCTCATAGGCGAATCGTTGGCTGGGGACTGTTCGGGAGCACGCTCGTACTCGCCTACTGGTTTCTCTTCTCGGACGGGTTGCCGATACTTTGGGGCCCTTCGGCCAGTGCGGCCGAGATCGCGGAGGGCCGCGATCTGTTCGAACACGAGTGGACGCCAAACGATCCACTCGCTCACGGCGATGGCCTCGGCCCAGTCTTCAACGCGAAGTCGTGCGCGACCTGCCACTTCCAGGGCGGCCTCGGAGGCGGCGGCAATTTCGAACACAACGCCGTGAGCTTCGAAGTCCAGCCCCGTCCCGGCGACCATAATTTTCACAACGGAACGATTCACAACTTCAGCGTGGAGGCTTCCCAACAGGAATCCACGAAGCAGCTCAAAACGCTCTTCCCGATGGTTCCCGGCCGTACCGTTCAATCGGGGACGCCCGGTTGCCCGAACATGACCACGACGATTCCGGACTTCGATCCGGTTCGAATCGAACGCGTCCAAACCACGGCTCTCTTTGGCGCGGGCTGGATCGATCTGATCTCCGACCGGGCGATCCTGAAGAACGCCAGGAATCGCGGTCTGCAGGAAGCGGTCCAGGAAATGAGTTTGAAGTTCGACGGCGTGCCCGTGGGTCGCGTTCGCTCCGTGGCGGGCGGAGTGGGCAAGTTCGGATGGAAAGCACAATTCGCTCGCCTCGATGAGTTCGTCGGCGCGGCCTGCGCCAACGAACTCGGGCTCGGCACCCCCGCCACCGAACAAGCCAAACCCCTCACCGGCCCCGAACGCGCGGCCCAACCGGATCTCGACAAGAAGCAGTACCGCGCCCTGGTTTCCTTCGTGAAAACGCTCCCCAAGCCGATTGAAGTCGAAGGCGACACGGCACGTGGGAAGGAACTCTTCGCGACCGTTGGTTGCGCAGTGTGCCACGTGCCGAACCTCGGCGGCGTAAAAGGGGTGTATACCGATTTCTTGCTCTACACGTTGGAAGATCCTCCGCTGCCAGGTAGCCGCAACGGGTACTCGGAGCCGCCGATTCAGTTGCAACTGCCGGGTCGTCCGGACGAAGATCCCAAGCCTTCCGAGTGGAAGACGCCCGCGCTTTGGGGCGTGGCCGATTCCGCGCCTTACCTGCACGATGGCTCGGCTCCGACGCTCCGCGACGCGATCCTCAGGCACCGTGGCGACGCCAAGGGCGTAACCAAGAAGTTCGAGGAACTGACGCCATCGGATCAGGTGTCGCTCATCGGCTTCCTCGGAAGCCTGAAAGCACCACCGGACGCCCCGACGCTCCGCGATCCATCCATCACGAAGTTGGTGCGAAAGTAAATGACGTTGTCGCGGTTTACGCTAAACTGAAACGGAACCGCGAATCGGAGTACGTCATGTCCGGGATGCCAGTTCCGAAGCAGAAGTTGACCGAGGCCGAGTACCTGGCCATCGAGGAGGCCGCCGAGTTCAAGAGCGAGTTCTACGATGGCGTGATGTATCCGCTGCACTGGGACGGCATCACGGCGATGGCCGGGGCCAACCCCTTCCACAATCGCGTCAAAGAGAATCTCATCGTCGAACTTGGGATTCGCTTCGGTGACGGGCCGTGTCAATCCTATTCCAGCGACCAGCGTGTCCGGCTCAACGACACGGGCATGTACGCCTATCCGGATATCGTGATCATCTGCGAACCACCGCAGTTTCTCGCCAGCAACATGAACACTCTCGCAAACGCACAGGTCGTCATCGAAGTCGTGTCGCCCTCCAACGAGGGATACGAGCGCGGGTTCAAGTTCGCCCAGTACAGGCTCCAGCCTACCATTCGCGAGATTATATACATTACGCAGGACCAGTTCCGAATCGAACGATTCGTTCGCCAGCCGGACAATACCTGGTTGCTCACGACCTTCGACGACCCCAATGGCGATTTCGTTCTCGGCACGGTTCCCGCTCGCATTCCACTCGATCGAGTCTATCGCGGTGTCGAGATGGCGAACCCGGCGACCGGCTCGACCGCGTAGAATGTTACCATATGGCCGACGATTTGCCGACTCCCGCGCCGCATCTTCCCGGGGAAAAAGCCCGTACCTTTCCCACCAGCACCGGCATCTACCTCATGAAGGATGCCGAGGGCCGCGTCGTCTACATCGGCAAAGCGAAGAACCTCCGCAGCCGGGCCTTGAGCTACTGGAACAAAGACGCACCCAACGACGCCCGCATTCGCGACTGGATCGGGCTCGTCGTCGAGATCGACTACATCGAGACCGAAGACGAGATCGCCTCGATGCTTGTCGAGGCCCGCATGATCAAGGACCTGCGGCCGCAGTTCAACAAGAGCCTGAAGGACGACAAGACCTTCCCGTACCTGCAAATCCGGACGCGGGAAGAGTTCCCGCGGGTCGAGATCACCCGTTCGCCGCGGCGGAAGGGCGTGCGGCTTTACGGGCCGTTCACGAACACCACGAGCCTGCGGGCCGCGGTCCACGTGCTCCAACGGATCTTCCAGTTCCGCACCTGCACGCTCGACATCAAGTCGGATGAAAAGCGTTGGAAGTGGTTTCGGCCCTGCCTGCTCCACAGCATTCGCCGCTGTACGGCACCGTGCAATTTCCGCGTGAGCCGCGACGAGTATCGCCGACAGGTGAAGAAACTGATCTTCGTGCTGGAAGGGAAGAAGAGCAAGCTGATCGCGCGGATGGAAAAGGAAATGCGGGTGGCGAGCGAAGCGCTCAACTTCGAGAAGGCCCGGCGGCTTCGCGATGAAATCGTGGCGCTGCAAAACCTCGACCTTCGCGGCGATAAGGACCGCGACGCCCAACCCGAGGTCTTCCCGATCGACCCGAAGAAGGGCCTCAAGGGCTTGCAGCAGGTACTCGGTCTGGCGAAGCGGCCGCGAACGATCGAGGGAATGGACATCGCGCACATCAGCGGCACCGACACGGTCGCGTCGTTGGTCTCGTTCCTGGATGGGCTGCCGTTCAAGCCGGGCTATCGACGCTTCAAGATCAAGACGGTCGAGGGCGTGGACGATTTCGCCTCGATGCGCGAAGTCGTGAGCCGGAGATTCCGACGGCTGCGCGAGGAAGACGAAGTCTTCCCGGACATCCTGCTCATCGACGGCGGCAAGGGGCAGTTGAACGCGGCCATGCAAGCGTTCAAAGCGCTCGGCATCGAGCCGCCCTGCGTGATCTCGCTGGCGA
>JAYTUG010000552.1:0-3772 GCA_043744695.1 Gemmataceae bacterium
GTCGGGAGAATCCTCGGCCGTGAAGAGCGCAAGCGTCAGCCTTGCGGTCGTGTTCTCCAGTTGCCCCACAGGCGCCGCGGCACGGGCCACAAGCCTTCCTCCCGCGGCACGCACCAGAGCATCCTCGTGGCTGAGGTTCGGCTTCACCGCGTCGCCGAGCCACTGGCCCCAGCCCAGCTTCTCCCGCCAACGCAGCATCATCTCCAATGCGTGGCGGCGCTCCATCGCGTGGGTGCTGGTTGCGTCCTTCACCCATTCCTTCGCCGCTTCCGCGTTCCACTCCAGCGAGCGCTTCGCCATCGGCAACACGCTCGCTGGGCCACCGCGTTCGTGCGTGATGCGATAGACCGCGCCGCGGGTGCCGCGGCCGCCGATGCTTACGAACAACTCGCCGGTCTTAGGATGGACCGCGAGCGCGGTCGGGGCGAAGCCGTTCTCGCCGATCGCTTCCAAAAACACCTTCGGCTTGCCCGCGTACGAAGAGTGTTTCTTCTCCAAAGGCACGAACCAGATTTTGCCGAAGGTCCAATCGGCGATGAAGAAGTTGCCCCGGTACGGGCCGGGGAAAAGCGTGTTGCGGTAGCACGCTACGCCGGTGGGGGAGCCACGGCCCGTGGTGCAGATCGGCGGCACCACGTCCGCGAAGTACGGCGGCTTACGCCACGTCTGGGAGAGTTGCGGCGATCGCCACCCGTAGTTCCCGCCCGGCACGATGTGGTAGAAGCGGCACGGTTCGTACCACGGCAACCCGACGCAGCGCTCGTTGTCCGAATCGTAGGTGAAGGCTTCGCCGTCGAGGTTGAAGTCGAAGCCGTAGGCATTGCGGAAGCCGTCGGCGACAGCCTCAATGGTTTTGCCGTCCGGGCTGAGGCGAAGGAGGCTTCCAGCAATCGGATCCTTTACGGGCGAGCGCAGTGGGTCGAGGTGCTCTTTCTTGACGCCGGACATGTTGCCGCACATGAGGTAGAGCCAGCCGTCCGGGCCGCGACGAACGGCGTGGGCCTCGTGCTCGCCGCTCGTCTTCACCGCGTAAAGTACCTCCGGCGGCTCCTTCAACTTGTCCTTGCCGTTGAAGCCGCGGTAGCGCTTGAGCCCGCCATCGGTGACGACGTAGAGCGCGTCGCCTTCCGCAAGCAGACCCATCGGGCCATCCTTGAGGCCTTCGAGTAGGTTCACCGCGCGGTCGGCTTTGCCATCACCATCGTCGTCGATCAGCAGGCGAACGTAGCCGCGGCCGGCAACGATCACTCGGCCCGCATCATCCACCGTCATCGTGGTGATGTCGTTCGCGAGCGTTTGATCGGAGTAGAGGTAGGCGGCGAACCCGGGGGGAAGTTTGGCGTCCGCAACGGGCGCGGGAGCCGCACCGGGAAGCATCGCGAGAAGCAGAAGAGCGGTGGACATGGTTTGACTCGTGAATCGCGAAGCCGCGAGCGGCTGCGTTCACCAGAGTACCGCACCTCCGACTTTTTTTCCATTTTCTTGCACGAAACCGGACGCGAGTTGCCCCTATTACTTCACCCGACCGCTCACGCGGCTCGTTTCGCCTCGATCCTGGAGACCCCAACATGGCACAACTCACGCTTCGCACGCTGCTCGCGTACATCGACGACACCCTCGAACCGACCATGGCCCGGCAACTCGGAGCCAAGGTCGCCGCGAGCGAACTCGCCCAAGAACTGATCGAGAAAATCAAACGCGTCACGCGGCGGCGCGGCCTCAAGGCCCCCTCCACTAACGACGACGACGATGGCGTTTCGGACCCGAACACCGTTGCCGAGTACCTGAGCAATACGCTCGACTCGGAACAGGTGACGCGTCTCGAAGAGACTTGCCTGCAATCGGATTCGCACTTGGCCGAGGTCGCGGCGTGCCATCAGATTCTCACGCTGATTCTCACGGAACCGGTGCAGGTTCCGCCTCAGGCTCGGCAGCGCATGTACAAGCTCGTGAAGCCGCCGCTGTCCGATCCGAATCGGCGCACGCGCAAGGCCGCATCCGTTGGCAGTATCGTGCCGGAGGCACCGGGCGAAACCGACGATGCGGATACTGCCTACCTGCTCGGCTTCGGCCGCTATACGGGGGCCTCGCCGACGACGCGCGTCGCGGCCGTCGCGGCGGTCTGCGGCCTGTGCATCGTCCTGGCCATCGCGGTTGCCATGGCGCTTCCCGGCAAACAACCCGACGCCCCCGCAATCGATCACCATGCGACGGCTTCAAACCAGACACCGACGCCTCCCCAGCTGGTGCCGCCCGTGGTGCCGCCGATCGTCAAAGAGCCGGAGCCGATGCCGCCGGTGAAGCCCAAGGATGTGGAGCCCGTAGAAGTCGCGCCGCCTCCGAAAAAGGGCGGCGAAGACCTCGTGAACCGCGTGCCAGCACCGAAGCCAGACGCCGTCGCGATCGGCAAAGTCGAGTCTCCGAACGTCATCGTTCTCACGCGGGCCGACGAGGCACCCGGCTGGCTGCGGCTCGATCCCGCCGACGAGCCCGCCGTCACCTCCTCCCATCAGGTCGTCTGCCTACCGGGGTTCAAGGCGGATGTGCAATTGGAATCGGGTATCAAGGTTCACATGTGGGGGAACGTGCCCGAACTCCTCCCGGCGCGGCTGCTCGAAGCGCGCGTCCGCTTTCACGTGCCCGAGCGCAAGGCGAACGACAAGGGTGAAGACTTCGACGCAGACCTGACTCTCATCTCGGGTCGCATTTACCTGAGCAGTACGAAGCCTGCGGGCGGCCGGGTTCGCGTTCGCTTCGCGGGGCAAGTCTGGGACGTGACGCTGGCGAATGCGAAGTCGGAAGTGATGTTCGAAGTCATCACGTCGTTCGATCCGGGCACGCCCTTCATGCGGGAAGGCGGGGCACTCCCGCGGGTCGAGGCTCAGGCGGCGGTCGTTCGAGGCACCGCGAGTTTCGCCATGCCCGAACGTTTCAAGAGCTTCCCTCAAGTTGCCGCACCCAACTCGATCGCTTGGGACAATAAGGCCAGCGCGCTCGCCAATCCCAAGCCCATCGACGCCGCCAATGGCTACTTCGATCGCTTCCTACTCGTCGGCTCGGATCAGGGCAAGGCCGTGCAGAAAACCCTGAGCGATATGGCCGGGCAACTCAAGGACCGCAACGGCATCAAGGTCTTGCTCGTCGAGATTCTCACCGAACCCGCCGACCCGAAGCGAATCGTGGCGGCGCAAGTCGCGGTTTACGGCCAGACCGCGATCGTGACCGGAGCCGGAGCCGCCGACGAACTCAAACCGCTCATCGACCTGTTGAACGACGAGACGAAGGGCTACGCTCGACTCGCTACGGTGAATGCACTCGCATCGTGGATCGCGCAGTCGCCGGGGAACACGTCCGCGCTGGGAACCGCGCTCGCCGCGAAGCTCCGCAACGAGCAAGATCCGGAGATCATTCTGCGGCTGCTTCGCGGGTACGTTTCTCCGACCAAGCCCGATGCTCGCGATCTGGATCGGCTGGTGGAACTGCTCGGCAACCCTTCCGTGGCCGTCCGCGAACTGGCACTCTGGAACCTCGTGAACTTCGTCGATCCGGCTGCTGTGAAGTCGCCGACCCTGGTGACGGACGTAGCCCTGGCCGGCACGCCGATGTACGAGAAGTTCCTCAAAGCGTGGAAGGCGCGCATCGAAGAGATCAAGGCGATGCCGCCGAAGAAGTGACGATCCGACGACTATAACAACTCCAACCCGGCCCCAGACAAGGCTGGTCTCGCCAGGATCCGCCATGAACTCATCTTCTCGTCGATCCTTTCTGTTCC
>JAYTUG010000553.1:0-3767 GCA_043744695.1 Gemmataceae bacterium
GTTGTTGTCGGCCGCGCCGTGGATCAGCAGTAACGGCTCGTTGATCTTCTCCGCGTGGTTGAACGGCGACATCTTCGCGTAAATCTGCGGGGCTTCCCAGAAGGTGCGGCGTTCGTTCTGGAAACCGAACGGGGTAAGCGTGCGGTTGTACGCCCCGCTGCGGCCGATGCCTGCCTTGAACAGGTCCGAATGGGCGAGCAGATTCGCCGTCATGAACGCTCCGTAGCTGTGGCCCATCACGCCGATGCGGTCGCGATCCACACCCAGTTCCTCGGCCTTGTCGATAGCTGCCTTCGCGTTCGATACCAGTTGCTCGATGAACGTGTCGTTCGCACTCGCCGGCGGCCCGACGATCGGCATCGAGACCTCGACCACGGCATAACCCTGCGTGAGGAAGAAGAGATGCGAGAAGCCTCCGACCGCGGTGAAGCGATGCGGTGAACCCACGACCTGACTCGCCGTATCGGCAGAAGCGAACTCCACGGGATAAGCGTAGAACACGGCGGGCAACTTCTCGCCCTCTTTGTGGTTCGGCGGCGTGTGCAGCGTGAACGAGATCGTCGTGCCGTCCGCCCGCTTGGTCGTCACGAGTTGCTTCTTGGCTTTGCGAAGCTCGGGAGCCGGGTCGGCGTTCTCGGTCAGTTTTTTCTCGTGAACGCCGTCGCGAATGAAGAAGTTCGGCGGCTCGGTCGCGGACTCGTGCCGCACCAGGAACTTCGTCCCCTTCGCGTTGAGAATGGCGACCACATCCTCGTAGACGCCATCGGTGCAGTGGAAGGCGCGTTCGCTCTTGCCGGTCTTCACGTCGTAGCGGTCGAGGAAGGGGCGGTCGCCCTTGGGGGAGGCACCGGGGCCGGAGAGCCAGATGGTGTCGCTAGCAGCGTCGCCGGCGGTTCGCAGCACGCGGTGGCCGCTCGTCAACGTGCGGGTGAGTGGCGTGCCGGGGTCGCCGTAGCGATCCTGCGACGAGCGCTCGAAGAGCAGCCGAGGATCTTCTCCGAGGAGCGCGGTGCTGGAGGCGAGGAAGGTGCGGGACCACTTGCGTTCGCGGTCGTAATCGCGGACGAGCATGCGGTTGCCGACGGCGAGAAAGTCGATCCCGGCGAAGCGGTGCTCGACCTTCATGAGCGGCACGGGGCCGCGGTTGCTGCCGATACTCAGGGTGATGATCGCGTCGCGGTGCGGGACTTTCTGCCTGGGGTCGCCGCCGTCCTGGGCTTCGACCCAGATCAAGGTATGCGGCATCGTCGGCACCCAACGCACGGCCCGCGGGCCGGTCGGCACGCCTTCGATCGGCACCTTGTCTTGTAACGGCAACTCGGCGACGGTCGCGATCAAATTCCCCTTCGCGTCCCAAACTTCGACATCGCGCGGGAACGACGAGAAGGGATGCAGGTACGAGAAGGGAGCCGTGATCTTGGACACGAGGAAGTAGTCGCCGCTGGGAGAAGGGTCGGAACTCGTGACGATCGCGGGCTTGCCGACGGGCGCGATCGCGCCGGTGATGCTCACCACTGCCAGTTGCGAGGTGCCGTGGTACGCGAACAGCGCTTCGTCGTGCGGGTTCTGGAGCATGTCCGGGAAGGTGCGCACCGGAGCGGCCTTGCCTTCGGATTGCTGAACGACCGGGCCGCCGGGAGCGAGCGGCGCGACTGGGGCCGCGCCGCGCTTTTCGGGAATGAGTTGAACCAGAAGCGAGGCGTTGTCCGGCATCCACTGGAAGTCGCTGCCGATGGCATCGTTCATCGTCACGCTCGGCACTTGGATCAACTTGCCGTCGGAGGCGTTTGCGACCCAGAGGCCGATGCCCTTCTCGGTCGTGATGGGTACGGCGAAGTGCTTGCCGTCGTAAGACCAAGCCGGAATGCCGACCTTGCCCGGCGGCAGTTCGAGTTTCGTTTTCTCGTTCTTGGCGAGGGAGAGGAGGGTGAGGCCGACGACGCGTGGGGCACGAGCCGGGCCGTTCGTACGCGGGTTAATCCGCAGGCCCGCGAGCCGGAGTGTCGGTTCGGCCAAGTCCGCGATCGGCGGGTAGCGATCCGATTGAACGAAGAGCAGATGCTCGCCGGACGGGCTGACGGAAACCGTGGGCGAACTCGGGGCGTGGAGAATGTCGAGCACGGCCTGCGGCGGCTTCTTATAAGCGTCCTGGCCGGTAGCGTCTGCCGCTGAGAAGGCGGCCAGCGCCAACCCGTACCACATCGCGCTGCGCTCGGACATCGGCGGTTCTCCTTCGCGGGTCGCGGTCATCTTCCTCCGCAGTTTATAGGGGCCCACCGAAGTCGTCACGCGGCTTTCGCCCTCTTCGCGCGCTTCACCGGTTGGTGCTTCCAACGGCGATGGAACCAGAAGTATTGCTCGGGGTGCCGACGAATCATGCGTTCGAGCGCCGCGGTGTAGCGCTGCGTGATCGCGGGAACCGCATCCGTTCGCCCCACGAATTCGCGCGGGTCGATGACCTCTTCCACCACCACGCCGTAATACATGGGCTCGGCGAGCCGCGGGACGCCGATCACGACGATGGGTGCGTCGAATTCGATGGCCATGAGGGCGATGGCTTTGTGCGTGCTCGCGGGTCGTCCGAAGAAATCGACGAAGACGCCTCGGGGGCCGGCATCTTGATCCGCGAGCGTCGCAAGTTTGCCGCCGGCCCGCAGCACGTCGGTGAGACGATCGAAGTCGTCCTTCTTCGCAATGATCGTTTGACCGGTCGCTTGCCGGAACCACTTGAGGTAGCTTTCGAGGAATGGGTTGTCGAGTACGCGGGCGATGCTGTGCGTCTTGAACCCGAAGAGCCCGATCATCCATCCGGCGAGTTCCCAGTTGCCGAAGTGCGCGGTGGCGAAGATGGTGGCTCGCGGTCCGTAAAGCGGCGCGATCATTCCGAGGCCCTTCTCCATCGTGTAGTAGCGCCGCCACGACGCGATGTGCAGCTTGCGCGGGAGCAGAACGATCTCGACCACCATGATGCCGATGTGCCGATACGAGGCTCGCACGAGCCGTTCGACTTGCCGGGGATTCGCGGCGAGTTCCGGGAATGCAGCGCGGAGGTTCTCGGCGGCGACGGCGCGATGGCGTTTGTCGATGCGATGGCCGAGCCAACCGAGAAAGGCTCCAAAGCGGAACGCCAGCACGGTCGGCAGAGCTTGCACGAAGCAGACGATCAGCCTCACGGCGAGATAGACGGCGTAATCGATGGCAACTCGACGCGGCTTGCGGGCCATGAGGCTTCTCCGGTGAACCGCGCGATGGTACTCCGAAAACCGAGACGGCCTCAACGCCGATCTCGAGAAGGGGTGTGCCACGGGTGCAGTACATGGTTTGCAGTCGAGCTGTTCGCTCGGATATACTCCAGCTGGAAACCGCGTTCCGGAATCGCCCCAACTCCAATCAGGTGCCAAGGATGGCATTCGCCAAGAAAACGCCCGCCGCCGTCGACGAAGTGCGCCCCTACCTCCACGGCGTCGCCAAACATCTGGTCGACCGCATCTGGGGACCCCGCGGGCCCGCCTGGGGCACCAAGCTCACCGAGATGGAAGACCTCCTCGTCGCCATCCGAGAAGTTCTCACCGAACGGATGCTGGCGCAGGCCCTCCAGCGGCAGGCCATCGACCCCGCCACGGAACGTCCGTCGGAGTTCCAACAGTGCCCCGGCTGCAACGGTGCCACCGAACCCGACGACCCCGAACCGCGCCTCGTTCACACCCGAGGCGGCGAAGCCGAATGGCAAGAACCCCGCGACTTCTGCCGCCGCTGTCGGCGGGCTT
>JAYTUG010000554.1:0-14857 GCA_043744695.1 Gemmataceae bacterium
TTTCCGGCCTCCTTCCGCGGTCACGGCGGCGAAGTCGCCCTCTACTTTGAGGCGGCCGCCGTCATCGTAACGCTGGTGCTGTTGGGACAGGTGCTCGAACTGCGTGCCCGCAGTCAGACCAGCAGTGCCATTCGGGCTCTTCTTGGGCTTTCGCCTAAGACGGCGCGACTGCTTCGAGAAGATGGATCGGAAGAGGACGTTCCCCTGGATCGCGTGAAGCCCGGCGACCGGCTGCGGGTCCGCCCGGGTGAGAAAGTGCCCGTAGATGGCGTGGTCATTGAGGGCACGAGCTTCGTCGATGAGTCGATGATCTCGGGAGAACCCGTCCCGGTGTCGAAGGGTTCGGGCGACAAGGTGACCGGGGCCACCGTGAACGGCACGGGCAGTTTGGTCGTCCGCGCCGAACGGGTTGGCAGCGAGACGGTGCTGGCCCAGATCGTCCACATGGTCGGCGAGGCCCAGCGCAGCCGCGCACCGATCCAGGGTCTGGCGGACACCGTCTCCTCCTATTTCGTCCCGGCGGTCGTGCTCGTGGCCGTGGCCACCTTCGTCGTCTGGGCCGTCTTCGGCCCTGAGCCGCGGATGGAGGACGAGGAACACGAGGCGCTGCGGAACTTGCCCAACGAGTTTCCGGTGTACCGGGTTCCTTGGTCGGCGTGACAAGGGCATCGCCTGGACGACGGATCGGGAGAAGGCCGTGTGGTTCGCCAATCGCTTCGCAATGCTGGACCGTTTCGGTGAGCCGAAGCTGGTGACGGGCGTGGCCCGCAAGGAAGACGTGCTGGGCTACTTCACGGGCCGGGGGGAAAGCGAGGTCGTGATCGACCCGGCCAAGGTGAAGAAGCAAAAGGTGAAGGAACTACAGGCTCGATGAATGGGGGAGGACATCGGCGATGTCGAAGAACTGATCGAAGCGCTGGGCGTGTCGTTCAAGGTCAAGCGGCTCCCGAAGTGGAAGCCCTCAGCCCAGGCAGCGTAGCGAGCCGCTGGCATCCGAGCGTCGTCCTGGAGGAAAGGTCGCCAACTTCTTGGCGACCTTTCCTCGTCGCAACTTCACTCCCCAATCTCTCTGAATCTCTTCGTCGTGAGCCGCAGTTGCCGCCGAGCCGTCGAACGCTGGCGTTCAAGAAACGTCGCCAGTGCCGTTGATTCAACATCGCCGCTCTCTCGCAGTAACTCGAACAGCCGTTCGTGGGAGACGAGTCGGACGCAGGGGCCTCGCTCACTAACCAGAAAGCAAGGCCGCTTGATGTAACGATGTCGAGTTGGCGATGCACCTTAAATGCACCGTAACCGGCAAAATGCACCGTATTCGGCAACTTTTTCGGGTTTTTTCTGTTTCTGCAAGTCGTTGTTGCGAAAGCAACTTGCGTTATTTTCTCTCACCTGTCTATCTCACCCATCACGACATCGACGCTGCCGACGATGGCCGGCACGTCCGCGATGAGGCAACCCTTGCAGAGTTCGCCGGCCACGCTGAGGTTGCAGAAGCAACTCGACTTCGCCCGCACCCGCAGCGGCACGTTCTCCTTGGTCGCCCGACCGACGACGTGGAAGCCCATCTGCCCACGCGGGCACTCCGTCTCAACGTAGCATTCGCCGGCGGGCAGGTTCCGCGGCGGCTCCACGCGATGCGAGTACTTCGTCCGCATCAGTTCCGCCAACTTCAGGGCGGCTGGCCCCTTCGGATCTTTCAACGCCTCCGGCCCGAGTTCGGCCTTCACCTTCTCACCCTCGGCGTGCAGCGCGTCGTACTTGTCCATGGCCTGCTCGGCGATCTTCACGCTCTCGATCACCTCGAGCATGCGCACGTAGAAGCGGTGCCAGCAGTCGCCGATAACCGCGCCGTGGGGGGCCGTCTTGAACGGCGGAATGGGAATGTCGAACTGATAGTGCTCGTAGCCGGAATACGGCTCGGTTTTGCGAAGATCCCAATCCGGGTCACCTTTCGTGCGGTCGAGGGAACCGCGGAGCATGGGGCCGGTGCAGCCGTAGCTGAGGGCCATTTCCTTCGTGAGGATGCCGATGCCAGCGGTTCGCTTCACGAAGATGTGGTTGTTCGTGAGCAGGTCGTGGTACTCGGGGATGCGCGGCTTGAAGTAGTTGAGGAAGTTGCGGCAGCGTTCGTTCCATCCGGGCGGGAGGTCGTCGTGAGCGCCGCCGATGGTGAGGTAGCTGTAGGTGAGGCGGGCTCCGCAGACGTCTTCGAACAAGTCGAGGATGTGCTCGCGTTCGCGGAAGGCGTACATGAACGGGCTGATGCTGCCCAGATCCAGGCCGTAGGCACCCATGCCGACGAGGTGCGAGGCGATGCGGTTCATTTCGCAAATGAGCACGCGGATGATCTGGGCCTTCTCGGGAATGGCGAGGCCGGCGAGCTTCTCGATGGCGAGCGAGTAGCCGAGGTTCATGTTCATCGCGGCGAGGTAGTCCATCCGGTCCGTGTACGGGATGAACTGAATGGGCGTGACGTTCTCGCCGATCTTCTCGGCGCAGCGGTGCAGGTAGCCCAGGTGCGGGGTGACTTCGGAGATGACTTCGCCATCGGTGCGGAGCACGAGCCGGAGCACGCCGTGCGTGCTGGGGTGCTGGGGCCCCATGTTGACGAGCATTTCGTCGGTGCGAACGTCGAACTCGACGACGGTGGGATCGGCAATTTCAGGGGGCATAACGTTTTCCTGTGTAGCCGCGACGCGCAGTCTTCGGAGCGGAGCGCGGGCGACTAAACGGGTTGGTAAGGAGCCACGAAACTCCACGATTGTCGCGGCTTCCCATCCTTCACCGGATTCTTTTCAACGTACCGGATCGAACGCGCGATGTCTGCCGGCTCTTCGAGGAACACGCTCCATTCCCCGCGCGACCAACACTTTGGGGGCGTATCTCCGGGCTCGGCAAGATGGCCGAAGGGATGAATGCCCTCCTCGATCAACTTCCGCGTTGCGGCCCCCTTCAGTTGAATCACGACGCTCTCGATGTTCATCCGAAATCGCCCGGTCACGAGATGCACATGTTCGGGGAGGATCGAACACGCCCAGACTGGCACTCCGGACTTCGCCACGTACTCGGCGAACCCATTACCGATCGCGCGAGCCTGGCGGCCGTTGAACTTCACGGCGGGGCGAAGCAGTTCTTCTTTGGCTGCAAGTCGCCGTTCGCGATCGTGAGGCCGCTGCGCCACGGAGCGTGTCTCGTCGGTCTTGGTGGCTTTGCCGCCGGCAAGGAACAGATCCCATGCTCCGACGAAATCGGACCACGAACCGCGCGGATCGTTGGGCAACCAAAACCCGTACGCACTGAAAATGACGTGGTAACCGATGACCATGCTCGCGCTCCGCTCCGAAGACTTCGCGTCGCGGCTACACTATACTATTACCTCATGTACCAACCACTCACCGGTCTGACTCCGGCCGTTCTCACGCCGTTCGATTCGCACGGCGACCTGAACCTCGACGCCGTCGAGAAGCAAGTCGAACTCTGCCTCGCCGACGGCCTCACGAGCGCGTTCGTTGGTGGGACCACAGGTGAGTTCAGCTCGCTCTCGATCCCGGAACGCAAGGCACTCACCGGACGCTGGCTCGATGTTTGCCGCGGTTCGAAGCTGCGCGTCGTGGTACACGTGGGTGCAAATGCCCTCGTGGAAGCCGAGGATCTCGCGAAACACGCCGAGGAACACGGTGCGGCCGCGATCGCCACGGTAGCACCGAATTACGTGAAGCCGAGGAACGTGGCCCAACTCGCGGAGTGGTGTGCGAAGCTCGCCGCCGCCGCGCCGCGCACGCCGTTCTACTTCTACGACATCCCCTCGATGACCGGCGTGAGCCTTTCCATGCCGGAGTTCCTCGGCCAACATGCGAAGTCGATTCCGACACTCGCCGGGCTGAAGTTCACCAACTCGGACCTCATGGCCTTCCAGCAATTGTTGAACCTGGAGGGGGGCAAGTACGACGTGGTCTGGGGCTTCGACGAGTACCTTCTCGCGGCACTCGTGCTCGGTGCGAAGGGTGCCGTGGGGAGCACGTACAACTTTGCCGCGCCGATCTATCATCGGATCATCGCGGCCGTGAAGGCCGGAGACTTGGCAACGGCGCGAGCCGAGCAGTTCCGCTCGGTACGGCTCATCGCACTCATGCAGTGTTATGGCTTCCTGGCATCCGCTAAAGAAGCGATGCGGGTACGCGGCGTGGATCTGGGTCCGGTGCGATCGCCGAACCCCAACATGCCGGAGGAACAGGTGAAGGAGTTCCGCCGGGAACTCGAAGCGATACTGTAGGCGCGATCACTTCTCCAGCACGAACTTCCGCACGGCCCGGCTCAGCGGATCCTCGTCGTTGAGAATGCTCACGATCTCCGAGATGTGGTTGCGATTCGCGAGCTTCAACAAGCTGGAAGGCGTACCTGCCTTCTCCAGCGCCGCGTGGAAGTCGATCGCCATGCGGTCGAAGGTCTCGTAATCGTGCTCGGCATAAGCGATGAGGAACGGCGGCAACTTCGAGCCGATGTGCGTCATCGGCGAAGCTTGCTTGCAAACCTCGACGTCGGTGCCGAAGGCCGGGATGTACAGTTCGCCGTTGGGCTCGATTTGGTAAACGCCGCTGACGGAGATCACGCCGCGAATCTGAGTGGTTTCGAGTTTCTCGGCCTTGAGGTAGGCCGGATCGGTGGCGAGCAGCGCGACGAGGTGCCCGCCCGCCGAGTGCCCCATGAGCGTGACCTGGGCCGCGTCGCCGCCGTACTTCTCGACGTTCGCATGAACCCAGGCGAAGGCCTTCGCCACGTCTTCCGCATGGGCGGGGTGCTTCACCTTCGGCGAGAGCCGATAGTTGATGACGGCGACACCGATGCCGCGACGAGCGAAGGCACGGCCGAGCGCCACGTAGAGGTTCTTGTTCCCGGACTTCCACGCGCCGCCGTGAACGTAGATGAGAATGGGGAAGTCCTTGCGGCCCACGGGAACGAACAGGTCGAGTTTGTGGCGCGGGTCGGCGTCCGCGTCCGTGCGGTAGGCGATGTCCGCGTGCTTCTCGACTTCAAACTCCACCGGTTGCTTCTCCGAGGCCGCCGCGAATCGCTTGCGATCCTGAACGGGGCTGAACCCTATTAAGAGTGTCGCCGCAGCGACCAGCACAGAGCGAACGACTCGACTCGGCGACATCCCTCTTCTCCCAACTTCAAACAATCTCTTGGCCTCTGCCAATTCCTAGTGCGCCGCGCCGTCAACACTTGCACGGAAGGAACACTTCGCCCTATCGGAGCGAGCGCAAACTCACTACAACCGGCAGGGTGCGATTAACCCGGAGAGTTGCCATGCGGTTCGCGTTGTTCCTCGTCCTTCCGCTGGCACTCGTTCGAGCAGAGCAGGAACCGCTGAAGGTGGAAGAGTTCGTTTCGATTCAGAAAGGTACGTTGCCGATCATCGTCTCCGCGCCGCACGGTGGGAAGAAGCCGCTCCCCGATGTACCGGAGCGCCTCGGGGTCGGCATCAAGCAGTTCGCCAAGGTCCGCGACACGAACACGACCGAACTCGCGGAGAAATTCGTTGCCGCATTGGAGGAGCAACTCGGGGGCAAGGTCTGGTTCGCGATCGCGCGCTTCGAACGCAAGCAACTCGATGTGAACCGCCCGCGCGAGGCCGCTTACGAGAACGAAAAGGCGAAGCCCATTTACGATGCGTATCACGAGGCACTCGCCGCGGCGTGCAAGGCCGTGAAGGAGCAGCACGGTGCTGGGCTCTTGCTCGACATCCACGGTCAGGGACTATTCGAACAGCAACTTTGCCGCGGCACGCAGAACGGCAAATCGGTGAAGCTCTTGAAGGAACGACACGGTTGGCAGGCGGTCGTGGGCAGGAACAGCGTACTCGGTCAGATGGAAAAGGCGGGTTACAAGGTGCTGCCGAAGTGCGACGCGGCGGAGGATGCGAAGGAAGAAGCACAGTTCAACGGCGGGTACATCGTGCAAAGTTACGGCAGCCATACGGGCTACGCAATCGACGCGATCCAGCTCGAGTTCGGTACGCACCTCCGCGAGAAGGACGCCTACCCGAAGACCGCCGCAGCGTTAGCCGACGCCGTGGCCGCCTTTCACGATGCGTATTTGAAGAAGTGATCGGCCTACGGCATCCACTCGCGCCAGTTGTTCGCCTGACGCCAGAACGCCAGCGGATTATCGTAAACGACTTTGCGAATGTCCGCTTCCCCGTGCCCGCGGCGCTTCATCTCTTGAATCAATTCCGGCACGGCGAGCGGGTCCGACTTGCCCCAGTCGCCTGCCGAGTTCGCCATGATCCGCTCGGTGCCGACCATCTCGATGATGTCGCAGGCCCGCGCCGGCGTACATTTCGTCGTTGGATAAAGCGTCATCCCGCACCAGAAGCCGCCATCGAGAGCCAGCTTCACCGTGTGTTCTTCGACGTGGTCGACGCAGACGCGGTGCGGCTTCACGCGAGGGTCGTTCTTCAACATGTCCACGATCATCCGCGTACCCTTGTACTTATCCTCGAGGTGCGGCGTGTGAATCAGTATCAGTTCGTCGGTCTTGGCCGCGAGGTCGAGGTGCTCTTGGAATACGATGGCTTCGTTGGCGGTGTTTTTGTTGAGGCCGATCTCACCGATGCCGAGCACGTTGGGGCACTTCAGAAATTCGGGAATCATCGCGATCACTTCGCGCGACAGCGAGACGTTCTCGGCCTCTTTCGCGTTGATGCAGAGCCAGCAGTAGTGGCGAATGTGGAAGAGGGCGGCGCGTTTCGGTTCGGTGTCCGTGAGCGACCGGAAGTAGTCGTGGAATCCAGCGGCGGTGCCGCGATCGAACCCGGCCCAGAATGCGGGTTCGCTGACTGCGGCACACTGAGCGTAGGCCATCCGCTGGTAGTCGTCCGTCGTGCGAGAGATCATGTGGATGTGCGGGTCGATGTAGTGCGGCATGATATTAAACCATTATTTGGCATGAACTTGCTTAATGTAAATCACATGAAGCAGCACGAGTCTTGCCCTTTACTGTTCTTCGACATGATACGAAGCGGGCGGTAAAGTGCGCCGGCCAGCACAGGCCCGAAGTCGATGACCTGCTCCGTTTGGTCGTCGAACTCCACGCGCAGAGTATGTGGTGCTGCAATCGAGAATGACTTGACGCGTGGATCGAATGTGTCGTCACCTCCATCTCTTCAAAGGATCGATCGAACTGGGCGAATCACCGGCTTGTAACATCGCCCGTTTTCCTACCTCACCCAACGCGGGCTATCGCGGTCCACTCCCTTCGCCCTCGACGCCCTTGCTCGAATGTTGATGGGCCAACTTTCGCTCGTGGTCTTCCTGGGCATCCTCGATGGAGTGCGATACGGTCATCTCGAGATCTTTCTTCGCCAGTTCGACCAACTTGGCGTAGTGCAAGTGGAGCGTCCTCACTTCGCTTTCGCTCAAATCCTCGACGTTGATCAGACGATTGCTCGCCCCCGCCATTGCGGCCACGAGTTCGTTCAACTTCAATTGAATGGACATCGACTCTTTGTTTTGTCCGCGTTGGATCAGGAATACCATCAAGAACGTCACGATCGTGGTGCCGGTGTTGATGACGAGTTGCCAGGTATCGGCGAAGTTGAAGAATGGCCCGCTGACGAGCCAGATCACGATGATTCCAAGGGCCGTCGCGAAGGCCCACGAACTGCCGGTCCAGCGCGTCGCCCAGGTCGAGGCGCGTTCGAGAATCTTGGCCTGAGGCGGCATGTCGTCTCCTTGTGATTTTATTGGGTGCGGTAGCGGGCCGTTCGCTTCGGTAGCCGACCGAAACTTGAATCCTTTTGTAATTCTTACGCGGTGGATGCGCGAAATCACCGTCGATAATCCGTCCAACGCATCGCGTCTGAACACCGGTCAAAATCGTCACACCTCGTGGGATAACGTCAACCCGCAGATCAGTGCCGTCAAGGGGGTCATTTTGAGCCCCAAGTTGCCCAGTTCGATTTCCCAATTCGACTCGGCGCGTCAATGATCTCGCAAGCACTATGGGACCGACCGCCGTTGTCAGCGGCGAACGGAACGGTCGCGACGGCGGTGGACCGTAGTGCTCTAGGACCGGAACAGGGTGAGGGATTCCATGAGCATCCTTCGTATCAAGGCTTCTTTGCTGACGGCCGTGTGTATCGGGCTGATCGGCCTCACGAGTTCGAGCGCCGCGGCGTTCGGCGGCAAACTCTTCGGCAAGAAGAGCGATTGCAACAACTCGTGCGACACCTGCGCCGCGCCGGCTGGCGGAAGCGGGACCGGCAATACCGAGTGGGTTCAAACGTGGGTCGAAGAGACCGTCAACGTCATGAAGCCCACGCAGGTCACCGAGACCTACACCGCCTACCGGTACGAGTGCGTGCCCGAGACCGTCACCAAGCAGGTGAAGGTGAACAAGATGGTCACCGAGACCGTGACCGTCAACAAGATGGTGACGGAACGCGTTCCCGTGCAGAAGACCGTGACGGTCAACGAACGGGTTGCCGTTCAGAAGACCGTGACGGTGAACGAGACGCACTGGAAGACGGTCCAGGTCACCGAAATGCAGACCAAGACGGTTCACCGAACCGTTCAGGTTCAAGAAGTGGTCGAGGACAAGGGCGGCCTGTTCGGCACCGGCATCGGTGCCAACCGCGGCGGCCGCTCCGGCGGCGGCCTGCTCGGCAAGCTCTGCCACAAGGACAAGTGCAACGACCCGTGCGCCGACCCTTGTGCCAACGCTTGCGACACGGGTTGCAGCAATGCCTGCCCGAAGACCAAGACCGTTTGCAAGACCAAGCGGATCTGCGAGACGGTGTGCTGCCCGGTGACCGTTTGCAAGAAGGTTTCCGAGTGCGTGCCAGTCACCAAGACCATCTGCACCTACGAGTGCCGTCCGGTCACCAAGACGGTGTGCAGCTACGAGTGCGTGACGAAGTGCGTCCCGACTCAGTGCACCGTGACCAAGTGCGTGCCGACCTGCGAGACGGTGACCTGCACCGTCAACACCAAGAAGTGCGTGCCTTACCAGGCGACCCGCACGGTGTGCAAGAACGTTTGCGTGCAGGAGAAGGTCAAGGTCTGCAAGATGGTGGCGAAGCCTTGTGCGGCTCCCGCCGCCGCCCCGGCGTGCGGTGCACCGGCTTGCGGCCCAGCTTGTGGCGGTTGCGATGCGGCCAGCACCTGCTGCGCCAAGGCCAGCCTCTTCGACAAGATGAAGAGCCGCATGGGCGGCCTCAAGGGCAAGCTTTGCCACAAGAAGGACACCTGCGACACGGGTTGCGGGGCGGCTGCTTCCTGCGGTGCGGCGGCTAGCTGCTGCCACTAAGCTGTAACTCGGACCGGGCACCGTTCGCCCGGTCCACACTGCTCGGTCCAGGATCCCTCACCTGGGCCGAGCGATTGTCTCAGCCGCTGGTGGTCTCGCGATGCGAATCGCGAAACCACCCGCGGCTTTTTCGTTTCACACCTTTCTCGCTTGGGCTTGCGTAAGTTCTCACGCCTCGGCATATCCCGCCAGTCGCTCATCTCGTCTGGATTCACAAAGGAGTCCGCATGTCTCGCTGGACGCTATTGCAACTCGGCCTGCTCGGTTTCGGCCTCACGGCTCTGCCAGCCTCGGCTCAAGAAAACCCGTGGCGAACGAATGCCGTGGTGGAAGCCGCTCCCATGCCTCGAGCCAAGCACGGAAGCCTCCAGTTGGAACTGCGGTCCGACCTGAAGGGAAGGGGAACCTCCGATAGCGCTCCTGCTCGCCTCGCCGGCACGTGGATTCGGGAGATGCCGGGCATGGTCGCGGCGATGAGCTTCAAGAACGACGAACTCACCCTCACCGTGAAGCGAAACTGCGACGGCACGTTGACGACGGAGACGATGACGGCCGAATACGCACTCACGAAAGACGGCACCGTCCACGGCGTATTCACGGGTGCCGATGTGGACGTGAAAGGTAACACCGACAACCTCGGACTCGAACTCGCACAGATGTCGCTCGAGATGCAGGGCATGATCGATCAACCGTTCGCGTTCCGCTGTCGGCCGACGCAGGGCGGCGTCTTGGTGAGCAACCTCCGCTTCCCTGCTCCGCGTCGCGAGGAACTGGCTCTGCTCTGCGGGAAGTACACCTTCGCGGAAAAGGGCACGATTCCTTCGCCGAAGGCGACGGCAACGACGGCCCGCGCCGCGCCGGAGATTTACGGCACCGTGCCCCGTATCGAGGTGATTGCTCCGTTCGCAGCGCAGGTCGCGAATGGGGACTACAAAGGCCGCAGCGAAACGGTCCCCTTGCCCACGGTCCCCTCGCCCGACGTGTCCGTCAACCCGATTCTTACGCAACCGTATCCCGCCTACCCGGTGCCGAACAGCCCGCCGCCGGAAGTTCAAGCGATGATGTTCCAGACCTTCGGACAAATGATGGCGAGCCCCGCTCCGCTGCCGACGGTGACTCCGACCGCGCATGCGCCGTTGCCGATGCCGAGTGTACCTATCAACGCGATGCCGATGGGCACGTGGGTGCGCGAGGTCGGGGCGCTCCGCTACAAACTCGAGTTGAAGGACAACCACCTCACCGCGACCGTGACCTTCTCCGAAGAGAATGATGGCAAGGTCGCGAGCATCGACCACATCCTCACGGTCGATTGCTACCCAACTCGCAATGGGAGCGAAGTCGTCGGCCTGATCACGGGTTTCGACATGACGACCTCGGGAATGGGGCTGACGTCTGCCGAGTCCCGCGAGTTGATGAAGGTCTTGCCGCCACTCCAGAAGGCACTGGGCGAGAAGCCCGTCGCCTTCACCTTCCGGCTCTACGACGACGCACTCGTGATCGGGAACGTCCGCTTCCCCTCAATCGGCGGCGAACAGGATGAGATGACGAAGGCCTTCGAAGGCATGGCGGGGCGTTACAAGACGAATGTCGCGCCGTTGAAGGTGTCGAAGCCGCAGGACGAAGTTCAGATTGGCGGCATGACGCTGCCGAGTCCACGATACTTTCAGCACAATCCGCAGTACTTCCCGGCCGATCCGACGTTCCCCTTGCTGCGTGAACTGAGTCCGCCGCAACAACCGTCACCCATGCCTCCGCCGATCCCGCTGATCGAAGGCGAACCAACGAGGAAGCTCAATCCTTTCCGCAACGGTGGGCAGACGTAAGCCAAATGGAGGTTCGCCGGAGATGAAGGCAGTTCCGTTGCCCCAATCGCGGTTCAGCCGTAATCTGCGTTCACCATCATCTCCACGTCGAGAGGCTCTCCCATGGCATCGGACAAGAAGGTTCGCGTCGCGATCGTCGGGCTCGGTTTCGGGGCCGAGTTCATTCCCATTTACCAGGCCCATCCGAACGCGGAACTGTACGCCGTCTGCCGGCGCGATTCGGCCGCACTCGATAAGTGCGCCGACAAATACAACATTCCGAAGCGCTATACGAGCTACGAAGAACTGCTCGAGGATCCGAACGTCGACGCGGTTCACATCAACAGCCCAATCCCGGATCACGGCCCACAAAGCCTCGCGGCACTGAAGGCCGGCAAACACGTCGCCTGCACCGTTCCCATGGCCACGACCAAGGAGCAGATCCAGCAGATCGTCGAACTCCAGCGCACGGTGAACAAGGTCTACATGATGATGGAGACGGTGGTGTATGCCCGCGAGTATCTGTTCGCGAAGGAACTGTACGAGAAGGGCGAACTCGGCCGCATCCAGTTCCTTCGCGGCAGCCATCAGCAGGACATGGACGGCTGGCCGAACTACTGGCCCGGGCTGCCGCCGATGTGGTATGCGACGCACTGCGTGAGCCCGTGTCTGGCGATTCTCTCGAAGCCGGGTGCGCCGGCCCACGCGGACAGAGTGAGTTGCTACGGCTCGGGCCGCATCCGCGACGAACTCGTTTCAAACTACGGTTCGCCCTTCGCCGTGGAGACCGCGACGTTCAGCGTCCGCGGTTCGGACGTGTGTGCGGAAGTGACCCGCAGCCTGTTCGACGTGGCTCGACAGTACCGCGAGAGCTTCGACGTGAGCGGGTCGAAAAAGAGCTTTGAGTGGCAGCAGGTCGAGGGCGAGGATCCGGTGATTCACACGAAGAACTCGCCCGAGAAACCGTTGAGCGAACTCCAGATTCCGTCGCGGGTGAAGGTGCCGGACTACGCGAAAATGCTGCCTGTCGAGATTCAGAAGTTCACGATGCCGGCGGCGATCCAGGATGCGGACCACCTGAGCTTCCTCCAGGGCGGCGGCCACGGCGGCAGCCATCCGCACTTGGTCCACAACTTCCTGATGGCCGTGTTGGGCAAACAGCCGGCGTTCCCCGATGCCCCGACGAGCGCGAACTGGACGCTGGTCGGAATTTGCGCTCACGAATCCGCCCAGAAGGGCGGCGAACAGGTGCCCATCCCGGCGTACTGACATTATCCACTGCCGAGAATTCATCCGCCGTCCACAGCCCAACCTCACCACAAAGGCACAAAGATCACACAAAGAGCCACGAAATGCAGATGCAACGAGCGGATGTCTGATTCGCACTCCTCGGGCTGCTAGTCGCGTTCGACCCGTCTGATGCACAAGGTTCCAGAAGGTCTCTTTGTGGTTCTTTGTGTGAACTTCGTGCCTTCGTGGTCGATCTGCCGCTTCCAAAGGATGAACTCCAGTCCATGACCGAGTGTGGCGGGTTGCAGCGCGGGTATACTGATAGCAGAAGGAGGAGGAAGACATGTCGATCGCGTCCCAGCCGTACCCCACGCATCGGGATCTTCCCCACACGGATGACGAGCCCGTGGAAAATTACTATCAGCCGATCCAGTCCTGGTTGCTGTTGGATACGCTGAATTTTCACCTGCCGCAAGTTCACCCGGATGGGAACTACTCGCTCGGCGCGGACTCCGGGATCTACTTCCGCCGAACGACTCCACCATTGCTCGGCTGTCGGGCTCCGGATTTCTTCTACGTGCCCGGCGTGCCGAAGTTGCTGGATGGATTCCCTCGTCGCTCGTACGTGATGTGGGCCGAAGGCGTCCGCCCGCTGCTCGTGGTCGAATACGTTTCCGGGAACGGCAGCGTGGAGCGAGACTCGACTCCCGACACCGGCAAATTCTGGATCTACGAGCGGGAGATTCAGGCGAAATACTATCTGATTTGGAATCCCGAGGCCGAGCAACTCGACGCATTTGAACTGATCGACGGCCGCTACGAACCGATGGTGGTGAATGCGGATGGTCGGTTCCCCATTCCCGAAATGGACGTTGAGTTTGGCATCTGGGAAGGTGTCTTCGACGAGACGCCGTCGCTCTGGCTTCGCCCCTGGACGCCCGAGGGGAATCTGATTCCCTGCTCGGTGGAGGCAAGGGTCGAGGCCGAGGCGTTGGTCGAAAGCTTGCGAAGAAAAGGAAACGCGGACCGCCGCAAGGCGGAGAGCGAGAGGCAACGCGCCGATGCTGAGCAGCGGCGTGCCGACTCCGAGAAGCAACGCGCCGAAACCGAACGAGCCACCAAGGAGCGACTCGCGGCGAAACTCCGCGAACTCGGCCTCGATCCCGACAGCCTTTGATCGGACTCACTTCTTTTTTGGCAGGTACTTTGCCGGTTCCGGCTCGCTCACCACTTTGAGCAGTTCCAGCACGATGTCGTCGCTCGATTTCCCCTCGGCTTGCGCCTGGAAGTTCGCACTGACGCGGTGTCTCAGCACGGGGATTGCGGCCTTCTTGATGTCGTCGATGGCGACGCTCGGTCGGCCGTCCATCGCCGCAAACGCCTGACCCGCTCGCACCAAGAACTGACCCGCGCGAGGCCCCGCGCCCCAGTCCACGAGCCGCTGGATCATGTCCGGCGCGGTCGGATCCTTGGGCCGCGTCGCCCGCACCAACTTCACGATGAACTCGATGACGAAGCCCGGCACCTCGATCTTCCGCACCAGCTTCTGCCACGCCAAGATCCGCTCGCCCGTCAGCACCTTCGCGATCTCCGGCTTGTCGTCGCGGGCGCTCATCGACACGATCGAACGCTCCTCCTCGGCCGAGGGGTAATCGACTTTGATGTTGAACATGAAGCGATCGAGTTGCGCCTCCGGCAACGGGTACGTGCCTTCCTGTTCGATGGGGTTCTGCGTCGCGATCACGAAGAACGGATCGGGCAGCTTCATCGTCTCCTGACCGGCCGTGACCTGCCGCTCTTGCATCGCTTCGAGCAAGGCGGCCTGCGTCTTCGGCGTCGTGCGGTTGATCTCGTCCGCGAGCACGACGTTCGCGAAGATCGGCCCGCGTACGAAGCGAAACTCGCGCTTGCCGTCCGGCAGCTCATCGAGAATTGTCGTGCCCGTGATGTCCGAGGGCATGAGGTCCGGGGTAAACTGAATGCGCTTGAATTGCGTGGAGAGAATCTGGCTGATGCTCGAGACCATGAGCGTCTTGGCGAGGCCGGGCACGCCGACGAGTAGGCAGTGTCCGCGCGTGAAGATCGCGGCGAGGATTTGCTCGATGACCTCGCTCTGCCCGACGATCACGCGGTGCAGTTGGTCGAGCATCTGGTCCCGATCGGCGGCGAACTGCGTGAGGTATTCGGTGAATCGGTCGGTGGACACCGGGCGGCTCTCCAAACTCGTTATGGGGCTTGACCCGCTTGCGGGTTCGCAAAAGTGCGATGCTTGTAGTTCACATCAACGGCACGCGCTCGCGCTGAATCTTCTTCGCGTCATCGGCTTCCACGTAATCGCTGTGGCAAACCGCCTTGTCGGCCCCCGCGCCGACGGCCTTCTTCGTCTTGCTCGCCAAGCGGTGAATCTCGTCCGGGCTCAGCACGCCTCGCTTCGCCAAAATCTCTTGCTGCTCGGGGGACAGCGCCGCCGAGACCTTCGCGCTGCCGCGTTGGGAAGCTTCATCCTTGCCGGACATAAA
>JAYTUG010000555.1:0-14846 GCA_043744695.1 Gemmataceae bacterium
CCGGCTTCCAGCCGGTGCTGGGTGGCACCGGCTTCCAGCCGGAACACTTCGACAGTCCTGTTCGCATCGGAAGCTCTTTCTGTTGCTGCACCGGCTGGAAGCCGGTGCCACCCATGCCTACTTCGAGAGTGACACCGCGCACCCATGATCTACCTCGATAACGCCGCCACCAGTTTCCCGAAGCCCGAGGCCGTTTACACGGCACTCGATCGCTTCGCGCGGCACTCGCTGGCCAATCCCGGCCGCTCGGGTCACAAGATGGCCCAGGCCGCCGAGCACGCCATCGCCGACGCACGCCATCGCTTCAATCGCTTCTTCAACGGGCGGCATCCCGAGCGCTTCGTGTTTACCTTGAACTGCACCGACGCCCTGAACATGGCCTTCAAGGGCGTGCTGAATCCCGGCGACCACGTCATCACGACGAACCTGGAACACAACAGCGTGTCGCGGCCGCTCGTCGCGATGGCCGAGGCCGGAACCATCACTCTCACGCGAATCGCGGCCGATGCTGGTGGCACCATCGTCCCCGATGCCATCGAAGCCGCCATCACCGCGAAGACGCGCCTGATCGCGATCACCCACGCAAGTAACGTGCTCGGCACAGTTCAACCCGTTGCCGAGGTCGGCCGGATCGCGCGCGAGCGCGATCTGCTGTTTCTCGCGGATGCGGCTCAAACCGCCGGCGTGATTCCCATCGACGTGCAAAGCCTGTGCATCGACCTGCTCGCAGTACCGGGTCACAAGTCGCTGTTCGGCCCAACGGGAACGGGATTGCTTTACGTCGGGCCGCGGGCTCACCTCCGCGCCTGGCGCGAAGGCGGTACCGGGGGCGATTCGCTCACTCCGACTCAGCCCGCGGAGTTTCCGCACTTCCTCGAAGGCGGCACGCCCAACGTCCTCGGCATCGCTGGATTGATCGCCGGTCTGGATTTCGTGGAAGAGCGCGGCATCGAGGCCATTCGCCAACACGAAGTGCAACTCTGCACTCGGCTTCGAAATGCCCTGGAGGAACTGCCCGGCTTCGAAGTCTTCGGTCACGGCGACCCCGCCCGCAGCGTCGGCACCATCAGCTTCCGCTACGACGGCATCGCCGCTCCCGATCTCGGGGCCATCCTCGACACGTCCTTCGACATTGCCGTGCGGCCTGGGTTGCACTGCTCGCCTTACATTCACAAGGCTCTCGGAACCGCCCCGGAAGGCCTCGTCCGCGTCAGTCCCGGCCCCTTCAACACCGAGGCCCACATCGACCGCCTGATCGAGGCCCTTCGCGAAGTGACGCTGGTATAACCATCACGCCATCAGTTCGCGGATCGGGTTGCCCCAGGGCACGAGCGTGAAGGGCCGTTGCAAGCGGTCCCGCAGCTCTAAGTCGTGCGGCACGCCGAGGCATTCGTAGATGGTGGCCACGATTTCCGCGGGAGTCACGGGGTTGCGGCTCGGCTTCGCCCCGATGCGGTCGCTGGCCCCGTGAACGTAACCCGCCTTGAGGCCGCCGCCAGCCATCACCAGCGAGTAGCAGAAGTTCCAGTGATCGCGGCCCGCCCCCGCGCCGTTGATCTTCGGCGTGCGACCGAACTCGCCCATCACGCACACCAAGGTGCGGCCTAGCATCCCGCGATCGACGAGGTCGTCCAGTAAGCTCGACACGGCCGCATCGAGTTGCGGCAGCAGTTCGCCCTTCAACTTCTTGAAGTTGTTTCCGTGCGTGTCCCAGGTCGCGTTCGCATCGGGTGCCCACGACACGGTGACCACACGCGTGCCGGCTTCGATCATGCGCCGTGCGAGCAGCACACTTTGGCCGTAGATGTTGCGGCCGTAGGAATCGCGAACCTTCGGTGGCTCGCGGTCGATGCAGACGGCTTCCCGCATCGCGGGTGACGTGAGCAAGTCGTAGGCCTTGGCGCGAACGCCGTCCATGTCCGAGAGCGTGCGGTCGAGCGTCGATTGGGAACCGCGACCGAGGCCGAGTTGCGCGGAGAGTGCCTTGCGGGTGTCGAAGCGACTGGGGTCGATGTCCGGCCCGAGCGTGAGTTCGGGCAATGCGAAGTCCGGGGCGTTCGGGTCGCGGAGGATGATCATCGGGTCGTGCGATTTGCCGAGCCAGCCGCCGTAGAAGCCGGGCTGCGGCGGGCCGCCCGCCCCTTCCTTCGTGATGTACGGCAGCATCACGCTCGGCGGCACCGCGGCCTTGGGCGGCCGGTGCATGCCCATCACGGAGCCGATGGCGGGATAATCGTCGGGCCGGGCACCGCCACCGATTTCGCCGCGATCGTGACCGGTGAGCCCGCAATAAACTCCGGCCGCGTGGGCGTTGTTCACGCTGTGATGGGCCGAGCGAATGAGCGTGCTGCGGTGCATGTGCCGGGCGAACTTCGGCAAGTGTTCGCCCCACATCACGCCGGGCACGCTGGTCGGAATCGGCTTGAATTCGCCCTTCACCTCGGCGGGTGCGTCCGGTTTCGGATCCCACATATCGAGGTGGCTCGGCCCGCCGTTCAGGAACAGAATGATGCACGAATCGGCCGTCGCGTCGGTCTTGCGGCTTTCGTCGGCGCGCAGAAGTTTTGGCAGGTTGAGGCCGAGCATCGACGCGGCTCCAGCCTGAATCATCTGGCGGCGGGAGAGCTTCGGACCGGGACAGGGCAGGTGCATCGGACGCCCCTCGGGCGGGAAGGAGAGCAGCGGGCAGGCGGGTGAGTTATTATCGGTAACGCTGCGGATGAATGCAAGCATCTGTCAAGACCAACTGCCCACTTCGAGAGCCACTCCCCACCTTGTTAAGACGGCTTGTTCCGGCAAGAGCGGCAGGTTATAACCGCGAGCCCAAACGGCCCAGGTAGCGCACCCTCGATGCGGAACTTCCTCCGGACTCTGAAATACTCCCTGCCCTACCGCTACCGCCTGCTCGCGTCCGTGGTCTGCGCCCTCTTCGTCGCCCTTCTCTGGAGCATCAACCTCACGGCCATCTATCCCGTCCTCCGAATCTTGGGTACCGAAAAGAACCTCCAGCAATGGGTGAACGAGGAGATTGAGGAAGCTCAAAAGCAGATCGATAATCCGAAGCACAAGAAAGATCTCGAACGGCTCAAAGTCGAATTGCAGGTCATTCAACAGGATGTGGAGTTCCCAGACCGCGTGGACGCCGAGCGTAAGGTCCGTTGGGAAATCGCGAAGCGCGAGGGCGAACTCAGCGACCACGGCAGCCGCCTCTACCGCTATCAGTTGCTCAAGAAATTCGTCATCAGCTATTTACCCGAGGATCGCTTCGCCACGTTTCTCTGGATCGTCGGGGCCGTAATCGTCGGCGTCTTCATCAAAGGCATCTTCGAGTTCTTCCAAGAATCGCTCGTCGGAAGCGTGATGAACCGCACGCTCTTCGACCTGCGGAATACGTTCTTTCGCCGCACGGTGCACCAGGACGTGCGGCAACTCGCGGCCACGAGTACGCCCGAACTCATGGCCCGCTTCACCAACGACCTCGAACAGCTCGGCAACGGCCTCAAGATCCTCTACGGCCGCATGGTCGTCGAACCGCTCAAGATGGTCGGATGCCTCGTCATCGCCTGCTGGATCAGTTGGCAACTCACGCTCGTCTTCACCGTACTCATTCCGCTCGCCGCCATCCTGCTGATGAAGGTCAGCCGGATGATGCGCCGCGCCGCGAAGAAACTGCTCGAGCGGATGAGCGCGATCTACAAGATTCTCCGCGAAGTCTTCGACGGCATCCGCGCCGTGAAGGCGTTCACCCGCGAGCCGCACGAACGACGACGCTTCCGTAAGGCCACCGAAGATTACTACCGCAAGGCCATGCGCGTGATCTACATCGACGCATTCGCCAACCCGATGATGGAACTGCTCGGAGTCGGGGCCGTGACGCTCGCACTCGCCGCCGGCACGTACCTCGTCGTCACCGGGCACACGCACATCTTCGGCCTGCGCATGACCGCGCAGCCACTCGCGTTCGAGGGGCTCATTCAACTTTACGCATTCCTGGCGGCGATTGCCGACCCGGTCCGCAAGCTCTCCAGCGTCTACACGAAACTGCAATCCGGCGGTGCCGCCGCGAATCGCGTCTTCGATTTGTTCGACGTGAAGCCGGACATCAAATCGAACCCCGAAGGCCCGCGCATCCACGGCGTGGAAGACGCCATCGAGTTCAAGAACGTCTGCTTCAAGTACAACCCGGACGTGGAGATTCCCACGCTCGATTTCGTGAGTTTGAAGGTGAAGGCGGGCGAGACGGTGGCCATCGTGGGGCCGAACGGCTGCGGCAAGACGACGCTGCTCGGGCTGCTACCGCGCTTCTTCGAGCCGAACTTCGGCGGCGTCTTCGTCGACGGCGTGAACATTCGCACGGCCCACCTCCGCTCGCTCCGCCGGCAGATCGGCCTCGTCACGCAAGACACGCAACTGTTCGACGACACGGTACTCGCGAACATCATTTACGGGAAGAAGGGGGCGACGCGGGACCAGGCCATCGAGGCCGCGAAGAAGGCCCACGCCCACGCGTTCATCGAGGCGCTTCCCGGCGGCTACGACGCCTCCATCGGCGACATGGGCTCGCGCCTCTCCGGCGGCCAGCGCCAGCGAATCGCGCTGGCCCGCGCGATTCTCCGCGACCCAGCGATCCTGATCCTCGACGAATTCACGAGCATGATCGACGGCGAAAGCGAACAGCAAATCCACGCGGCCTTGAAGGAGTTCATCGGGGGCGAAGACGCGAAGCGTCGCACGACCTTCCTGATCACGCATCGGCTCAACTCGCTGCAAGACATCGCCGACCGCATCGTGGTGATGGACGCCGGAAAAATCGTGGCCACCGGCAAGCACGACGAATTGATGCTGACCTGCGACGTTTACCAACGCCTGCACCAATCGAACCAGTTCCGGAAGGCCGCGTGATGGCCATCGTTCGCGCTCCGCTCCGAGGACTCCGCGTCGCGGCTAATCGGCAGCGTTTCTCACTTCCATCCATCGTGTGGTTGACGGTGTTCGTCGCGGTTCTCTTCTTGGCGCGCCTCGGCCATCGCGACCTCTACAGCAGCCACGAAGCGCGGGCAGCCCAGAACGCTCAGCGCATGCTGGACACGGGCGAATGGGGCCTGCCGATTCTGTTCGACGGCCAGGCCGATTTGCAGAAGCCGCCGGGATACTACTGGATGGTCGCCGCCGCGGGCTACTTCAACGGCGGCACGGTGACGGCCTTCGAAGCGCGATTGCCGGCCGCACTGGCTGGGCTCTTCACCGTGCTCATGGGCTTCGCGTTCTTGAAGGGTGAAGGTCGACCCGTGGCCGCGTGGGTCGCTGCGATCGTTCTGGCCACGGCGGTTCACTTCACGGCCATCTCGCGAACCGCCCGCATCGATGTGCCTCTGGCATGTGCCGTGACCGCGTCGCTGATTTGTTTCTGGAAGGCGCTGACCGCGAAGCCGCAAGTGAGCTGGGTTCTGCTTTCGGCATTTGCTGCCGCGGCGGGCGTGATGCTCAAAGGCCCCATCGCACTGGCCCTGATCGGGCCCGCGGCCGTTGTCTACCTCGCGGTTGAACGCCGGTTCCTTCCGCTGTGGTGCATCGCACTGGGAACCGTGACGGTCTTTGCCTTGGCCGCGCCGTGGTTCGTATGGGCGAACTACGCGACTGGAGGAGAATTCTTTCAGATCTTCTTTTGGCACCACAACGTGGAGCGGTTCGCCGGCACGTCGCCGACGCTGGCGTCTCATCCGTGGTGGTACTACGTGCCGCGCTTCGCCGTGGACTTCCTCCCGTGGACCCCGGCACTGGCGATGCTCGGATTGTGGAATCATTTTTCACCAGCCCGACGCGCAAGCAAGGATGAGACTCGACCCTTGCTTGCGCGTCGGGCTGGTGATGCACATTTTCGCTTTGGTCTCGTTTGGTTCGCAACGATGTTCCTCGTCCTCTCGATGGCGCACTTCAAGCGCGCCGATTACCTGCTGCCATTGTTTCCTGGCGCGGCCATCGCCCTCGGATGCGCCGCTGAGGCGTGGCTCGCAACGCGATCGGCTCGAACCGCTGTCGCGGCCAAGTGGCTCCTCGGAATCGTCGTCGCCTGCTCCCTCGTCGGCTGGCAGTTGATGTCGTTCGTCGTCGAACCGGCGGAACAAGCCAAGGAAGAAAAGCGGGCGTTCGCTGAGATGATCCGTTCGCACGCCCCGCCGCCGCTGGAGGTTCTGCTCTTCCGCACCGAGCCGCACTTGCTCGCGTTCCACCTCGGCCGACCGATCCTCTCGCGGGTCGAGTGGCACGACCTGAACGATTGGGCTTCCGCACCCGGCCCGCACTTCGTCGTCATGCCGCCGGAGTACGCGGCATTCGCTCAGCACATCGTGCGGAGTCGGAAACTCGTGGAAGTGGGCCGCCTTGCGGACTACACTGCCGAGAAGCCGCCCCGGCCGCTCGTCTTCCTTCGAGTCGAATAATGTCCAAGCCCGCAACTCCGCGCGAAGGCGTCTCAGTCGTGATCCCCGTTCACAACGGTGCGGATCGTTTAGAGAAGGTCGTACCCGCCTGGGGCGACGCACTCGCTCGCCTCGGCCGCGAGTACGAAATCCTCGTCGTGAACGACGGCAGCACCGACGCCTCGCCCGCGCTTCTCGAGAAGCTCGCCGGTGGCCGCGTGAAGCACCTGCAAGTGTTAACGCACGACTCGCCCAAGGGATTCGGTGCCAGCCTGCGAACGGCACTCGAACAGGCGAAACACCCGCTCTTCTTCTACACGTCGCTGGACTACCCGTACGCTCCGCACGACCTCGCGAAGTTGCTCCAACGCATCGAGGTGCGCGATGCGGTACTCGGGAAGCAGCCCGACCTCGTCAGCGGCTGCCGCACCGGGCGGGCCGTGCCCGGCCCCATCGCCATCTTCGGCAAGGCGTGGCGGCTACTCTGGCGCGTCGCGCTCGGCTTGCAACTCGAACCGCTTCCCGCCTGGCCCGGCCTCCGCGGCTACCTCTATGGCCTGTTCGTCGGCTGCACCTTCAGCGTGCCACTCGCGGACGTGAACAGTAAGTTCAAGCTTTTCCGCACCGCGTTCCTGAAGCGTTTTCCGATTCAGTCCCACAGCGATTTCGTCCACACGGAACTGGTGGCGAAGGCGACCTTCCTCACGAGTATCCTGGACGAGTTGCCCCTGACTCCGGCGGAAGCCTTGGAGGTGAAGCCGGCCTCGGTGTGGCGCGATTTCTGGCGCGTCTTCAACAACCCGGACTTCGGCAAACCGGCGACTCCGATCGCGGGCGAACCGGGCGCTCCGGAGTTGCCCGTCACGTTGCCCGACGCCGTTCCCGATGCTCGCGGTCCGGAGCATCCGCCTGCTTCGCTCGCCTTTTCACCTCTATGAATGCGAGACCGCGGATACTGTTCGTCACGGGGAAGCTGGCGGAACCCTCCCTTCGCCGCGTGCTGGCCGAACTCGCGCCACGGGCCGGTTTCATTCCCGAAGTCGCGGTGCTGAACATTTCCGTCGCGGCCCTCCTGACCGCGAACTGGGTCGCTCGCCACCTCACCGTCCCCGACGGCGTCGAACGCGTGATCCTGCCCGGCCTGTGCCGCGGCGACATTCTCGAGGTGCCGCTCGCCGAACTCGGCCCCAGGGATCTCCGCGACCTGCCCGAGTTCTTCGGCAAGAAGTCCGGCCCACCGCCCGGTTACGGGAGGTTCGACATCGAGATTCTGGCCGAGATCAATTCCGCCGGGAAGAAGGGCCGCGAGGCGATCCTGGCCGAGGCCCGGCACTACCGCGACAGCGGCGCGGACGTCATCGACCTCGGCTGCGATCCCGGCGGTCCCTGGTCCGGCGTCGGCGACGCCGTGAAGATGCTCCGCGACGAGGGCCTCCGCGTTTCCATCGACAGCTTCGATTCAGTGGAAGTGGAAGCCGCATTGAGTGCAGGTGCCGAGTTGGTGCTGAGTGTAAACAGTTCTAACGTCGAACAGGCTCGCGGATGGGGTGTCGAAGTCGTCGCGATACCGGACGTGCCGAGCGATCGGGACAGCCTCGCACGCACCGTCCAACAGCTAGAAAAATGGGGGATCAAGTATCGGCTCGATCCGATTCTCGAACCGATCGGATTCGGGTTCGCCGCATCGCTGGGCCGGTACATCGAGACGCGCCGGCGATTCCCCGATGCCGAGATCATGATGGGCGTCGGCAACCTCACGGAACTCACGGACGTCGATTCCGCCGGGATCAACGTGCTGCTCGCTGGCTTCTGCCAAGAACTCGGCATCCGTAGCGTGCTGACCACGGAAGTCATCAACTGGGCGAGATCGTCCGTGAAGGAGTTCGACCTGGCTCGGCGGCTCGTCTTCCATGCGGTGCGGGAAAAGGTGATTCCGAAGCGATTGGAGCAGGGGCTTGTAATACTCCGCGATCCGAAGGTGTATGACCAGGGAGAGCAGTCGCTCGCGGAACTCGCTGCCCGAATCGCGGACCGCAATTATCGCGTGTTCGCGGAGCGCGGTGAGATTCACGTGTTCAACGGCACCGTGTACGTCCGCGGCCGCGACCCGTTCGAATTGTTCGAACAACTGCTCGCCTCCGACCCCAAGCTCGACGCCTCGCACGCCTTCTACCTCGGCTACGAACTCATGAAGGCGGTGACGGCTCTGACGCTCGGGAAGAACTATACCCAGGATCAAGCTCTCCGGTGGGGCTTCCTGACCGTGCCGGAAGTGAGCCATCGCGGTGAATAACGGTTGCGAATGTGGCCGAATCTCGATACTTTGTTGTGAGACACTCCCATGCGAGGCTCCGTCATGCGTTTGTTTTTTGCGTCCATGTTGGTCCTTTCCTTCGGGCTGTACGCCACCTACGACAAGTTCGTGAAAGGCGCTGCGGCACCCGAGGATCAAGCCGAGAAGCTTAAGGCTCAGAAGAAGAAGTTCGGCGACGAATTCGACGACCTAGTCATGCGATTGGAGAAGGCCGCCACGATCGCGGACCAGAAGGGCATCCGAGCGGAGGCGCGGGAACTCGCGACTCTCACGACCGAGAAGATTCTCAAGATCGCCGAGGCCGACCCCAAGAGCGAGGCCGCCTTCGAAGCAGCCTCGTTCACCATGAATCGACTCGTTTCGATCGGTGCCACCGGCCCAGACGTGGATAAGATTCTCGGCATCGTCACCGAGCATCATCTGAACAATCCGAAGGTCAAGGATCTGGTCCTGACGGCGGGAAGTGCGGGGCCGGCGGGTGAGAAGTTCCTGCAAGCAGCGGGCGAGAAATCACCTTCCAAGGAAGTTCGCGGCATCTCGCTTTACTTGCTCGGCATGTCGTACTCCGAACAAGCGGACGAGGCGAGCGAGAAGGCGGCTGCGGCCCTCACGGCCAAGGCCATCGACTTCCTCTCGCGGGCGGCCAAGGAAGCCCCGGACACCAAACTCGGCGACGAAACCATCGCCAAGGCCGTCGAGGGCGAGATCAAATCGCTCAAGACGCTCAGCGTCGGCAACCCCGCCCCGGAACTGCTCGGCACCGAACTCCGCGACCAGAAGAAGCAATCGCTCGCCGGCTTCAAGGGCAACGTGGTGCTGATAGACGTCTGGGCCACCTGGTGCGGGCCCTGCCGCGCGATGATTCCCCACGAACGCGAGATGGTCAAGAAGTTCGAAGGCAAGCCCTTTCATCTCGTGAGTGTGAGCGTGGATGAGAAGAAAGAAACGCTCTCGAAGTTCCTCGAAAAAGAACCCATGCCTTGGATTCACTGGTGGGATGAAGGCGAAGAGAACCCGGTGGTGAAGACGCTGAAGGTGAAGGCCTTCCCGACGCTCTACCTGATCGACGCGAAGGGCGTGATCCGACGCAAGTGGACCGGCTCTCCGGAGCCCGAGGCTCTGGACAAGGCCGTCGAGGATCTGGTGAAGGAAGCCAGCGCAAAATCTTAGCCGCTTGCGGCTTCGCGATTCAATTCGCCGCTTGGGGCATCGCGGAGCCGCAGGCGGCGTTTTCATGCGCCCGTATACTGAACCGCATGGATGTGCAGCCTCCAGAGTGGTTCGCAGCAGTGCCGGTGCAGACCTCGGGCGACGGTCCGATTGCGGTCGAGTTGATCCCCGCTCCAGAGCCGTGGGAAGTCGCTCGCAAACTGGCCCATCTTCCGCACCTTCTGTTCCTCGACTCCGCGGAACGACATCGAGAACGCGGGCGCTACTCCTATGCGATGGCCGCACCGCGGACATTCATCTCGGCGAACGCGCTCGACTGCGCGCCGTTCGGCCTCGACTCGCTGATTCAATCGATGCTGGAGGAACGTCCCGCAATTGGCGGGTTGCCGCCGTTTCAGGGCGGGCTGGCCGGACTGTTCGGGTACGGCCTGGGTCGCGAGTTCGAACGCGTTCCGGCTCCCCGCACCAACGACTTCGGCAGCCCGGACCTCCACCTCGGCGTCTACGATTGCGTCGTCAGTTTCGACCACAATCAGAATCGCGCGTGGATCGTCTCGGGCGGCAAAGCGTGCGAGGCGCGGCTCCGTGAAACCATCCGCCTGTTGAATGCCAATCCGGCCATTCTTACTGCCCCTTCGCCCGCGCCACTCGCTTCCCTTGCTCCTCAGTTTCCGCTTCCCGGGTCCCCTGGAGTCACGAGCAATTTCAATCGCGCCGGGTACGAGGCCGCCGTGGCGAAGATCGTCGAGTACATTCGCGCCGGCGACTGCTATCAGGTGAACCTCTCGCAGCGTTTGCTCGCTCCACTCCGCGAGCACCCGTTAGAACTGTATGGCCGATTGAGGCAACTCAACCCCGCGCCGTTCGCCGCGTACTACGACCTCGGCGAGTTCCAGATTCTCAGCGCCTCGCCCGAGCGATTTCTCAAGGTCGAGCAGGGTGAAGTGGAAACGCGGCCGATCAAGGGCACGCGCCCCCGCGGCCGCACGCCGGAAGCAGATGCCAGGCACATCGCCGACTTGCGGTCTAACCCCAAGGATCGAGCTGAGAACGTGATGATCGTGGACTTGCTCCGCAACGACCTCGGCCGCGTCTGCGAGTTCGGCAGCGTTCGCGTGCCCAAGGTTTGCGAACTCGAGACCTTTCAATACGTGCATCACCTCGTGTCGGAGGTGCGAGGTCAACTGCGGCCCGATTGCGGACCGCTCGAGTTGCTTCGCGCCTCGTTCCCGGGCGGGTCGGTTACGGGGGCACCGAAAGTGCGGGCCATGGAGATCATTGCCGAACTCGAGCCGACGGCGCGCGGCCCCTATTGCGGTAGCCTCGGGTTCATCGGGTTCGACGGCGCGATGGACGCGAATATCTTAATCCGGACGTTCACGGCGGGCCGCGGTTGGGTCCAGTTTCCCGTCGGCGGCGGAATCGTCGCGGACTCCGACCCGAGCCGCGAATACGAAGAGACCCTGCACAAGGCGGCGGGTTTGCTCAAAGCTCTCGAAAGCCCACCTGCGCCAACGGGTGGGCGTGAATAAGCCATGATTCTCGAAGGCCTCGTTACCACGCTGAACGCCGACGGCTCGCCGCACCTGGCTCCGATGGGGCCGCGCGTGACGGCGGATTTTTCGCGATTCGTGCTGCGACCTTTCCCCACGTCAGGAACATATCGCAACCTGCTCGCGCATCCGGAAGGCGTGCTGCACATCACGGACGACGCCCTGCTCATCGCGAAGGCCGCTCTCGGTGCGGTGGAGCCGTTGCCGGCCATGAAACCCGCGGAGAAGGTGAAGGGCTTCGTGCTCGCCGATGCCTGCCGCTACTTCGAGTTTCAGGTTCGTGCGATGGACGATTCCGGAGAGCGCGTCAGCATCGAAGCTGAAGTCGTTCACGAGGGTTGGCAGCGCGACTTCTGGGGATTCAACCGAGCGAAGCACGCCGTGCTGGAGGCGGCGATTCTCGCGACGCGGATGCACCTGATCCCACATGCGGCGATTGCGGCGGAGTTCCAGAAGTTGCGGGTAATTGTAATCAAAACCGGGGGCCCGGCCGAGTTGGAAGCGATGGACCTTTTGGAAGCGCGACTCCAGACCGAGGCTCGGCCATGACCCGCGTGACCGCGCCGAGCCGGCTGCATTTCGGACTGCTGAACGTGCCCAACGGAGGCGCGCCCGATACGAGTCGGCGGTTCGGCGGAGTCGGCCTGATGATCGATCGGCCCGGGATCGCCGTGACGGCGCGGCCCGCGGATACGTGGCAGTTCGAAGGCATGCACGCCAGTCGCGCGCAGCTCTTCGCCCACCGGTTCATCGCCGGCCTCGAACCAGTACCGCGACCGCTTCAGATTCTCGTCGAACGCTGCCCCGCGGAGCACACCGGCCTCGGAGTCGGCACGCAACTCGGCCTCGCCATCGGCAAAGCCATCGCCCTCGAACTCGGCCTGCCCGAATTGACCGCAGTCGAGATCGCCGGTCGCGTGGGCCGTGGCGAACGGTCGGCCATCGGCGTCCACGGCTTCGATCGCGGCGGGCTCATAGTCGAGCCGGGAAAGCGGGCGGGCGAGGCGCTCTCGCCGCTGCTCACGAGTGTGCAGTTGCCGGACCACTGGCGCATTGCCGTCTTCGTGCCGCACTCGCACGACACGTGGCACGGCACCCATGAAGAGCAAGCGTTTGCGAACGCGGGAACCCTGCCGCGTTCCGCGGGCCTCACCGATGTGCTGTGCCGCATTGCCTTGCTGGGAATTCTTCCGGCAGCCGTGGGTGGCGACCTGCCCGCGTTCGGCGAAGCGGTTCACGAATTCAATCGGCTCGCGGGAGAACCGTTCGCGTCAGCGCAGGGCGGTTCTTACTCCAGCATCGTAGTTGCGGAACTGATCGCGAAGCTGAGGCAACTCGGCGTAGCGGGTACGGGCCAAAGCTCGTGGGGGCCGGCGGTCTTCGCGATTGTCGATTCGCACGACCGCGCGGCGTGGTTGCTCGAACAAATGACGGGTCGTGCGCGCGGTTGGATCGCCTCGGCATCTGAAGGGAGCGCGTTCGAGCGAGGTTGAATGGAATGCGTTCACCCTGCCGCTTGGTAGTGTCTCAGTTTCAAATCGCAACTGACCTGCCCGGCCTTGCCGGAACGGAAGATGCCGGGTAGCGTCAAGGGTATGGCAAAGACACCGAAGAAGAAACCGAAGGTCCGCGAAGACATCAACCAGCTTGCCTTCCGGATCGTCCAAGAGGCGGCGGGACAAGCCGAGCGGACTCCTGACCCGGATGCGGGGAAAGACCCGGCTGCGGTGTCGCTAGCTAGAGCGTAAGGGAGGGGCCGCACGAGCGGCGGGGATGAGCAAGAAGAAGCGGTCTGAGGCGGCGAAGAAGGCTGCGAAAGCACGATGGGAAGGGTGAAAAGATTTTGTTCAGAAAGGCTACGTTGTTACAACGTAGCCTTTCTTTTTGGTATTGACAAGCGTAAAATTTAGTTGACGGTGACTCCAGTGTCGTTAGCATGACGAACGTAGCACGTCGGAGTTCGTATCGACGGGCAGGTCCAATGTGTGCTAAAGATTCAGCTGAAACTGAACCACTTGCCGATGACACGGCTGGTGGTTTTTGTGTCTAGCCAGCGTCAATTCGGAGTTCTCCACCTCATGCCCACCGAAATGCTAGAACGAGAAAGCGCTCCTTCTGGTCCTGCGATCAGGATCGGGCGGACCAGCGCTCAGGGCAAGAAAGCTCGCGGCGTTCAAGACTTTGCATCGCAGAAGTTCTTCATGCTCTTCGACAGCGTAGCTAGGTGGTGCGAGGAGCATCAAGACAAAGTCTATGAGGCAATCCTTGCTCCCTGCGCTGACGACATCGGCCTCTTCGTTATCAGCAGATCAGAAGAATACGATTTCGATCTGAACGAAGATCTCAGCGAGTTCGCTATTGAACTCGTGGCCTCTGGACTTCCGGTTTACACAACCTTACTGCCTTCCTGCGCTCCGATGGAAGCTGGTCTAAGTTCGGCATTCGGAGTGTTCAAGATCAGTAGGGTTTAGCCCATGCCCTCTCTCGCTGAACATAACGATAAGTATGCCGACAACATGGCGTTTCTTGTGAGCAACGGAGGGCTCATATCTCAAAACAGCATGTGGGCATCAGTCGTTGCCTTTTACGCGGCAGTTCATCTTGTAGAGCGACTGGCCGCGCATGAGGGAGTACACAACCGTTGCCATGTCGGTACGTTTCAGTCTCGACAACTTTATCTAGCTGGCCACCCTAAACACTCTGTAATCCTGGCTGACTTCTCTTCCTTACGAACGGCTTCTGAGATAGCCAGATACCAGTCCATTCAAGCATTTGATCGCGCTTTTCCCGGCAAAGCAGTAGAAATTCGGCTGATTAATCGCTGTCTCGCCAATATTGAAAAACACGTAACCAACTTCTTTGCTGCACAAGGTCTACGGCACGACGCCGACGGATGAGAGCCGCTACAGACCGGCTAATTGCGTCGGATGCGAGAAGAAGCCTATAAGCGGAAGCCCCGACGTGAATGCCGTTTCAACCTCACACGTCGAACGCCAGAACCTCACGATCCGGATGCGGAATCGCCGATTCACGCGGCTCACGAACGGGTTTTCAAAGAAGCTCGAAAACCTGGAGCATTCGGTTGCCTTGCACTTCTTCGTCTACAACTTCATCACCCGACACACGACGATCCGGATGAGCCCCGCGTTGAAGGCCGGGGTGACGGATCATATGTGGAGCTATGAGGAACTGGTTGACCTGATCGACGGGCGGGAAGTCGAGAAAAAGAAAGAAAGCTGAAACTGAGACACTACCTGCCGCTGGATGTGCCAACCATCCTTGGAGTTTCCCAGATCGACTTACTGGATGAAGGCTTCCTCACCGGTGGAAGCGTGAGGTGAGGTCGAGAATGACCTCGGAGAAGTGGTTTTTAGGCTGAAAGCCTGGTAT
>JAYTUG010000556.1:0-3739 GCA_043744695.1 Gemmataceae bacterium
CCGTATTTATCCCGCGTGGTTTTGAAGTACATCAGTTGCTCGGAATCGGTGGTGATCGTGCCGTCCCACCAGTAGTGGCTTTCGATCTGCTGAATCTGAACGCAGGCGGCGAGCCGCGCGCCGAGGATCGCTTTAGCGATGGTCTCGGCGACCTCCTTGCTCGGCGCCGTGGTCATCACCACGCAGGCATTGATTTCATTCATCGTGCGCTCTTTCACCTCTCCCCGGTGGGGAGAGGTCGCTCTGACGATGCGAATGCATCGGCAGAGCGGGTGAGGGGTTTGAGCTTTTATGTTGATAAGGTAGCGCCCCTCACCCGATTTGCGAACTGCATTCGCAGTTCGCAAACCACCCGTGCCCCGGCGGGGAAAGGGTCAAAGGTCGTCTCGGCTTCTCCTTGACAAGATCGAAATGCCGAGTGATTTATTCGTACTTCAAGGCCAGGATCGGGTCGATGTTCGCGGCCCGGCGTGCGGGATAGTACGCCGCCCCGGTCGTGACCACCACCGCGAAGCCCATCGCGCTCAGCCACAGCCACCACGGGAAGACGAAGATCGTCTCGGTCAGCATCTTCTGCCCCATCATTTGGTCCTCGATCACGCGGTGAACCCAGCCATCAGCCGGGATGACGAGCAAGCGCGCGAGGACGAGTCCGAAGACACTTCCCAGGAAGCCGATCGCGGCACCCTCGGTGAGGAACAAACCCAAGACCTGGCCTTGGGTCGCACCCACGGCCTTGAGGATGCCGATCTCGCGGGTCCGTTCCACCACGCTCGTCACCAGCGTGTTCGTGATACCGATACCGGCGACGAACAGGGCCACGAATGCGAACAGGTTCAACCCGGCCGCGATGAGCGTGACCTCGCCCTTGGCGTTGTTGAACCACTTAAGTGCGGACGTGGTTTCGTAACCCATCGCTTCGATCTCGTTCACCGTGCCGGTCAGGTCGCCGCCTGGCTTCACCCAGACTTCCGCCGAGTAGAAACCCTGATCCTTGAGCCACGGCAACCGGCTGAACAGAGCCTCACCCGATTCCGACGGCAGGAAGATTTCCCCCTGGCGGAACTCGAACGGTGCCAGTGGGTCGGCCTTTTTGCGTTCCTCTTTCGTGAGGATGCGAAGCACCCCGGAGACGCGAAATTCGCCGGACACGAACTTGCCCGAGTCCGCGCGGCGGGTGATGCTCGGGTCCGGTTTCTTGTCGAGCAGAATCTGAAGGGCCGCACGATCGGCGGCATTCAGGTCGAACTTGTCGAGCGACTTTGGCAACTGCTCGGTGAGCTTGGCGAGGACCATCATCTGCGTTCGGGAGAGGTCGTCGCCAGGCATGCGGCCCGTGAGCGCGCGAGCCAATGCCATCGGCTGAGCATTCTGCACGCCGCCGACATCGATCTGGATCGGCTGCCCGAGAATTGCTTCGAGTTGGGCATCGTCGCGGACGCCGAGTTCGTACAACGCGAACTCCGAGATCACGACCTCCTGTGCGGCTTCACTTTGGGGCAGCCGACCCGCGATGATCCGCTCCGAAAGCGAGTCGAGTTTCCCGGCAATGGCGAAACCGGGCGCGGAGCGTTCGCCGAGCCAGGCCCGACCCACCGCCGAGCGAACCGTGCGGACTTCCTTCACGCCGGTGAGTTTCGCGATGTCCGCGAGTTTGTCCGCCGTCAGCAGTACCGGCGGCTTGTGAACCGCTTCGTCGAGGTATTTCTTGGTCAGGGCTTCTTTCAATCGAGCGCGGCGAGCCTCGGACATGGTGCCGTGAACGTCGACTTTTCCCGGAGGGATGTCGTTCGGCCCGGGCACCGGTTCGCCCACGTGAACGCGAATTCGCCAGAACTCGTCGCGGCCTTCGAACTCATTCTTGATGAACGCCCGCAGCCCCATCCCGAGCGCGACGCTGAACGCGAGGGCACACGCACCGACGGTGACGCCGATGAGCGTGAGCCCGGTGCGGACCTTCTGCCGCCACAGGCTGCCGAGGGCAAAACGGATCAGTTGGTGGAATTGCATGCGAATCCTATTTAGCCGCCGGCTTGCCGGCGGGAATGTCTCGAACAAAAGACCACCGGCAACCCGGCGGCTTTATGTCAACTAGACCCCGACCACCCCACGGCATTCCATTCCTGCCGGTTTTTCCAATCCCTCTGTCAAGAATCGGGCTCTCTCTGTAGAATATCCCGCCTTCACCCTCGAAGGAGTTCGCCGTTCGGCGAGCCGGGGGCGGGGAACCCCAACCGCTTCTGCCCGCCGGCATCCGCCACGGGCCGTCTCTCCACCCAAACTATGGTCAATCGCAACCTCCTCCGCCAATTCGACAACGCCGCCGACGAAGCCGACCTGCTCGAACTCTTCCCGGACGAAATGCAGTCTTGGCTTCCCGCCGAGTCCCAGGAATTCGAGTCGAACAAGATCGTCTCCGGCCGCGTTCTCGAAATCCGAGGCGACGACGTCGTCATCGACATCGGCTACAAGTCCGAAGGCGTCATCAAGCTCGAAGAGTGGCGCGACGACGGCGTCGATGGCCCTCCGCCCAAGGCCGGCGATACCGTCGAAGTCTTGCTCGAGACCGTCGAAGGCGAAGACGGCGCGATCGCCCTCTCCTATCGCAAGGCGAAGCGGCAAAAAGAATGGAACGCCATTCTCGCCAAGCACAAGGAAGGCGACGTCGTCACCGGTAAGGTGCTCAAGAAGATCAAGGGCGGGTTGCTGGTCAACATCGGCGTGAACGTGTTCCTTCCCGCTTCGCAGGTGGACATCCGCCGTCCGCAGAGCATCGACGAGTACATCGATCGCAGCATCGATTGCGTGATCCTCAAGATCGACGAGCAGCGGCGGAACATCGTGGTGAGCCGCCGCAAGCTCATCGAGGATCGCCGCCGATTGCAGAAGGACAAGCTGCTGTCCGATCTGGAAGTCGGCCAAGTCCGCAAGGGCACGGTCAAGAACATCGCCGAGTTCGGCGCGTTCGTGGACCTGGGCGGCATCGATGGCCTGCTCCACATCACGGATATGGGCTGGCACCGCGTCACCAATCCGCGCGACGTCGTGCAGATCGATCAGGAACTCGAGGTCTACATTCTCCACATCGACCGCGAGAAGGAGAAGATCGCGCTCTCGCTGAAGCACAAGACGCCGAGCCCGTGGCAGAACATCGAGGCCAAGTACCCGATGAACAGCCGCCACGAAGGCGAGGTGGTCAACATCATGCCGTACGGTGCGTTCGTGAAACTCGAGGCGGGCATCGAGGGCCTCGTTCACATCTCCGAAATGTCGTGGGTCAAGCGCATTGCCGATCCGAAGGAACTCGTCCAGATCGGCGACAAGGTCGAAGTTCAGGTGTTGAACATCAACCACGACAAGAAGGAAATCTCGCTCGGCATGAAGCAGTGCCAGAGCAACCCGTGGGGCGAGGTCGCCAAGAAGTACCCGACCGGCACTGTCATCTCCGGCGTGGTTCGCAACCTGACGAACTACGGAGCCTTCATCGAGATTGAAGAAGGCATCGACGGCCTGCTGCACGTTTCGGACATGAGTTGGACCCGCAAGGTCTCCAACCCGTCCGAGGTGGTTCAGAAGGGTCAGAAGCTCACTTGCCAGGTGCTGTCGGTCGATCAGGAGCGGAAGCGGGTCGCGCTCGGCCTCAAGCAGATGGCCAGCGATCCGTGGGAAGGCGACATCCCCGGCCGCTACCAGCCCGGCCAGAAGGTTCGCGGCAAGGTCACGAAGCTCACCAACTTCG
>JAYTUG010000557.1:0-14761 GCA_043744695.1 Gemmataceae bacterium
AGTACTGGGTGTCGTAGCGGGGGTCGATGGCCCCGACGTTGAACCCGATCGGTTCTGCCATGTTTCTGGTGTTGAAGAAGCTCATGGCCTGGTAGCCGAACCGGACCTGGACGCCTTCGACCGGGTACCACCACATGTTCACGGCGGCATTGGCGTTGGGCACGATCGAGAATTCGTTGTTGCTGCGTTTGGCGCGAGTCGAACGATCGCCGAGTTCGTAAGTGGTCCGCTCCTTCACGATTCCGAGCAGCGCGGCACCGGTCAGATCGACGCTCATCGAGAACTGATTAGCGATGAAGATCTCGTGGCCAACCCCGACGAACGGACCATATAGCCGTTGCGAAAGGGTGTTCGTGTAGAACGCGGCATCCTGCGGGTTGGAGTTTCCGTCCACCGCGAAGCTACGGGTGATCCACGAGAACCGTTCGAAGAACCAGGCGAACCGGCCGCCGGCCATGCCGTAGACGCGGCTGTAATCGGTTTGGAACAGCGGCATCCGGCCGCCGAGATCCATTTGCTGAAAGCGCTGGGTGAACTTGATGTCCTGCGTACTGGAGCCGTTCCAGATGCCGTAGGTGTTTGAAGCCCCCGAACCCACGGGGTCGTAGGCCGTCTTGTGGCCCGGTCCGGCGAACTTCGGCGAGAAATTGAAGACGCCGGAGGTGAGGAACGTGTCGGTCAGGTCCGGTCGGCTTCGGGCGAACGGCGCGGCAAGTGTCGCCCCGGCCGAGTAGTGCGCATCGAAGAGCCTCAGCGCGTTAAAATAGAGTTGCGTTCCGTCATCGAACTTGTAACCGAGCTCGATGCGGAAACCAGGCGTGAACGTCGATCGCCCGAGTTCGTTCGTACTCAGAGCCACCTGGTGGCTCCCGACATACGTGCCCGGCAAGCCGGTGATATTCCCTGTGGAATCGACGATTCCTCGAAAGGCCACGGTCTGGTTGCCCATGGCCCGGGTCTGAGTCATGAACACGGATTCGATCGACGTGTAGAATCCCGCGTCGCCGGCGTGGCCGGTTGGAATCGGAATCGTGGGCTCGGCGTTGAGCGGCACGTCGAACCCCGAGTTCGATTGCGCTCGCGCCGTGATCGGCAAGTAGTTATTCGGCGGAAAACCGCCCGTCGCCGGAGTTTGAGCTCGGCTGTTGCCAGCCCCTACTACCACGGCCGCGGCCGCGAGCAGGGCCCCCTTAATGAACCGCTTACACATAACCCGCATCCCCCTTCACGGCGTGGACGACAGACTCACTTCGGGCTCCCCAACCCAAGGCGAGTCGCGGCACTCGGTCTCCCGATGGCCGTTCCCCTGCTTCGCGCTCAATGGCGGAAGTGACGGCGACAATAGCGGCCACGCCAATCGGGTCAAGCGCGTTTCGCCCCAAAATCGGGCCGCCCCACGAGAAAAACCAACTTCTTCCCGCTCCATTCGTCACACTGGAGCAGGCGTGGAGAAGCAGCGAAACGGCGAGCTTCAACCCGAGCCGCGAGTCTGGTGAAACGGCGGGAATCGGGTAAGGCACGAACCGAGGATTCGACATGAAATGGTTGCTCATCGCCTTCGTGATTGCCGTTGCAGATCGCAGTGCCACAGCATCGGCGGGAAGCACGGTGCCACCCGGGGCGGAGCCAGAACCGGCCTCCGTCGATCGCATTCTCGCGGAGGCACTCAAAGCCTGGGACGTGCCCGGTGCCGCACTCGTCGTCGTTCGCGGCGATCGCGTGCTCATCCTCAAGGGCTTTGGCCAAAAGAGCCTCGAAAAGCCCGATCCCATCACGCCGGACACCCTCTTCCCGCTCGCATCCTGCACCAAGGCCTTTACCTCCACGCTGCTCGCCATGCTCGTCGATGAAGGCAAACTGCGCTGGGACGACCACGTTCGCGATCACCTGCCCGGCTTCAAACTCTCCGATCCGAATGCGGATGCACTCGTCACGCTTCGCGATTTACTTTCGCACCGCACCGGCGTGCCCGGCAACGACCTCCTCTGGTACCGCTCGCCCTGGACCATCGACGAAGTGCTGAGCAAGGTGGATCGCTTGCCGCCGACGTACTCGTTCCGCGACGGCTTCGACTACAACTCGATCTTCTACATGGCAGCGGGTCGGGCCGCGGCCAAGCGCGGCGAGCAGCCCTGGGAAAAACTCGTGAAGGAACGCATCGCCGATCCGCTCGGCATGACCGGCTTGAAGTTCACGACCAAGGAAATTCCGCCCGATGCCGACCGGGCGACCGGCCATCGACGGAATCACCAACTCAAAATCGCGACGATGCCGGCTTACGAGATGCTGGAGCCGAACCCATCCGGTTCGATCCACGCCTCGGCCCGCGACCTCGGCGCGTGGCTGAAGTTCCACCTCGCCGGCGGCACGGTTCAAGGCAAGCGACTCGTCTCGGAGAAGAACCTCAACGAGACGAAACTTCCGCAGGCGATCATCCGGCTCGAAGGCAACGCCCGCGCCATGAACCCCGACACGACCCAACTCAGTTACGGGCTCGGGTGGGTCGTCTCCGATCATCGCGGCAAACGCGTCCTCGCCCACGGCGGGCAAATCGACGGCTTCCGCGTCCAGATCACGCTCCTTCCCGATGAACAGATTGGCTTCGCACTTCTCAACAACCTCCATGAAACCCGCATGAACCAGGCCGTAACCAACTCGCTCATCGACCTCTATTGCGGGCTTTCGCCGCGGGACTGGAACGGATTTTTCTCGAAGATCGTGGCCGACGCCGAGGTTGCGAAGCGGGCCGCGCTGGAGGCGCGGAACGCCGCGCGGAAGCCCGGCACGAAACCGAGCCTACCTGTCGCCTCTTATGCCGGCGACTACGAGCACGCGGTCTACGGCAAGCTGAAGGTGCTGGAGAAGGACGGCAAACTCGCGCTGGAGTGGAGTACCTTCCGGTGCCCGCTGGAGCACTTCGAAACCGACCGCTTCCGCATCGCCGAGGGCTACTTCGAGGATCGACTCGTCGAATTCGCCGGCGATGTGAAGAACGCGACGGCCATCCGATTCAACGGGATGATTTTCGTGAAGAAGTGAAAATTCCACCGACGCGCCGCAGTGTTCCGGGGATTACTTCTTTCGGTCCCCGTCCGCTCGACTCGTCGGACGCGATGAGCGACTCGAATGTTCGGTCGATGCGGCCGAGAATGCCGTGCAGCAAGGTGAGGTCTGAATGTCCACCAGCGTCATGGATGGTTTCTTGACTCGGCTTCGAGCGGCCGCGAACCCGAACGACGACTCGCGCACCGATTCGCAACTCCTCGGCGATTTCGGTCGCAGTCGAAATGCCGCCTCCTTCAACCTGCTCGTCTCGCGTTACGGCCCGATCGTTTGGTCGGTCTGCCGGCGGCTGAGCGGCGACCCGCACGCGGCGGAAGATGCCTTTCAAGCGACGTTTCTCGTTCTCGCTCGAAAGGCGGATTCGCTTCGACCCCTTCACTCGGCTGGCGGTTGGCTTCACCGCACCGCAGTTCACATGGCATTGAAGGCACGCGCCATGAAACTCCGCCGGGCTCAGCGCGAATCGCAGGTGCCGCTCGAAGTTGCAGCATCGAACGAGTTCGAGCCCATCGACCCCGCCGCACTGCTCGCACTCGACGAGGAAATTGCCCAGTTGCCGGAGCGGTTGCGGGAAGTCGTGGTATTGTGCGAACTTCAAGGAACATCGCGTCGGGAGGCTTCGACACGGCTCGGCATCGCCGAAGGAACCGTTTCGAGCCGCTTGGCTGCGGCGCGAAAACGACTTGGCGAGCGCCTCCGGAAGCGAGGACTGGGGCCGTGCAGCCTCGCCGGGTTGCTCGCGGCAAGCTCTGCCGCGGTTGTCGGCGTGCCCACCAAGTTGATTGCGGAGACGGTCGAAATTGGCAGGGGTGGAAGGTCGCCCGAGCCGGTATCCGTTCTTGTCGAAGGAGAAATGCGAGCCATGTTCCTGAAGACGATCCTCTACTCATTCCTCGGGACGGGATTGCTCCTCGCCGCGGCGGTCGGCCTTTGGCCGACACCGACTCCGATCGCTGTGGCCAGACCACTGACCTCGATGATGGCTCCTGCGCCGAAAGCCGTGCCGCGCGAAGGGGTGATCGTCATCTCGTCCTTCCAACCAGTTCCGTCGATCGAGCAGTTCACGCCAGCCGGAGTCGAGGTAAAGAAGAGCGTGGCGCTGGGGAGCGCGGCCGCGCCCATCAACCCCGGCGAGAAGCCCGTCTGTCCGCTCATGCTCGCACGATGGTCGCTCGATGCGAAGCGACTCCTCGCCATCAAATTCGGGCCGATTCCACAAGGAAATGTCGGGCCTTATACGCCCAATCACCTCTGGGTCTTTGATCGCGACTCTGAGGATGGCCCGACCGAGCCCTTACTGGCCAACATTCGAATGCCATCCGCTGTCTGGTCGCACGATGGAACCAAGCTCTACGGTTCGTCCATCGACAAAGACAAGGAGACCGATCCCGTTCCCAAGACCGGGCCGTACCCGCTCATTTGCTGGACGCTCGATGTGAAGACCCGTGTACAAACCCCGCTGGCCATCCCAACCGGACACCAGATCATGGACCTTTCTCCGGATGGCAAGACCCTGCTCACCTCCCGTCCGGCCGATTTCGAGAATCAAGGGCTCGTGGAGACCTACTTGGTGCCCCTGGCAACGCTGAAGCCGAAGCGCCTGAAGGAGAAGTCATTTTACGGGTTGCGATTCTCGCCGGACGGCACGCGGGTCGTCGGCGCGCGAATCGAAGAACGGAAGGACGCTCCAGCGAAGTGGCGCGCGGTCATCGTCTCCGTCGCGGACGGTTCCGAGAAGGTCATCCGGATGGGCGACGAGGTTGACGGCGTCCATTTCGCCTGTTGGTCTCCGGATGGCAAACGACTGGCGTTGGTGTGGCACGAGGTAATTCCCCAACCGCCCGGCATCCCGGTTCCGGTTGGAGGCGTTCAGTGGGCTTCGCGCGTCACGATCTGCGACTCGGATGGCGCGAATGCCAAGGTGATCGTCCGCCGCGAATGGGATCGCCCGATCACCGGGCTGGACTGGAAGTGACGAGAAGGGCTTCCTGGGGAACCCCGTCTCGCTAAAGTGGAATTGCACGAGAGGAGCTTCCAATGTCATGGCCTGATGAGGTCAACACGTTCCGGACCTAAGAGCGCGGCCGTCACTTCGCGGAGGAAGTGGGTAGTCCGCTCCCTCCGGGAGCGGATTCCGCACTCGGAGAGTGCGGACTACCGATACCGAATCGTATAACCCGGCTGCGGCGACAGCGGAGAATTGTGCGGCCCCAGTCGGTCGTGAAGGAACAACCACTCTGGCGACGTGCCCGGCGGAACCATCGGCTGCTCCCGACTCGGAGCACCTTCAAACCGAAGTTCGGCTTCTTCCGCAGCAAGTGGTTGTTCCACCCGTGCCGCCGATTCGCTCAACGCCGCCGCGATGGCGTCCACAGTGCGAGCCTGCGTGGGAAGCGAGAAGTGCCCCGAGCCCGCGACGCAGATTTGAGGTCCATTGGTAGTCCGCACTCTCCGAGTGCGGGTTTGAGGTTCTTCACTACGAGCGGCCGCACTCGGAGAGTGCGGACTACCCAGGTCTTCGAGCGAACCTGAACCCGAGCGGATCACGAGCGTCTGGCCCGCTTCCCGACAGTGGGCCTCGGTTCCCGCCGGGTCGAGCAGCACCACGGAATCGATGGGGATATTCCGCTCGGCCGCATCGTTGGCCAGTCCGATCGCGGGGCCGCACCCGAACCCGTAGCCGACGAGCACGAACCGCGCCTCGGGATCGCAACCACGAACGCGCTTCATCTCGCTCCACAACCACCACGTGTGGCAAAGCTCGCCGCGATAGACCTTTTCGTAGCCGCGTTCGGCGAGTTTCAGCCGCAGCCCTTCCAACCCGGAAGTGCCGGAAGGAACGAGCCCATTGATGAGGAAAACGTAGACGTGTCGGCGCTCGCCGATCGAGGCCTCGGAGTACGGTCCGGCTTCGAGAACGGGTTTGCAGGCGTCGTGACCGCAGGTGACGCAGCCCGTTCCGGCGAGCAAAAGCCCCAGGTTCATAATCGCCGCCCATTTCGTCCCGTTCATCCCGGCCCCTCCGACTTCGCTGGGTTCGTCTACCCCTCTAAATCGGCAAGACCGGCAGGACCGCGCCAACCGTTGCAGCTTAACGCGCTAGATCGGGGCTAAGGCGGCGCGGGTCGTACCGGTTAGTGAAGCCTGGAGGTTTGGGCGACTACTTCACCGCGACCACTCGCCCCGACTTCACGGATTCGATCTCGCTGTGGCAGAGCACGAGGGCATCGCGAGCGAGTTGGCCGCTGAGCAAGTCGGGCTCCTGGCCGCTCGTCACGCCACCGACGGCAGCTTGAATTTCATCCGTGAACGCGGCGAGCGCGTCGCCGCCCCCGGGAAGGTTCACGAGTTCGCTCTTGCCGTCTGCCGTGAGAAGCGTGAGGGCCGTGCCACCGGAATCGTAGAGGAGCGAAGCCTTCTCCAGAAAGATCTCGAACCCGTGAACGAACGGCCGACCGCCCATGCAGATCGCACCGCTGGAGCAGGTTACGGCCGGACCACCGGGGCCGTACAGATACGACGTCGTGAGGTAAGTCACGGCACCGCCTTCGATGGTTCCCACCGAAAAGACTTCCTTCGGCACACCGCAGACCAAACCGATAAAGTGCGTGTCGTGGATGTGCAAGTCTACAGCGGGGCCGCCGGTCTTGGCCGCGTCCGCGATGTCCGAGGACCAGTCCGGCTTCGCGATGATGCGTTTGAAGTGCGCGCCGAGGAGTTTGCCGAACTTGCCGCCGCGGATCGTCTCGGCCGCGAACTCGAACTCGGGAAAGAACGGCAGCACGTGCGCGACCAGGAGCATTTTCCCGGACGTTTTTGCGGCCGCAAGCATCTCGTCCGCTTCCAGCGGCGTCAGCCCGATGGCCTTCTCCACGAGTACGTGTTTACCCGCCTGCAAGGCCTGAATCGCGATCGGGGCATGTTGATCGCTGACGGTACAAATATCGACGAGGTCGATCTCGGGGTCGGCGAGCATCTCCGCGAGTGAGGTGAATTTCTTCACGCCAGTGAGATCGACCCGTCCCGGCTCGGGGCCGAAGTTCCCACGCGTTTTGCTCCAATCGCCGGCGAGCTTGGCGGCATCGCGGCTGCACACCGCCGCAACCTTCGCACCGATTAGTTTCTGGCTGGCGAGAAAGTGAATCCGGCCCATGAAGCCTAGACCTACAATGCCGATTCGTATCATTTCCGCAACTCCCTGATATTTAGTCGTTTGTGGCTTTTCTTGGTTCGCTCGACTCGCCCCGTTTCTTCCACTTCTACCGAATTCCTGGCGCATTTCCTGGCGCTTTTGGGCGGGTCGGTTGGGTCGGTTTTTTCGACGCTCGGATGAGGGCTATCTTACGGGAAGCGGTTCTCGGACGACAGCGGCAGCCAATCCGCTTCCCGACAACCTCACCACCACGAACCATGCCCTCGGCCCGCCCTGGCTGAACGAGATGTCTTTCGGATCGGGCCGGACCTCGTACCGGGTCGGCTCGATGGACTCGACCACCCACCCCTCGGCGAAGGTGTCCTCGATCTCCTTGCGTGACACCCGCCGTGGACCGTGTTCGCCCGGTTCGGCGTCCGAGAAGCACAGCAAGAACAGCCGACCGCCCGGCTTGAGAACCGATGCCAGCCCCTCGACGTAGAGCCGCCTGTCGTCATCGCCGAAGACGTGGAACAGCCCGCTGTCGATGGCCGAGTCGAAGACCTCCGGTAGCTCCGTGAGCGCCAGGGCGTCCATGACCAGGAAGGATGCCGTCAGGCCCCGCTCCGCTGCCTTCTGCTTCGCTATCGTGATCGGCTCGGCGAGGAAGTCGAAGCCCGTGATCTTGTTGCCTCGGCGGGTGAAAAGAAGGCGTTTTCGCCGGTCCCGCACCCGGAATCCAGGATCGACCCCGTGATTTGATCCGCCACGTCGATGAATGCTTTTTGTGGTCTGCCGATTTCCCAGCGTGGTTGACCGGCATAGATGGACTCGAAGGCGGTGCGGTCGTGGACGGGCATGGTCGTGGTCCTGCCTGTGTCGGTCGCTCGGTCGGCGGGAATTTTAGCGGTGTGGGGAGGAGCCACCGTGCCGGAGGCAGCGCCCTCTTCGACTACACCCTCGACTTCAAGGCCACCGACTTCCGCCAGCGCCCCTGGTCTTACGGAACCGCCTTTCGAGGCGGGTTATAAGCGCCGGGAAGCCGTATTTCATTCACGGTCGGCACGGCGGGCGCTGCCGACCGGCGCAACCGTAAATACCCTACCGGGGTATAGTACAGTTGTCTCGGATGACTGCTTCGCACTGGAACCGATCACATGGCCCACACGGTTCGGGACAAGAAGAAACTGCTCAACCGGGTCCGCCGCATCCGGGGTCAGATCGCCGCCGTCGAGAAGGCGCTCGAAGCGGAGCAGGACTGTTCCGCCATCCTGCTCACCATCGCCGCCTGCCGGGGTGCAATCAACGGGCTGATGGCCGAGGTCATCGAGGGCCACATCCGACACCACGTCGTTGACCCCGACCGGCAGCCCACGAGCGAGCAGTCGAGGGCGGCTCAAGAGTTGATCGACGTGGTAAAGGCGTACCTGAAATAGACCGGCTCGCAAGATAGGGGTTCACCATGAACCAGAACACCACCGTACCGGCCCAGGCCAGTGCCACGAGCGGCCCGCCCGACGACGGGCCTGACCACGACCGCCACGGCCCGGAGGACCACGGCCACGAACACACCCTGGAGCGGGCCGATCTGGTGCGGATCGGCCTCGTGGCCCTGGCCTGCGTCGCCAGTTGGCTGGGCCTCTGGCGGCACTTCGTCGGCTTCGACGTGATCGCACTCGTGGCGACTCTGCTTGGCGGCTATCCGATCTTCAAGGAGGCGGTCGCCAACCTCATCGTCCGACGCATGACGATGGAACTCTCCATGACCATCGCCTTGGGTGCGGCCCTGGCGATTGGCGAGTTCTTCACCGCTCTGGTCATTGTCCTGTTTGTTCTCATCGCCGAGGTACTGGAAGGGCTGACCGTTGGCCGGGGGCGGCGAGCCAACAAAGACCTTCTTGATCTTTTGCCGCAGCACGCATTTGTCCAACGTGGGGGGTGTGACGACAGAAATCAAGGCTCGGCAACCCCGAAGTTACCGATGTGTTTCCCTGTCCGGGCGTCACTGCGGAAGCTGAGGTGGAAGTGGCAGCGATTGCCGAGTGGCCCTCCGAACATCCCCTTGCCAAAGCGATCTTGGAGAAGGCAGGAAAGTTGTCCCTCGGTGTCACTGAACCGGAACATTTTGAGTATGTTCCCGGCAAAGGCATCGCCTGTTCCGTGGGCGGCGAGCAGATCGTCGTCGGCAACCGGGGCTTCCTGGCACTGCAAAGCATCGACACTACGGCCTTGGCGGCTTCCCCCGATCACGCATCCGAAGTGTTGGTGGCCCGCCGTGGACGGTTGCTGGGGTCGCTCCACATCGCTGACGCACTGCGGGCCGAGTCAGTACAGGCCGTGGCCGAACTGCGGAAGATGGGCCTGCGAACAATCCTGCTGACCGGAGACGCAGCAGCCATCGCCAAGGCAATCGGCAAGCAGTTGGGCATTGACCAAGTAGAGGCCGAACTGCTCCCCGACGAGAAGGTAGCCCGCATCGAGTCGTTAATGGCGATGGGCAAGAAGGTCGTCATGATCGGTGACGGCATCAACGATGCCCCAGCACTCACGCAGGCGAACGTCGGCGTTGCGATGGGGTCCGGGACCGACGTAGCCCGTGAGAGCGCCGACGTAGTGCTGTTGGGGAACGACCTATTGAAGTTCGTGGAGACGCTGCGGATCGCTCGCCGTTGCCGCCGCATCATCTTGTTCAACTTCGCCGGGACGATGCTCGTGGATAGCGTTGGCATGGGGCTGGCGGCGTTTGGCTTCCTCAATCCGCTTCTTGCGGCCTTCATCCACGTCTCCTCGGAACTCGTTTTCATCATGAACTCGGCCCGGTTGTTGTCGGCCAGTAGCTCCAAGGGTCGTTAAATGAACACGCAGCCCGGTATTGACACTTTGCCCGGCCTTTCGGAAGTGGAAGTCGCCCTTCGCTTGCAGCAGCACGGCTACAACGAACTTCCCTCGTCCAAGAGTCGCAGCATTTTTGCGACCGCCTGGGATGTGGTCCGGGAGCCGATGTTCCTCCTGCTCTTGGCCTGCGGCACGATTTACTTGATCCTGGGCGACGTGCAGGAAGCCCTGATGCTCCTCGGCTTCGTCTTCGTCGTGCTGGGCATCACGCTCTACCAGGAGCGGAAGACGGAGCGGGCGCTGGAGGCCCTGCGTGACCTGTCCAGCCCCCGTGCGCTCGTCGTCCGGGGCGGCGAACGCAAGCGCATTGCTGGCCGGGAGGTCGTCCCCGACGACCTCCTCGTACTTGCCGAAGGCGACCGGGTTCCCGCCGATGCCGTCGTCCTCTCGTGCAACAACCTGTCCACGGACGAGTCGCTGCTGACCGGCGAATCCGTGCCGGTCAGGAAGGTGGCCTGGGACCGGGTGCGGGGGATGACCCGTCCGGGCGGCGAAGACCTCCCCTTCGTGTTCTCCGGTACGCTCGTGGTCCAGGGGCAGGGGGTCGCCCAGGTCCGGGCAACCGGCCTCCACACCGAGATGGGAGGCATCGGCAAAGCCCTGCAAGGGGTGCAAATCGAGGGAACCCGCCTGCAAGAAGAAGTCGGACGGCTCGTGCGGCGTGTCGCCGTCCTGGGCCTTCTCTTGTGCGCCGCCGTGGTCGTCCTCTACGGCCTGAGCCGGGGCGACTGGCTCCAGGGGTTCCTGGCCGGGATCACCCTGGCGATGGCGATGCTGCCCGAAGAGTTCCCGGTCGTCCTGACCATATTCCTCGCCCTGGGTGCGTGGCGGCTGTCGAAGGTCAACGTGCTGGCCCGCCGTCCGCCCGTCATCGAAACCCTCGGCTCGGCGACCGTGCTGTGCGTGGACAAGACCGGCACGCTGACCGTCAACCGCATGTCGGTGCGCAAGCTGGCCGTGGGCGGAGCGGTACTGGATGTCGAACAAGAGGCGGTTCAGGCGTTGCCGGAGGAGTTCCACGAGGTCGTGGAGTTCGGAATCCTGGCGAGTCAACGTGACCCGTTCGACCCGATGGAGAAGGCGTTCCACGACCTCGGCAACGCCCGTCTCGCCCAGACCGAACACCTGCACGCCGATTGGAGGATGGAGCGGGAGTACCCCCTGTCGCCCGGCCTGCTGGCGATGTCCCACGTCTGGAGGTCGCCGACCGGCCTGGAGTACGTCCTGGCGGCGAAGGGTGCGCCGGAAGCCGTCGCCGACCTGTGCCACCTGAACGCCGAACGCACGGGGGCGATGGACGAGCAGGTTGCGGGGATGGCCGGGGACGGCCTGCGTGTGCTGGGGGTCGCCAGGGGCGTGTTCCGGCAACAGAAGTTGCCGGGCGACCAGCACGACTTCACCTTCGAGTTCCTGGGCCTCGTCGGTCTGGCCGACCCGGTACGCCCGACCGTCCCCGCCGCCGTCGAGGAGTGCTACACGGCGGGCATCCGGGTCGTGATGATTACCGGCGACCACCCGACCACGGCCCGGAGCATCGCCCGGCAGGCCGGTATCAAGCCCGTGGACGAGATCATCACCGGCCCCGATTTGGAAAAGCTGGACGAGGCCGAACTGCGGCGGCGGGTGCAGACCGTCAACGTCTTCGCCCGGATGGTCCCGGAACAAAAGCTGCGGCTGGTGAATGCGCTCAAGGCCAACGGGGAGGTCGTCGCCATGACGGGCGACGGGGTGAACGACGCCCCGGCCCTGAAAGCGGCCCACATCGGCATAGCGATGGGCGGGCGGGGGACGGACGTGGCCCGTGAAGCCGCCTCCCTGGTCCTCCTGGACGACGACTTCGCCTCCATCGTCAAGTCCGTCCGCATGGGACGGCGGATATTCGACCATCTCCAGAAGGCGATGACCTACATCGTGGCGGTGCATGTGCCGATTGCCGGGATGTCGCTCCTGCCGGTGCTGTTCGGCTGGCCGCTGGCCCTGCTGCCGGTCCACATCCTGTTCCTGGAACTGGTGATCGACCCGGCCTGCTCGGTCGTGTTCGAGGCCGAGCCGGAGGAGGCCGACGTGATGCGACGGCCACCCCGGAAGGGTGGCGAGTCCTTGTTCGGCTGGCGGCTGCTCGGCTTGGGGCTGCTCCAGGGGGCGAGCGTCCTGCTGATCGTACTGGCGGTGTACCTGACGGCGCTGCTGGGCTGGCAGGACCAGGGGGACGCCATCGCCCTGTGCTTCGCCACGCTCGTCATCGCCAACCTCGGCCTGATCTTCGCCAACCGCTCGTGGTCCCGCACGATCCTGTCCACCCTGTCCTCCCCGAACCCGGCGCTGTGGTGGGTGTTCGGCGGGACGCTGTTCTTCCTAGCCCTCGTCCTCTACGTCCCGTTCCTGCGTGACCTGTTCCACTTCTCGACGCTGCACGCCGACGACCTTGCGATCTGCTTCACGGGTGGTGTCCTGAGCATCCTCTGGTTCGAGGGCGTGAAGGCGTTCGCAGGCCGTCGTGGGCGGTTTCGACGCCGATGAGGACGCCCCGGACGAGAACATCACGTCCGGGGCGATGGCTGACCAGGGCGATCTTGAGCGGCGGCGTTTCCGTAATCAACCCTTGCCCGCCTTCCGGCCATCGTCGTCGCCGTGCCGTCGAGGGACGCTCCCCCAACCGAGACTCGGATGAACCGCTCCTCCCTCATGATTTTGGCGTTCGGCCTCGTTCTGGGCCTCGCCCTCGGCCTCACGCTCCACCCGCTGGTGGGGGCCGGGACCGGCGGGCCGGTGTCCCCGTGGCTGGAAGTGGTGCATCGGGTCTGCACCGGGATCGGCGGGCTGGGAACCTTCATCGCCCTGATCGTCGTGCTGCGGCAGTTCTACCTGCTGCGCACCCAATCTGAACTGGTGCAGAAGAACATCATCGCCTCGACGGACGCCCAGCTTTACGCCCGCCTCGACTCGTTCAACCGCTTCGTGTTCGAGCATTCCCTGGAGTACGACCTGCTCGACACCCCGTACCCGGAAGTGGACTCCCCGCAGCAGCGGTCGAAGCTGCACCGCATGTGCGAACTCGGCTTCACCTTCTTCGAGGAAATCTACAAGCACCACACCCGGCTGAACCTGCTGGAGACGGAGGATTGGGACGGGTGGGAGCAGAACCTCCTCCACTTCTTCAAGAAGCCCTACGTCCGGGGGTACTGGAGGACCGTGGCGACCCGGTACGCCAGGGGTTTCCAGGCGCTCGCCGACGAACTCGTCGGGAAGATGGAGGTCGAGTGAGGGGAAGCGGCCAAGTCGCCGTCTGCCCGCTCCCGGATCAATCGGTCGAAACCGGGCAGAACGGTACAATGGGCGTGATGCCCTGGACATCCGGAGGATCGGATCATGGCGAAAGCGGACGAGAGCGGTGCGCCGCACCTGCTCGTGGTCATCGACCACCAAGAAGCACGGGTCTACCGCACCGAGGTCCACGGCTCCGTCCCGCAGCGGATCGTCCCCTATGACCCGCACGGGTACGGGAAGCACCTGCATTCCGCCCACGAGTGGACGGACGGCAAGCGCCCGCCCGAACGCAAGAGCTACTACGAGGCGGTCGCCAAGACGCTGCGGGGGGCCGAACAGGTGTTGGTGTTCGGGAGCGGCACGGGCCGGAGCAGTGCGATGGAGCAGTTGCTCGCCGACTTGACGGACCACCACCCGGACGTGGCCGGGAAGGTCGTCGGATCGGTCGTCGTGGACGCCCACCACACCACCGAGGGCCAACTGCTCGCCAAGGCGAGGGAGTTCTACGCCGAGTTCAACAAGAAGTAATCATGACCTGGATCGAATGGTACGACTCGCTGGCAAAGCCGACGTGGACACCCGCCCCGGCGACCATCAGTCTGATCTGGACGTGTCTCTACCCGATCATCCTCATCAGCTTCGGGTTCGTCTTCGTGTGGGCATTCCGCAGGAAGCTGCCCTGGCGGGTGGCGCTGCCTTTCGCCGTCAACCTCGTGGCGAACCTGTTGTTCATGCCGATCTTCGCCGGGCTGCGGAGCGTCCCGCTGGCGGCGGCGGACATTCTCATCGTGTGGGCCACGCTCGTCTGGTGCGTGGTCGCCGTTTGGCCGCACTCCCGCTGGGTCGCCGTGGCCCAACTGCCGTACTTCGTGTGGGTGTCGATTGCGACCGTGCTGCAACTGTCGATCACGGCGATGAACGGGTAGCGACCGCTTCGGTCGTGCTGGCGATGGCATTCCGAATGGCCTCCTTCACCCCCATCGGGTGAATCTTGAAGACCTCCAGGGCCGTCTTGTCCCTTACCACGGTGGGGTTCTTTCGCCCCTCGATCAAGTGCCGACCGACCTCGTAGGCGGCGGGCGTCACCAGGGCCAGCCACAGGCCGGACAGGTACGGCGTCAGGACCGGGACGAAGATCAGCCACCGCCGCAGCCCCTTCTGCCGGGCGTACTCCCGGATCAGGTCGGCGTAGGTCACGACCTCCGTGCCGCCGATCTCGAACGTGCGGCTCTCGCCCGCAGGCAACTCCCTGGCGGCGAGCAGGTAGGCCAGCACGTCGTCCACGGCGATGGGCTGGGTCGCCGTCGTGAGCCAGCGGGGGCAGAGCATCACCGGCAGGCGGTCGGTCAGCGACTTCATCAACTGGTACGACGTGCTGCCCGCCCCGACGACCATCCCGGCCCG